>DATGGM010000121.1:0-2329 GCA_035308525.1 Bryobacteraceae bacterium
ACCATGGGCAGGCGGGTTTCCCCGGCGCCCCGCAATGCTCCCGTAGCCACCGTCTGCAATCCATCGAAGAGCTGAAACACGGCGGCCGCGAACAGCAGCGAGGCAGACGCCGCGATCACCGCCCTGTCGTTGGTAAACGTACGCGCGATTACGCCGGGAGCGAGCAGCAGGAACAGACCGGCGCAGCCCATGAATCCCGCTCCCAGCACCATGGCGCTCCAGCCGGCATGTCCGGCCTCGGGCACGTCGCCGCGTCCCAGCGCATTGCCAACTCGCACGGCCGCCGCCGCACTGATTCCGAGCGGCACCATGTAGGTGAAACTGGCTGTGTTCAGGGCGATCTGGTGAGCGGCAAGAGTGACCGTACTCAGCTTTCCGATGAGGACCGTGGCTGTTGCGAAGGCTCCAAACTCCAGCGCAAACTGCAAGGCGGCCGGGAGGCCCAGGGCCAACAAGCGGCGGATGCGCGGGAAGTCCGGCTGGAGCGACGTATCCAGTAAGCCGGTTTGATCGCGGCGATCGTAATCCCAAACACTCCATGCCAATACCGCAGCAAGATAAATCCGCGAGATGCAGGTGGCCCAGCCCGAGCCCTCCGCTCCCATCGCGGGCGCGCCGAAATGTCCGAAAACCAGAATCCAGTTGCCCGCCAGATTCACCAGATTGGCGCTGACCAGGGCAAACGTCACCGGCCGCACCACATGCATGGCTTGCAGATAGCGGCGGAACACAAAATACAGCAGCAGGGGGAGCGTGCTCCACGCAACGGCGTGAATGTAGGGACGCGCATCCGCCAACACGTCCGATTGGACGCCGATCCGGCGCAACAGGGGCGCCGCCAGCCAGACCGCGCCCATTAGCAGCGGCGTAAGGGGCACGCATAGATGCAGGCCGCTCATCATGGAGCGGTGGCACTCGTCCACACGCCGCGCGCCGAACGCCTGCGACACCAGCGTGTCCAGTCCCATAAGCAGACCACCGCCGAACATCGCAATGGCGTAGAAAAGACCCGAGCCGATCGCGACCGCGCCCATAGCCGCCTGGCTCACGCGCCCCACCATCATGGCGTCGACGATACCCATCATGACCCAGCCGATTTCGGCCAGAACCAGCGGGGCCGCAAGGCGCAGCATGGGCGGAAATTCACGGCGAAGCGGCTGGAATCGGCTGGCCATATTTTGGCGGGGAAACTTCGATTCTAGCCGAAAGCCGGGACCCTGTTGCCCGTGATACGCTGAACGCAGTGCGGCTCTTTCGCGCAACCCTCGTAGCGGTGTGTCTGGCCGGTCAGATTTGGGCCGGCATGGACTGGAAATCGGTGCGCCTGGAACCGGCCAACATCGTTCTGGCCAGCCCGGGCGCGACCCAGCGCTACCTCGTCACCGGCTTGAATGGCGCAGACCTGGAAGACGATCTTACGGCTTCGCCCGCGTGCATGGTTACGTCCTCGCGCCCCGACGTGGTGGCGGTGGATCGCGAGCACGGATTGTTGGTCGCGAAATCTCCGGGCCAGGCTGACATCAAAGTTGTCTGGGGCCAGGTCACACACGTCTCGATGGTCCGCGTGGAAAACCGCCCGGCCGAGATGACCGTCAATTTTTCTCCCGGCATCATTTCGATTCTCACGATTAAGGGCTGCAACGGCTCCGGCTGCCACGGATCGCCGGCGGGTCAGGCCGGCTTCAAGCTATCGCTGTTCGGCTACGACATCCAGGCGGATCGCGAAATGATCGTCACAGCCGGCAACGGACGCCGCGTGAATCTGCAGGATCCCGAGCAAAGCCTGATCCTGCGCAAGCCTTCCTTTGCGGTTCCGCATGGCGGCGGGCGCGTGCTCCCCAAAGATTCCGACGAATACCGGACGATTCTGGACTGGCTGAAGCAGGGCGCCAAGCTCGATTCAGGCGGCGCGCAGTTAACGCGCCTGGAACTCTATCCCGCCGAAACGATACTGCAGCAAGGACGCGCACAGCGGCTCGTCGCGATCGGTCGGCTTTCCGACGGCACCACGCGCGACATGACCAAGGAAGTTCGCTACGTTTCGGGCGACGAGGCGCTGGCGAAAGTCGCCACTGACGGCATGGTTACCGCCACCGCGCGCGGACTGACGACGGTGATGGCTCGCGGCATGGGACGCGTGGCTACCGTGCAAGTCGGAGTGGTGACGACACCGCAATGGCAGCGCGCGCCGGTTACCGCCGCAAATTTTATCGATGAGCTGGCCGGGGATAAGCTCTACCGCCTGCAGATGACGCCCGCGCCGCTGAGCTCGGACCGCGAATTCATCCGCCGCGTTTATCTCGACACCATCGGCCTGCTGCCCACCGTG
>DATGGM010000122.1:0-34023 GCA_035308525.1 Bryobacteraceae bacterium
GATCTTCGTCGACGAGCACGTGCGCCCCTACGCTGCGCGCCAGTTCGCCGATATCGCGCAGCACCGCGTCCGGCGCCAGCACGCTCGTGGGGTTGTGCAGATTGGTCACTACAATCAGCTTTGTTCTGGGCGTGAGAACGCGGCGGATCTCCGCGGTGTCCAGCGCGTAGCCGTTTTCCTCGGCGCGCGGGAAGCGCTTGACGTCGGCGCCCAGGAACAGCGCCGCCGATACGAGCAGCTCGTATGCCGGGTGCTCGATCAACACCTCGTCGCCCGGATCGATCAGCGCCGCCATGGCCAGGTGGTTCGCCATGGAGGTGCCCGCCGCCGCCACCACGCAATCCGGATCGACGCCGCACTTGGCGGCGATGGCGCCCTGCAGGTGAGCGTAGCCGTAGGTGCTATCGCCATTGATCTCGAGCGCGGGCTGGACGGGCAGTTCCGCCAGGGGAAACGATCCCACCCCGCTGGTGGCCAGGTTGAAGCGCGCGCGGCTCTGGGTCTTCGCCCAGTGCATGTAGTCGGAATGCCTTTGTCTCATGATCGCGCTCGGCGTTTGCGCCGGCTCCAGTACCAATATACGGGAATGCCCGTCAGCAGGATCAGCAGGCCGACGGCGCTGTGGGCCGGGTAAGCGGCGATAGTGCTGGCCACGATGGCGGCGCAGGTCGCCACGAACGCCGCGGTCGTATAAGGATGCCCCGGCGCGCGATATATTCCCGCGCCCGGACCAGCCGCGTCTCGCCGGCGGAACACGAACAGCGCGGCGGCGGTCAGCCCGAACGAGATGAAATCCACCGAGACAACATAATTCAGAATCTGTTCGTAGCGGCCCGAGAGCGCGATCACCGTAGCGAAAACGCCTTGCAGCGCGATGGCCACCACCGGCGCGCCCGTGCGCGGCGACAGCCACCCCACGCGCTCGAAGAATAGCCCGTCGCGCGCCATGGCGTAGTAGACCCGCGGCGCCGTCAGGATCCCCTGGCTCAGGAAACCCAGCGTCGACACGGCAATGCCCACCGCCAGGAACTCGGCGCCGCGCTCGCCCATCGCCGCGCGCATCACCGAAGACGCCGGCGTGTGGGACGCCGCCAGCCCGGCCGGCCCGAGCACCCGCAGGCATACGAAGTTCACCGACAGATACAGCAGGATGACACCGATCACGCCCGCCACCAGGCCGCGCGACAAGTCGCGGCGCGGATCGCGCATCTCCCCGGCCACGAATGTGGAAGTCTGCCATCCGCCGTACGCGAACGCCACCGGAATCATGGCCGCCCCGATGGCCCGCGCCAGTCCGAAGGACACCGGCCGGTCCAGCAGCGGCAGCGGATGCACCACACCGCCGCCCCATACGATGCCCGCCACCACCAACGCGGCAATAGCGGCGGACTTCATCAGCATCATGGCGCTTTGCACGTTGCTTCCCGCGCGCACGCCCATGCAGTTGATGGCCGTCAGCCCCAGCAGCGCCGCCGCGGCGATGGGGCCGTCGCCGCTGTGCATTCCCGTGATCTCGCGATAATACCGGGCGAAGGTGACCGCCACGGCGGCCATGCCGCCGGTCTGCGTGACCAGCAGCAGCACCCATCCATAAATGAATGCGACCGAGGGATGATAGGCTTCGCGCAGGTACAGGTACTGGCCGCCGGAATCCGGCATGCGCGTGGCCAGTTCCGCCCAGATGAACGCGCCGGCCATGGCCAGCGCCCCGCCGATCAGCCATACGCCCAGGATCAGCAGCGGCGTATGCACCTCCCCGGCGACCACGTAGGGATTGATGAAAATGCCGGAGCCCACGATCCCGCCCATGACGATCATGGTGGCGTCGAACAATCCGAGCTGGCGGCGGAGCTGCGGGGCGGGCAAGTTCCATAAGATAGCATGCGCCGCACGGGGAGGCCTGTCCCACCTCGGCGCCCTGAAATCGCCGTTCGAACCGGGAAACCGTCCAATCGGCTTTCCGGCGCAGAACTCCTCCGGTTTCTGTGGTTTAATGGGAGGTTTGCAATATGGCGGACGGGTATAAAGCATTGCGCAGGACCTGGAATGCGGCTCACCGGCGGGCGCGCGAGCTGCGCATGATCTACAAAGGCCTGCGCTCGACGGATCATCCCGTCCTGGCCCACATCATCCCCATGCGTCGCTGCAATCTGGCGTGCGCCTATTGCAACGAATACGACGATCACTCCAAACCGGTGCCGCTCGAAACCATGTACCAGCGCATCGACCGTCTGGCCGAGCTGGGTACCACCATCGCCACCATCAGCGGTGGCGAACCGTTGCTGCATCCCGAGCTCGACCTGATCATCGAGCGCATCCGCGCTCATCGCATGATCGCCGGCATGATCACCAACGGGTACCTGCTGACGGCCGGGCGCATCCATCGGCTCAACCGTGCCGGCCTGGAACACCTGCAGATCAGCATCGACAACGTGATGCCGGATGATGTCTCGAAGAAGAGCCTGAAGGTACTGGATAAGAAACTGCAACTGCTGGCCGAGCACGCCGACTTTCACGTGAATATCAATTCCGTGGTGGGCGGCGGCATTCGCGACCCGCAGGATGCCCTGACGGTCGGCAAGCGCGCCATCGAATTGGGCTTCACCTCCACGGTGGGCATCATTCACGACGGCACCGGGCAATTACAGCCGCTGGCCCCCGCGGAGCGCGAAGTTTACGCAACCATGCGCGCCATGGAGAAGAGCAGCTACGCGCAGATCAATTATTTCCAGGACAACATCGCGCACGGCCGCGAAAACCACTGGCGCTGCCGGGCGGGCGCGCGCTACCTGTACATCTGCGAGAACGGGCTGGTGCACTATTGCTCGCAGCAGCGCGGATATCCCGCCAAGCCGCTCGCGGAGTATACGGTGGATGACATCCGGCGGGAGTTCCTGACTGAAAAACCCTGCGCGCCGCGCTGCACGGTCGCCTGCGTACACCAGATCTCCTACATGGATTTCTGGCGCGCGCCGCAGACCATTAACGCCGCCGCCGCGCCGCAGCCGGATACCGGCGGGCTGGTACAGATCCGCTAAACTTCGCTACACTGTCTCATTAGTGTGAGCAGCCCGCTTTCTATCATCAATTACCAGCGCCCCGTGGAATTCCGTATGGGCGACGTGCTGGTCAAGTCCTGGAATGTCCTGACCCGGCATTTCCAGACCTTCGTCCTCATTGTGGGACTCGCGCAAGTGCCCACCCTGGTGGCCAGCGCCTTCTTGATCCCAAACGTAACGGCCCGCACGGGATTCAGCCTGTCGGCCTGGCTGATCTTCATGGGCGTGCTTTTCCTGCAGCTCTTTGTATCCGCGCTTGCCGAAGCTTCGGTGGTGTTCGGAGCGTTTCAAGACCTGCGCGGCAAAACCGTGAGCGCCCAGGAATCCTTCGCGCGCGGTCTGGCCAGATTCTTGCCGGTGGTAGTTCTGTCCCTGCTCATGGGGCTCGCCGTGGGATTCGGCTTAATACTGTGTCTGGTTCCCGGCGTGTTGGCTTTGGCGGCGTTCCGCGTGGCGCTGCCCACCTGCGTCGTGGAGCGGCTGGGCCCCATTCAATCCATATCCCGCAGCGTGGACCTCACCAGGGGACATTGGTGGCCGATTCTGGGCGTGCTGTTTGCGTTGTTCCTGGTCAACCTGGCCGTGGCGGCCGCCTTGCGGGCAGCCCTTCCCTTGCAGCCGGCTTTGCCTTATACCCTTGCCTCGTGGATCTGGACCGTGATCACCACCTCTTGCGGAGCCGTCTTCACGGCCATCCTCTATCACGATCTGCGGGCCGTGAACGAAGGCATCGGCATTGAAGAGATCGCCGCCGTGTTCGACTAGTGGGCTGGCCCGTGGCCTGCGGCGGCCTCTCAGGCCGCCTGTATTAGACTAGGATCTCTCCGACTCCCGATAAAACTTATCGCGGCGTTCTTCCCCGATATTCTTGCGTCTCTCCAAAAACGCCCTCTGCGCCGTGTAGAAGTCGCGCAGGAATGTTTCGTTGTCCTCATCAGGCACCGGGCGGTCCCATCCGATGCGCCGTTGAATCCGTTGCACGATATCGCGTCTGAGGCGCCCTGTTTCGGCGTTATCCGGCTGCCGCAGCACCTCCTCGAGCACGTGCAGTTCATGGATGCCGTAAGCTTCCAGATGCTGTGGCAGAAACTCGAATTGCGTGGTTTCGCGCGCCAGATCCTCCAACAACACGCGCTTCGGCAGGACGATCACCACCGTGCCGCCGATCAGGTCGCCCGCGCGCAGCCGGTCGGGCGTGCGCAGGACCAGCGCGCACATGGCGGTCAGCCACAAGCCGGAAAGAGCCACATCCAGCGGCGACCACAGCCACCCTTTGGTGATGAGCAGCAGCTCGATGGGAAAGAAGAACTCCGCCTGGCGCGTGAGGTTGCGTGCAATCACCGCGCCCGCCCGCAGCGGCCCGCCGTGCCGGTCGACGACTCGCAGCCCGATCATGCGCTTGCCCGGCGTGGCCCCCGCCCAGCGCAGCTCGAAGAAAATGAAGTACGCGTTGCGCGCCAGGAAAGCCATCAACAGCGTGGCCGGGATGGTTAAGGCGAACGGACCGGTGTGCGCGGCCATTCCGGCCGCCAGCCAGCCCGCCAGCAGGATAAGCACGGCGGCCGCAAAAGAGATGAAGACGTCGGCCAGGAAGGCGATGAAGCGCTCTCCGGGATCCGGCAGTTCGATCCGCAGGGGCACGCCTTCCGGCGTCATCAGGTGGCGCTCACGCCGCGTAACGCGCCCCATCGGATAGCGTGCGGACTGGACAGCGGTGGTCATTTGGCCGCGGACCGTCCCACGCCCGCGTAATATGCGGTCCAAAGCACCAGGCTGGCCACCGCCACCGTAAGGCGCGCATTGGTGTTGCCGATTACCTGCCGGAACACGCCTTCGAGCACGGCCGCCACCAGCAGCATCAGCACACCGCCCACGGCAACTTCTCCAGCCGCCGGACCGTTCAACGTCAGCGCGTCCGTGCGTGTGTAGGCGCCCGGAGAGAGCACCGCTTCGCCCAGCTTAAGGCCCGCGGCGGCGAACAGCACAATCGCGCCCAACTCGGAGACGCCGTGGATGGAAACCCAGCCGGCGAATTCTCCCAGCAGGCCCCGATGGTAGTGCAGAGCCAGAAAGGCTCCCAGCCCCAGTCCGTTTCCGAACGTCAGCAGCAGCGTCGGTACGCCGGCCAGCACGCCCATGCCAAAGATCAGAAGCGACACCAGCGTGTTGTTCGAGAACAGGAAATTCGCCATGGTCAGCAGCGCGGCGCTGGCCTGCGGCTGCGCCGAGAGCACCCGCAGCAACTCCTGCCGGGTGCTGGATGGCCCCCGCCCCTGCGCCATGCCGGCGGGAACGATCACCGGAAACCAGCCTTCGTCGTGGTTCACCAGCGCGAAGCCGGAGGCGATGCCCAGCAGCAGCGCGAACAGCGCGATGGCCACCTGCCAGCGCATGCCGCGCACGGCCCGTGGCAGGGACCCCATCAGAAACTCGCGCATGCTCTGCCCGATGGAGATGGGCCGCGCGTAGATGACCAGAAACGCGCGTAGTGCCAGGTTATCCAGATAGGCCACCAGCGCCCGGTCCAGAGCGATGCTGCGGGCCACCGACAACGACGACAGCACCGCGCGGTACAGCAGGGGCAGGCGCAGCAGGTCGTCGTTCGAGAGCGCGCGCATCCCCATGGTCCGCGCGATCGTAATCAACTCTTCCATTTCGCGCCAGCCGGACTCGCGCTCTTTGCGGAACTCGCGGCTTTTGAGCGATACCACGCTCATAACAGGCCCCGCTGCTTGATCACCAGGTAGTGGTTCAGCAACGCCACTGGCACCTCGGAAGGCGGCAGGTCGATGCAATGCACGCCCAGCCGCTCCAGTTTTTCCAGCACCACCCCGCGATCCCGCCGGAAATCGTCGGCCAGCACCGCCCGCGCGATCTGCCGGTTGTCCCCCGGAAACCCGTCGAAGACCTCCGCCAGCAGGTTATCGCGTATCGTGACAAAAACCAGCAGGTGCCGGCTCACCAGGCGGCGCACGTTTTCGAACAGCAGTTCCGCCGTGATGGTATCCACGAAGTCTGTGAACAGCACGATCAGCGACCGCCGCGGCAGCCGGGCTTGCAGTTCCGCCATGCCCAGCGTAAAGTTGGTCTCATCGGCGCTGTAGTGCAGCTCCGCCGAAGATTCCTGCAGGCGGCGGAAGGTGTGCGTGCCGCGCACCGGCGGCGTGTAGTAGCGGGTACGGCTGTCGAAACCGTAGAGACCCACCAGGTCGCCCGCGCCCAGCGCCACGCGCGCCAGCAGCAGGCCGGACCCCAGCGCGTGATCCAGCCGCGGCACCTCCTCCACCGGCTCGCGCATCAGGTGCCCGGTGTCGAATGCCAGCACGATGGGATGGTTTCGTTCGGCGCGAAACTCGCGCACCAGCATCTTGCGGTGGCGTGCGGAATGCTTCCAGTCGATGAAGCGCGGATCGAGACCCGGCGCGTATTCGCGCAGCGACTCGAACTCGGATCCTTCGCCCCATCCGCGCTGCACCTTTGCGCCGAATAAAGCATCGCGAAAGTACAGGGCGAGATCTTCGCCACGGCGGGCCAGCGTGTTGGGCACCACCGCCACTTTGCGATCGACCGGAAAACGCCGCGTCTCTTCGATGAGGCCGAACGGACCGCGCCAGCGCATCCATAGCGACTCGATGGTCAGTTGCCCGCGCTGCCGGAGCGGGATGGCCACGCCGCCCGCCTCAGCGGATCCAGCCACCCGGGTGGGGACGGCCGCCTGCACGTCCAGTGCGATTTCGTATTGCGCGGGAACGCTGCTGCCCGTCAGGGTGATGGCGGCATGCATGGAGTCGCCCACGTAGGCGATCTCGGGAGCATCCACGCGCGCTTGAATTTGCCGGCGCGGCCGCGCCAAGACGGCGTCCACCCCCAGTCCGATCAGCACCAGCAGGCTACCCTCGAAGGCGAACGGCCACCATTCGGGCCGGTAGCTCAGCAGCAGCCACGGCACGGGCAGCACCCCCGCGAACAGCAGCACCGCCTTGCGCGTGGGACGGATCATCGCGGCGCCGCGGTAGCTTCCAGCATGTTCGTCAGGATGCCGTCCGCCGTAAGGCCCTCGATATCGGCGCGGGCCGTGGCGGTCAGGCGATGGCGCAGCGCCGGCAGCACCAGGAACTTCACATCGTCGGGGATCACAAAGTCGCGGCCTTCGAGCAAAGCGCGCGCCCGCGAAGCCGCCGCCAGCATGGTGGCCGCGCGCGGCGACGCCCCTACCTCCAGGCTGGGGTTCGCGCGCGTGTTGCGTACGATGTCCACAATGTATTCGACCACTTCGCCGGATAACGTGATGCCCGCCACGGCCGCGCGCATCTCGTGCAGCGCCTCGCCGGCCGCTACTGCCCGCAATCCGAAATCGGAGACGTGCGGCATCACCGACTGGTGGCCGTGGCGGCGCACGATCTCCAGCTCCGCGTCGCGATCGGGGTAATCCACCACGATCTTGAACAGGAAGCGGTCTAGCTGCGCCTCGGGCAGCGGGTAGGTGCCTTGCTGCTCGATGGGATTCTGCGTGGCGATCACCATGAACGCTTCGCCCAACGCGTGCCGCCGCGCGTCGATCGTCACCGAGCGCTCGTTCATGGCCTCCAGCAGGGCCGACTGCGTTTTGGGCGGCGTGCGGTTGATCTCGTCGGCCAGCAGCACCTCCGTGAAGATGGGGCCCTTGGTGAGCACGAACTCGTTGGTCTGGAAGTTGAAGAGATTGGTTCCCAGCAGGTCGCCCGGCATCAGGTCGGGCGTAAACTGGATGCGCCCGAACTGCAAGCCGAGCGTGGCGGCGAACGCCTGGGCGAGCAGCGTCTTGGCGGTGCCCGGCACGCCTTCGAGCAGGATGTGCCCGCCGGCCAGCAGGCTGGTGAGCATCAGGTCGATGGCCGCGTCCTGGCCCACAATCGCCTTGCGCACCTCTTCTTTGATCTGGTCAGCGACGCTGCGCGTAGTTGCTGGATCCACCGGTCAACTCCTTCCTCCAGGTGTAGACTTGTTGGGCTTGCGATTTACCGGCGGCGGCCGGCGCCGGCCTGCCGGTCTTGGCAAACCAATCGAGCAGGCCGGGCACATCCAGGCCGCGCGGCGCGCGCAGCTCCCGTCCGGCATCCCGCACCATGGCGTTGAAATAGCTCTCGGCCAGCGGTTCCGGGTGGCCCCAGCGGTCCAGCAGCCGCGCGCCCGCCTCGATCAGGCTGCGCTTGCCGGCGGCGATCGGCGGCTCTACTGTGGCGGGCACTCCGAAGCGCGCGGTTGCGGCCCAGGCCATCAGCGCGACCGCCAGGCCCATCTGGATGGTGACCAGCACGAACGGAAACTGGAACAGTATGCCCAACAGATGAAAGGCGTGCGGGGAGAATCCGTGCACGAACTCGTCGAAAATCACGGTCCCGTCGCGGCCGGCGCGCAGCCGTTCGATCATGCTGACCGCCAGCACCGCATTGTCGCCGCGGTCGAGCGAGTGATTCTCGATCAGGTCCGGGTCGGATAAAACGATCAGCCGGCGGCCATGCTCGCGGCGCTCTCCCATCAGCATGCCCGCATTGGACGCCAGCAATGGCTGCAGCCGGGCGCTCCGGAAGACCTGTGGGGAGCGTATTGCTGGCGTTCCCGCGCCCAGACTGCTTGCCCATGACGCGGCCGGACCTGGGCGCAACACCACTCCCGAGGGATCCACCAGGCGAAGCAGCTTGGTGACCGTGCTCTCCGGCACGAGCTGATCCTCGCCGATCCAGTTCGGACGCTTGGGATCGGCCTTGCCGGCGTGTTTCGGCAGCACCAGCAAAACCGTCTCCGCGGTGAGCATCGCACGTACTTCCTCGAGCGTCGTCTCATCCGCGCGCGGTTCCCCGATCACCAGCACGTTGCCGGGCGCCAGGTGCGCGCCGGATCCCGCCTCGCTTACCGCGACCGGGATATCCAGCGTGGCCAGCAGGCGATAAACAGCGGCGTGCCCCAGCGCCGACTTTGAGTAGGTGGTGGGCCCTACCGGGTCCGGATGCGCCAGTCCCGCGGCGCTGCGCCGCACATTGGGTGAGAGTAGCGTCAACAACAGCGCGGCCGCTACCAGCACGCCCGTCAGAATGCGCCGCGGCGGCAATGTCATGCAGTCGCGGCCCCCGCGGCGGAGGCGAATGCCTGGTAACTTCCGCGCACGGCCTGGTAATCCTCCAGGCGTGCGGGCTGCTCGCCGAACCACGCCCGGTCCACGCGCGCCACCACGTTGCGCAATGCCTGCCGCTCGGCCGCCTGCAGCTTGACGGTATTCAGCAGTTCCCAACTGGTCAGCGAATCCGGCGCGTTGTGGTCCAGGCGCGGAGCCAGCCTGGCCGCCGCCGCCAGCCACACCTGGTGCATTGCCGGGCCATAGCGTCCCGCGGCCGCCCATTCATCGGCCAGGGCCAGGGCTTGCCCCGGATCGAGAAGCGTGGCCTGGCGCTCACCCGGTTTGACATTCACGCCCGGAACCACCGCCTGTCGGCGCTGTCTGGATTCGGTGAACCAGATCCCCAGCCAGGCTGCCACGGCAACCACCACGATCGCGATCATGGCCCACTGCACAATGCTCCACACCGCGGCGGGAACACTAGCGCCTTGGCCGCCCTCCGATCCGGGAAACCATACTTCGGATCGGCCGTCGGACGCCGCTTCGGTACTGTCGGAATCGTTGGGGAGCTTCTGCTGCACGTCCAGATCGCGTGCAACACTGGCCGCCGCCTTGCGAATCTGTTCGGCGTCCGCGGCCGGCAGGGCCGCGGCGCCCAGAAGCGCGAGCCACAGGATCCGTACGCAGCCGGTTACGCCCATGTCGATGCTTCACAGTTTACCCGAAGCCTTCCAAACCAACAACAGCGCACCGGCGAGCAGCCCCGCCGCGGCCTGATACTCGCGGTTCTTCAGGTACAGCGACCACTGGAACGCCCGCGGCTCTCCCGCCGGGCTCATGCGGGGGAGCAGCGCCGGCACGCGCGCGGCGTAGGCCGCGTAGTCCGGAAACAGGCTGCGCAAGTGCTGCTGCTCGAGCTGGATCACAGGCAGGTAGACGCCCACGAACACCAGCCCGAAGAGTGCGCCCAGACCCATGCTGCGCGAGGCGATCACCAGGCCGGCGGCTACCAGGGCCGTGCCCAGATAGAGCGGATTGCGCGTATAGGCGTAAGGTCCGCTGCTGGCCAGCGCCCGGTTCTTGGCCAGATGACCGGCCGCCCACGCGCGCAGCAGCAGTCCGAGCAGCGACACCGGTAAGCCATACCGGAGCGACCGCTGGCCGGGGTGCGAGAACCAGGCGAAGGCGGCCACCAGCACGAAGCCGGCTGGCACGCGCAGGCGCGCCACGAAATCCGCATATTGCTTGACCCACCGCGTCATGAACAAGATTCAGGCCCGGCAATCCGCCGTCTGCAGCGCCTCGAACACCGCTTCCGGCGCGATCGCGCGCATGCTGGCGTCGATCGCGCTGCGGCGCTTGTACGACGTTACCGCGCCGGAGCTGCGCAGTACGGTTAAACTCTTGCCGTACGGGCCGGTTTGGGCCGGATCAGTGGGCCCGTAGATCGCCACGCCGGGTTTGCCCAGCGCCGCGGCCATGTGCAGCGGTCCGCTGTCTACCCCCACCACCGCCGCCGCGCGGCGGGTCGCATCGATCAGCCCTTCGATCGATGAGAGGTGCACGACGGCTTCAGGCACCCCGGCCAGGGCGCTCTGAGCGGATGGCGGCCCATTGAGCACCAGCGGGATACCCGCATCGCGGCACAAGCGCGCCAGCCGGCCGTAGTATTCCATGGGCCACTGCTTGGCCGGCCACCCGCTCAACGGGCTGGCCAGAACGAACGAAGCCTCCGGCAGCGATCCTTCGGCGCGGCCCTGCGGCAGGTGGAATGAATGCAGCGTAGTCGTGGCGCCCGCGGCCGCCGCCAGTTCCAGGTTGCGATCCACGCGGTGCGCGGCGCGCGCCAGCAGCTTATCCGAATAGAACAGCGCGGCCAGCGGCTCGCGCGCCAACGATGGGGCGAACCCGTATATCCGCTCCGTGCGCGCCACGCAGGTGACCAGGGCGGACTTGATCAGACCCTGAAAGTCCACCGCGAAATCCATGCGTTCGGAGCGCAGCTCGCGCCAGGCGCGCACCAGCCCCGCCCGCGTAGCGCGATCCACCAGCAGCATGCCGTCGACGAATGGGTTGCCCTCGAGCAGCGCCGACCAGCGCGGCTCCACGGCCCATATCAGACGCGACCCCGGAAAGCTGTGCTTCAGCGAGGCCACCGCCGGCAGCGCGTGGATAATGTCCCCCATGGCGCCCAGCCGCACCACCAGGATGCCGGCGCCCGTGTGCCCGCCCGTGCCGTTTGTGCTGGTTGGCGATTCTGACAATCTAACCCCGAGTCTAACAAAGGACATCTGCCCGTGCTAACCTTTCCACATGCTGAGATGCCGCGGTGTCCGCCTTTTGTTTGTGCTCCTCGGCTCTCTCGCCTGGGCCGCCGACTGGCCCCAGTGGCGTGGACCCAACCGCGATGGAATCTCCACGGAAACCGGTCTGCTGGACTCCTGGCCGAAAGGCGGTCCGCCGCTCGTCTGGAAAGTGCCGGGACTGGGTGAAGGTTACTCTTCATCCGCCATCGCCGAGGGCCGCCTCTTCATCCAGGGGCAGCACGGCGACGAGGAGTTCGTGCTGGCCTTCGACGCCGCCACCGGCAGGCAAGTGTGGCGCGCGCGCACCGGCATCCCCTTCAAGGAATCGCGCGGATATGGGCCGCGCGGCACCCCCACGGTGGATGGCGGCCGCGTGTACGCGCTGGCCGCCGACGGCATGCTGGTTTGTCTCGAAGCGGCCACCGGCAAAACCCTCTGGGGTTTCAACATCGTGGACCATTTCCACGCCCACGTGCCGCACTGGGGCATCAGCGAGTCGCCCCTGGTGGATGGCGATCGCGTGATCGTCACGCCCGGCGGCCCCGGCGCCGCCGTGGTAGCGCTCGACAAGATGAGCGGCAAGCCGCTGTGGCAGTCCCAAAGCGACCCGGCGGGTTATTCTTCGCCCATCGCGTTCGACGCGGGCGGCACGCGGGAACTGGCCGTGCTCACCGCCGACGCGGCCATCGGCCTGGATTTCGGCAGCGGCAAGCTCCTCTGGCGCTACGAGCGCGTGGCCAACGGCACCGCCAACATCGCCACCCCCATCGTGCATAACGGCGAAGTCTTTTTCTCGTCCGATTACGGCACCGGCTGCGTGCTGTTGAAAGTGGCGGCTGGGGGCAATGCCTCCGAAGTGTACTTCAATCGCGACATGCGGAACCACTACAGCACCTCGGTGCTGATCGGCGATTACCTCTACGGATTCTCCAGCAGCATCCTCACAGCCATGAAATTCCAGACCGGCGAAGTAGCCTGGCGCGACCGCAGCGTCGGCAAAGGTTCGCTGATCTATGCGGACAAGCACCTCTATGCGCTCGGCGAAGATGGCGTCGTAGGGCTGGTGGAGGCAACCCCGGCGGGCTACCATGAGGTCTCGCGCTTCGAGATTCCCAAGGGCGCGTTCCCCACCTGGAGCCAGCCGGTGATCGCTAACGGCAGACTGTATCTGCGCGAACAGGACAATCTATTTTGTTACAACATCAAAAAATGAAGCAGCTGGTCTTGGCCCTGCTGACTTGCTCCTGTCTGGCCGCCGGCGACGGCTGGATGCAATTCCGCGGTCCCGCCGCCGGCGTGGCGCAAGACGCTCCCCTCCCGGATACCTGGAGCGCCACCGCCAACGTCGCCTGGAAGCTGGATATCCCCGGCCGCGGCTGGTCCTCGCCGGTGGTCGCGGGCGATCGCATCTTTCTCACCTCGGTGCTGGCCGGCGCGCCCGAGGAGCCGCCCAAAAAAGGCTTGTACTTCGGCGGCAACCGCGAAGCACCGCCGCCCGACGATCATCGCTGGATGGTCTACTGCGTCGACTGGAAAACCGGCAAGCTCCTTTGGGAGCGCGAAGTGCATCGCGGCAAGGCCCCCGCGCGGCACCTCAAGAACAGCTTTGCCTCCGAGACTCCCGTCACCGACGGCCAGCGCGTCTATGCCTACTTCGGCAGCGTCGGTGTGTTCTGCCTGGACCGCGACGGCAAGCTGCTCTGGTCGCAGCCGCTCGGACCATTCAAGATGCGCTACGGCTGGGGCGCCGCCTCCTCGCCGGTCCTCTACCAGGGGCGGCTCTACATCGTCAACGACAACGAGGAGCAGTCCTTCCTGGAGGCGCTCGATGCGCAAACCGGCAAACAGGTCTGGCGCGTGGCCCGCGACGAAGGCAGCAACTGGTCCACGCCGTTCGTCTGGGAAAGCGGCCGGCGTACCGAAATCGTGACCGCCGGCACCCGCCGCGTGCGCTCCTATGACCTGGACGGCAAGCTCCTATGGGAGATGGGCGGCATGTCGTCCATCGCCATACCCACGCCGTTCGCCAAGTTCGGCCTGCTGTACGTGACCTCGGGCTACGTGGGCGATCAGGTGCGGCCGGTGTTCGCCGTGCGCCCCGGCGCGTCCGGTGATATCAGCCTGAAGGGCGACGAAACCAGCAACGAATTCGTGGCGTGGTATCAGCGCCAGGGCGGCCCGTATAATCCCTCGCCGCTGGTCTACGGCGATAATTATTACACCCTGATGGATTACGGCTTTCTCACCTGCCGCGACGCGCGCACCGGCAAGGAGGTCTACGGCAAACAGCGCATCAGCGAAGCGGGCGCGGCGTTCACCGCCTCGCCGTGGGCCTACAACGGCAGGATCTTCGCGCTGAGCGAGGACGGCGACACCTATGTGATCCAGGCGGGTCCCGAGTTCAAAGTGCTGGCCAGGAACCCGCTCGACGAAATGGCCCTGGCCACGCCGGCCGTCTACCAGTCGAGCCTGATCGTGCGCACGGCTTCCAGGCTCTACCGCATCGGGAAAACTTCCGAGGCGCGCTAGCCGTGCGATTGCTGCCCATTCTCCTGCTTGCCGGATGCCTGAGCGCGGCGGACGACTGGCCGCAGTTCCGTGGCAATCCCCAACTCACCGGCGTGACCGCGGTGGCGCCTCCCGCAACCCTCAAACTGCTGTGGACCTACGATGCCGGCGAAGGCATTCAATCCTCCGCGGCCATCGCGGATGGCTCCGTCTATGTCGGGGTCGAATCCGCGGACCTGCTGGCCATCGATCTGGCCACCGGAAAGCTGCGCTGGAAATATAAGGCCAAGGACGGCATCGACGAATCCTCGCCGCTGGTCCACGACGGCGTCGTCTACGTCGGCGACATCGCCGGCACCCTGCATGCCGTGCGCGCGGCGGACGGCCAGCCGGTGTGGACCTTCAAGACCGACAGTGAAATCCGTTCCTCGCCGGTCTTCGCGGACGGGCATATTTTCATTGGCTCCTACGACGGCAACCTGTACTGCCTGTCGGTGAAGGATGGCAAGGTGCTGTGGAAGTTCACCACCAGCAGCTACGTGCACGCCACGCCGGCAGTTTCCGCCGGCCTGATCTACATCGCGGGTTGCGATGAGATCTTTCGCGGGCTGCGCATCTCCGATGGCAAAGAGATGTTCCAGTTCGGTTCCGGCGGATATACCGGCGCGTCGCCCGCCATGTCTGGACAGTGGGCATATTTCGGCACGTTCAACAACGATGTGGCCGGCGCCGATCTCAGCCGCAAGAAAGTTGCGTGGCGCTATGAGAATCCCGAACGCCAGTTCCCGTTCTATTCTTCCGCCGCCGTGTCGGGTGACCGCGTCGTTCTGGGAGGGCGCGACAAAGTGGTGCACTGCCTGAACGCCAAAACCGGGAAAGTGATCTGGAAATTCCCCACCAAGGCGCGCGTGGATTCGTCGCCGGCCATCGCCGGCGGGCGCGTATATATCGGCTCCAACGATGGCCGCTTCTACGTGCTGGATCTGGCCACCGGCAAAAAGCTGTGGGAGTTCGAAGCCGGCGCGCCGCTCTCCGCTTCACCCGCGATCGCCGCCGGCCGCATCGTCATAGGTTCGCAAGATGGCAAAATCTACTGTTTCGGGTAAGGCCGAAGATCGCCGCCTGATCCGTCTCACCAGGATCTGCCTGGCCTTTCCCGAGGCCACCCGCCGGCGCCTCGGCACGCGGCACGCCGGCTTCCTGGTCCGCAAGAAAACCTTCGCCTATTTCCTGGATAACCATCACGGCGATGGCATCGCCGCCGTGAACTGCAAAGTATTTCCCGGAGATAATGCCGCCCTCATCGCCGCGCAGCCCGCGCGCTTCTACATGCCCGCGTACATCGGACCGAGGGGCTGGGTGGGACTGCGCCTGGACGTCGGCGAAATCGACTGGGAGGAGGTCGCCGAACTGGTCGCCTGCAGCTACCGGCTGGTCGCCCCCAAGCGCCTCGCCGCCACGGTGAAGATCGAGCCATGACCCCGGTATTGGAGACGCCGCGGCTGTGGCTGCGCCCGCTGGAACTGGCCGATGCCGGGCAGTCGCAGCCCCTCTTCGCGCAATGGGAAGTGGTGAAACACCTGTCGGACAAAGTGGCCTGGCCGTTTCCGCCGGACGGCGTGTATCGCTTCTATCATGACGTGGCCCTGCCCCAGGCCGCGCGCGGAGAAGCCTGGCACTGGACCCTGCGCCTCAAGTCCGATCCCGCCCGCGTGATCGGCGCCATCAGCCTGCAGAAGAGCGACGAGATCAATCGCGGCTTCTGGCTGGGCCTCCCCTGGCATGGGCAGGGCCTGATGAGCGAGGCCGCCGAGGTGGTGACCGATTACTGGTTTACGACCCTCGGGTTCCCGCTGTTGCGCGTGCCCAAGGCCGCGGCCAACACCGCCTCCCGCCGCATCTCCGAGAAGCAGGGCATGCGCGTGGTCGTCACCAGGGAGAGCGGCTATGTTTGCGGCCGGCTGCTCACCGAAGTATGGGAGATTACGGCGGAAGAGTGGCGCGCGCGACGGATTCGGGAATCCGGGCGTTCACCCGCACCAGGCCACCGGTGAGCCCGGGCGCCGGTGCGGCGCGCGGTGATCAGATTTATCGGCGGGCCGGGGGAGAAGATGTAGGAACGGGGATCGATTATAGCGCCTTTGAAGTTTGGGACAAGGAAGAACCCCGATGTTGTCGGCATCACCACGGGCCCGAATCGATCTTGAGCAGGTTGCTTACCTGCCGGTAAGGGATGCTTATTTCCGTGGCGCCCATGGCGCCGGGGCCAATTTCGTAAGTATTGAAGAGGAACACCAGCTCTTTTTCGCCAATGCCGAAATTTTCATTCAGCTTGAAGCGGCCGCCAGGAAAGCTGTAGGGCTCGGAAAGGCTCCCGGTTCGAGACAAATTGTGGTCCCGCTGAAAAGTTGCCTCCGCGACGGCCTCGAGTTTCGCAAGAGCGCCGTCTTTCACCAGATCGGTCAGGGCGATGGCCTTTCCTGTGCTGCTCTCGAAATTCACGTAGAAGGTAGTCCCGAAGGGGTGGACACCACCTCCGTCCTCGCTCGCCTCACATCTGAAGCTTAGGATGGGAGGCGTATAGCGAAAAATGGTAACGAGCTTGTACGCGTACAGCGCGCGCCCTTCCGCTCTCTTTTGGAACTCCCCACAGAACTTGATGAAGTTGTCCGCGTATGCGTTTAGCGAAGGAAACCCGGAGTCAGGGGCCGGCCAATCGTTCCTGCGCAGCAGAACGCGCAATATTCCCGCGTTGATGCGGTCCCGCGCCTGAGGCGTTTCGGCCGAGATGATTTCGGGGTACTCGAAGACCAGAGTGCATCCCGCCGGCCTCTTCTCGAGCCGCTTTAGCTCGAAACGCAGCGGGCCTTGAGCGGCCGCCAGTGCGGCCATCGAGACGATCAGTGTAATCAGCCGAAGCATCATTGAGAGCACTACGGTAGCCCGTCAGTGCCCACCCGCGTTGTACAGGACTAGAACAGCCGCCTCGTTTGCCAGGGTCTCCAGCTTGCCTGTGCGGTCTAGCCGCCAGCGATGGTCCACCCGGCAGTGACCCGCGGTATTCGGCTCGAGGACAATTGCCCCAGCACCGGTAGTGCCTGCCACGGCGTATGCCGTGCCGCATTTTGCCGCTCTCAGATGCGTTTGACCCTGCTGAACATTGATCACTTCTGCGTGGCGAGCGGTCTTGTCGTAATCAAAAACCATGTCAATTGAGAATTTGCCGCCTTCGGAGATGATTCCGAAAATGTGCTTCCCATCGCGCGAGAAACCATCCAGGTGAACTGAGAGTTTTCGCCCCCACTCACCGTCGCTTGCGAAAAAATGGTCGGCGCCCATGCCATCCGAAGAGGTAATCAGCAGGCTGTATTCAGCCATGCAATCATGTGAGTTCTTGCTGTGGTCGTCCGCACTGTCCACCTGGAGAACTGCGCTTACGCCGGTGGGTCCGCTTACCGCCTTGCTTTGGGTCCTGGCATTGTAGGAACAGTCCATAGTCTGGCACTGCGCATAGTGGAGCGATGCAAACAGGAGAAGCACTTGCCGCATGTTTACGAGGTTAACGCATTCTTCTCAGGCGGCATTTACTTTACCGCGACAGTTATGCCGCTTTGGCTGGCGACTCCGTTAATAGTGATGGTAATTGGTACGGCGCTGCCCGGCGTGACCGATTCGGGAATCTGGGCGTTCACCTGTACCAGGCCCGCGGCGAATCCCGGCGCCTCGCCGCAATAATTCAGGGTCGCGTCCTGGGCGCCGATTGTGACGGAACACTTGTAGTTCACCCGTGGCAATGGCGTGCCGGAAATGCGGCCATCGAATCCTGGCGGTGTGGTCAATCCTTCGCCTGTGCCGTAGATGAACACGTAATGTCCGCGCGCCGCGGGATTCGACGCGCTGTTGAGCGTGTAATCCTGGTTCAGAATGGCTCCGGGACCCTGGCCCGAGGAATGCACGGAGAAAATGGCGGGTCTGGCGGCCGTGATCGGGATTTGGAGCGGGACCGACGCGTTGCCCTGGTATACGGCCATCACGTTCACGGTTTGCTGGCCGGCTACTTCATACGGCACGATGGCGTTCACCTGCTGGCTCTGCGCGTAGATCAAAGGGGCCGCGAAGCCGTTGAAGAATACCTGCACGCCGCCGATGGAGTTGCCCACCACGCCATTACTGCTCTGCCCGAAGACCGCCGTGGCCGGACCCAGCCCTTGTCCGAACAGGGCTACCATCTCGCCGGGCGAGAAACCCGTGGCGTCGTAGGACGCGGCGTTCTTGACTGACGAGATCACCGGCTGCGCCACGCTCATGGCGCTCTGTGCCTGCGGGATCACCAGCAGCGTCATGGAATAGGCCGGGAAGGTAGCGGTCAAATTGCCGGCGCTCAGGTTCAGATCGGGAGACTGGCGCACGATGCCGGAAAGATTCGACTGGCCGTATTGCCACACTTGCGCCGTGCCCATGGGAGTAAAGTTGGCGAGGCTGATGCTGTCGCTGATGTCGTTGGTTGTCTTGTTGAGTACCAGGATCGTCAACGCCGAGTCCATGCGCTGGGCGGCGAAGATGGAGAGTGTGTCCGGATCGCCGCTGGTGGCGGAGATGCTCTCGTCGCCGAACTGGCTGCCGTTGCCATCGTAATTCAGAAAGATCTTAAACGCGAAGGCGCCGGGATCGGTGGCCGCGGGCGGTCCCCAGAGCGTTCCGTAGTCCAACGATTCCCGGCCGAAGATGCCCAGCACGTCGGCCTGCGCGATGGCGCCGGTGATGCTGCCCAGCGCGTGCCACCAATATTCGGTGATGCCGAGCCTGGTGCCGGGATAGTATTGATTGACCCATTGATGCATGCGGGGGATCAGTTGCGGCGCCACCATGTTGCCGCTATTGTCGTAGAAGTTGTCACCCGCCGAGGTCATGGGCACGATGTAGTTGGGGTCCCACAGCGCACGCGTGGAAGTCATGCGCAGGGCTTCGGTGGCGGCGCCGCCGGGCGTGTCGGTCAGCGAGTCTGGCGCAAGGTAGCCGTGAACGTCCAGAACGTCGAGCAGTCGGTAGCCGTGCTGCTGCTCGAACTGACTCATCTGCTGCAGGTAATAGGCCAGCCAGGGCAGGCCGCCGTGCGCGGCTTGATCGGTGGGGTTGTCCCAATACTGGTACGGCGAAGTGCTCCAGCCGCTTTGCATGTCGGTTCGCGAGAAAAAGTAGCCCATCCAACCGGCAGGCACCGGACCGGTGACCAGCGCCGTGGGATCCGCGGCTTTTACTGCCTGCGCCATTTTCAGGTTGCGCCTGAGCGTGTCGTCGAAAGTGCCCATGGCTTGAAAGATATCGATGTGCACGCCGTACCACCACTCAGGCTCGTTGTCCATGCTCCACAGAGCCACTCCGCCGGCGTTGCCCGGGCCGTATTTCGGAACCAGATAGCCGCTCACCCACGATTGGGGATAGTTCGGATCCATGGTTTCATAAGCGTCGTGCGGATCGTTGAGGATCTGCTGGCCGTTGCTCAACAGGATGCCATTGCCGCAATCCGGGTTGTAGGGGTTCACCTTCTGCTGGGCGCCATACTTGGCCACGCTGAAGCCGCAACTGACGTCGTCTTTCGGGGTCCAGTCCATCAGCGAAATGGTGCCCAGCGTGAGCGTGCCGGTTCGCAGGTCGGCTTCGTGCAGCAGGTCGAACGACCCGCCGTCGGGTAGGGCGGATTGGCTGCCGCTGGTTTGCGCGTAGTTCTCAAAGTACCAATCGGAGGCGCTGTTGCTGACGTCGATTTTCCAGTTGTAGCTGGTGGTGGCATCGCCGCCGAATCGGCGCAAGGGGATGTGCATTATGGACGCCAGGCCCGTGTCGGAGTACTGGTTGATGCCGTAGATGTAAGGGCTGATGGGGTGGCGGCCGGCGCTGGCATCGACGGCCAGAGTGGGGACGGACTGCTGCGCGAAACCGGCAGCCAGCCACAGTGTGAGGAAGACTGCTTTATGCATCGGCGGTGCTCTCTATAGCCCGCATCTGCGCGGGTTAAACAAGAGGTGAGAGTCTCTATTATAATCCCGCGCGCGCATAGTTTTTCCGGCCAAATCACTATAGAATAGTTTTGACTCTGTTTAACCGTTGTTGGAGCTGTGACGTGGACCAGACGCCTGTGCGCCCCAATCATCCCGCGGCCGATTTCAACCGCGCCCTGCATTGCCCGAACGCCTCGGAAGCCTTCACCAGCCTCCTGCGCGCCGCCCGGGCCGGCTGCCTGCGCGCCCAATTCCTGGTCGGCCTGTCCTACCACACCGGCCGCGGAGTCGCGGTGAATTACGCGCGCGCCGCGGAGTGGTACCGCAAGGCCGCCGGCAGCGGCGACAGCCACGCCATCGCCAACCTGGGTGTCATGAGCCTGCTGGGCCAGGGAGCTCCCGCCGACGACCTGGACGCCTACTCCTGGATTCAATCCGCCGTGGGACTGGGCCACGCCTGGCTCCGCCCCGTGCTCGATTTGTTGGAACGGCGCATCACCGGCCGCGACGCCGGCGACAGCGGCTGCATCCTCGCCCTGGTTTCGCCGGAAGCCCCGGCTCTCGTCCCCTGCACCCGGCCGGTTTGCGATCCCTCCCGCTGCGACGTGGTCTGATTCCTATGCGCAAGGTCCCATTTCAACAATCCCTCAAGGTCATCGGGCGCGGCTCGCTCAACTGGCTGGCCGGCCGCCCCCTGGTGGTCTCCTTCGAAGTAACCGACTCCTGCACCTGCAACTGCCTGCACTGCGATCACGGCGGACCGCGCGATGAATCGCGCAATCTTCTCCCCGCCGGGTATCGCCGCTACATGCGGGCGTTGCGTCCCTGCGTAGTGCAGGTCTCCGGCGGTGAGCCTCTGCTCCGGCCCGACCTGGTCGAAATTGTCCGGTCTATTCAAGACGGCTCGGGCCTGCCGTACATCATACTGGTGTCCAGTTGGTCCCTGATGACTGCCGAGTTGTATCTCGAGCTGCGCGAGGCCGGTGTGGACCAGTTCTCCGTCAGCCTGGACTTCCCCGACGAGCGGCACGACGACTTCCGCTCCTATCCAGGACTCTACCGCCATCTGGAAGACCTCATCCCCCGGGTGGCGCGCCTCGGGTACGACGATATCGTGCTCAACTCCTGCATCACCAGCGAGAACCTGCATGAGATCAACGCCATCGCCGATAAGGCCCGCGAGTGGGGTGTCAACCTCTGTTTCAGCGCCTACTCTGCCCGCCGCACCGGTTGCCGGGATCTCCTCCCGTCCTCGCCGGCACAGCTTTCCGCGCTCCACCGGCACCTCGACCGTGTGGAGCAGCGCCGCGATCCCACCAACTGGATCGTCAATAGCCGGAGCACCCTGGATGCTACCCGCCGCTACTTCGAGAACTCCGGAATGCCCGGCTGCACGGCGGGCCATCGCTTCCTGGTGGTCACCGCCGATGGCGCCCTGCAGCCCTGCTCCATGCAGTTTCATCGCTATCCGCTCGAACAGCACCGACGTATGATCGCCGAGTTCGCCCGGCATAACCCTTGCGATGAGTGCTACGTTTCGATCCGCTCCTACCTGGACAAAAGCTTTCCCCAGTTGTTGTGGGAGAATGTCAGCGGATTTTTCTCCGTTAAAGCAAGGCCCTCGGCTTAGCGGCAGGATTTTGACGCAGCCGGATCAGCTCCACAGCCAATTCACCCGGCGGACAACCGCGGTTCAGAAATAATTACCGTCAAACCAAACCACCAGGTTCGGGCGGCCTGTTGACCGGCCGGTTTCTGGCGCCCCGTCGCTTGTGCCATGATTCGTTTATCGTGCTCCAACATGACTTCGCTGTGATTGCTCCTCGCGCTGTCCAAATAGCCGCGCATCGCATCACGGCAGTCTCGATACTTTTCCTGCTGACGTGCCCGGCCGCCCACGGTCAGGATTGGCCCCAATTCCTGGGACCGGGACGCAACGGCGTTTATGCCGGCCAGTTGCCCGCGGCATGGCCGAAACCAGGGCTCGAAGTGCGCTGGAAGGTGGACGTGGGCCAGGGTTTTAGCGCCCCTGTCGTGGCGCGCGGGCGGGTCATTCTGTTCCATCGGCGCGAAAAACAGGCGATCGTGGAGTCGCTCGAGGAGGACACCGGAAAGCGCATCTGGTCGGCCGGGTACCCGACCGATTATCGCGATGATTTTGGCTTCGATGAGGGACCGCGCGCGGCGCCGGCCGTCGCAGGCGAAAGAATCTACACGTTCGGAGCCGAGGGTGTTTTGCAGGCTCTCGATTTTTCCACGGGCAAGCGCGTCTGGAGCGTGGATACGCGGCAGAAGTTCGATGCGCCGAAAGGCTTCTTCGGAGCCGCTTGCTCGCCCCTGGTCGATGACGGCCGCGTGCTCATGAATATCGGCGGCCCAAACGGAGCGGGTATTGGTGCGTTCGATGCGGCCACCGGCAAGGTGCTCTGGACGGCTACCAACGACGAGGCCGGCTACTCCGCGCCCGTGGTGGCCACCATCGGCGGAGTACGCCACGCCTTGTTTTGGACGCGCGCCGGTCTGGTGGACGTCGATCCTGCCACCGGGAAAGTCCGGTTCCAGTTCCCCCGGCGCTCGCGCAGCCACGCTTCGGTTAACGCGGCGGCGCCTCTTGTGATCGGCAACCTGGTGTTTCTTTCCGCCAGTTATGGTACCGGCGCAACATTGTTACAAATCGATGGGGCGTCGGTGAAGCAGCTTTGGGATTCCGATGATGCCCTCTCGAACCATTATGCAAGCAGCGTGTACCGCGATGGCTACCTCTACGGCTATCACGGCCGCCAGGAGTTTGGCCAGAGCTTGCGGGCGATCGAGCTGAAAACCGGGAAGGTGCAGTGGAACGTCGACCACTTCGGCGCCGGCACGGTCACTTTGGCCGGTGACAAGCTTTTGTTAGTCCGGGAAGACGGCGAGCTGATCGTGGCGCTTGCGGCTCCCAGGGAGTTCCGGCCGATCTCACGCGCCCGGCTGTTGCCCGCCACCGTGCGATCCTATCCGGCCCTCGCCAATGGAAAACTCTACGTGCGGAATGAGCGGACGCTGGCGTGTTTCGATCTCAGGTAGCGGCCGGGCGTCGTCCGGCAGCGGGTTACCACGTCACGACGCCTCCGTCGAAATTGATTGACTGGCCAGTGACGTATGATGCATCTGGGCCGCACAGCCAGGCTATGAAGCGTCCTGGTTCGTAATCTTCCGCCGCGCGTCCCAGGGGAACATTCTGGCGAACAAAGGCGTCCCAGTCCTCTTTAGTGAGGCTGTCCATTCGGGAGGTGGCGGTTAAGCCTGGGCAAACCGCATTCACGCGAATCCTGTGCGGAGCCACCTCCATGGCGAGCGCCTGCGTGAACCCCTGGAGACCGGCGTTCGCGGCGCAGTAGGCCGCCGTATTCGGAGAGCCGCGCTTGCCGGCGATGGAAGAAACGTTGACGATGCTCCCGCCCTCACCCTGCCCAATCAGCGCGGGCAGAACGGCGCGGCACATGAGAAAGCTGCCGGTCAACTTGACGTCCAGCACGCGCCTCCAGACGTCTTCGGTTAGGTCGGTCAGGGGCACCCGATCGGCGCCTCGCGCGAGCGCGGCATTGTTTATAAGAATATCGATGCGCTTGAACTCGGCCAACGTCTCGGATGCAACCCGGCGGGCGTCCCCGCTTGACGACGCATCCGCCGTCAGGGGCAGGCACCGGCGTCCCAGTTTTCGGACCTGCGCGGCAGTGCTTTCGACGCCTCGCCAGCCTGAGGATTTCTCGTCTTCGGGAAACGTGGCCGGATCGCGTCCGGTTCCCGTTACTACGATGTCGGCGCCCATTTCCGCAAGCGCCACGGCTGTGGCCCTACCGATACCGCGCAGGCGCGCCGCTCCTGTAATGATCGCCACCTTGCCTTCGAGGGGGTTCATCACCGGGCATTATATAGCTCAAAATGACATGCCCACAAGCTCGCCAAATCGCCTGCGGGGTCCTGGCCCGGCCTGACGTTGGGGTCCGGGACTTACTGCTCGCGCAAGTCGCTTCCCCCGGAGTGCTTTACGGCGTGACCCTGGGCAGTGGAATCGCCTCCAACGGTACGGTCTTCCAGATAATTCCGTGACTTTACTAAGCCCCGCGGCGCCGGTCCACCGGCGAACGGCGTGACCCGGGTGCGCCACCCGGTTCCAGGCGCCCGGGCGCTATGATATTCTCGGTGCACCGCGGGAACACGCTAGTCCAACCATTAGCACGCCGGCGGGCAACCAATGGGCATCTCCGGGACTCATAAGGTCATCCAGGTTTCGGGCATCCGCAAGACGTACGGGAAGACAGTGGCCGTCTCGGACGTTTCATTTGAAGTCGGTGAAGGCGAAATTTTCGGATTGATCGGTCCCAACGGCGCCGGAAAAACCACCACCATGGAGTGCGTGGAAGGAGTACGCCGCCCGGACCGCGGAGCGATCTCGATTCTCGGCCTGGATCCCTTCCGCGACGTGTATCGGCTACAGAACCGTATCGGGGTGCAGCTCCAACAAGCACAGCTCCAGAAGAGGATCAAAGTATGGGAGGCGGTAGATCTGTGGGCCTCACTGTATTCGAATCCGGTGGACGGCGGCCGGCTGCTCGAACAACTCGGCCTCTCGAGCAAACGGAACGCCTGGTTCATGACCCTCTCCGGCGGGCAAAAACAGCGGCTGTTCATCGCCCTGGCCCTGATCAATGACCCGGAGGTTGTGTTTCTGGATGAGCTGACCACCGGGCTCGACCCGCAGTCGCGCCGGGCCATCTGGGACCTCGTGCGCGGCATACGCGATCACGGCAAGACGGTTTTTATGACCACTCATCTGATGGAGGAGGCCGAGCGGTTGTGCGACCGGGTGGCCATCATCGAGCACGGAAAAATTATCGACATTGGTAGCCCCGGGGAATTGGTTGGGCGGCATTGCCCCTCACGAACCGTCGTGCTGGCCACCGGCAATGCGCTCGCTGGGGAGCCCCTGCGCCGGATCCCATCCGTGGATCTCGTGACGCGGCAAGATTCCCTATTCACGATTCAAGGGCGAGGCGACGACTTCGTGAGCGAAGTGATCGGTTGCCTGTCCGAGAACCAGATCAAAGTCACCGATTTTCGGACGGTTCTGCCTAATCTGGAGGACGTCTTTCTGAAGCTGACCGGACATTCCATTCGAGATTAGTAAGGCAATCCCGGGAGAGACAAGCCATGTTCCGCGGACTTTGGAAACTGACCTGGCTGGAGATGAAGATCTTCCTGCGCGAGCCGCTCGGCGCGTTCGGTTCGATCTTCTTCCCCGTCATTGTGTTCGTCGTCGCCGGCCGGATACTGGGCGGCCGGCTCATGCCAGGCTCCGTCGCCGCCACCGGGTTCGTGCGCGTCGGGCTGCCAGTCCTCGCGTCGGTGCTGATCGCACTCAGCGGAGTCTTGTCGTTGGTCACGATTATCTCGATTTACCGGGAAGGCGGCATCCTTAGACGGCTCCGCGCAACACCCCTCCGCCCCCAGACCATTCTCACCGCCCACGTGCTTGTCAAACTGGCGCTCACAGTGGTCAGCATGGCCCTGATGGTGCTGGCCGGCAAGCGCTATTACCCGATCAACGTCCATGTTCCCGTATTCGGATTTGCGATCGCACTGCTGATCAGCGTATGGAGTATCCTCTCGGTCGGGTTTCTGATCGCCAGCATCGTGCCTACGGCGCGCTTCGCGCAGCCTATCGGTGCAGCCATTCTGTATCCGATGCTCGCCGTGTGCGGGTTGTTCATGCCGTTGGACTCAATGCCGCCCGCGCTCCGCGCCGTGGCGCACGTATTGCCGCTGACTTATGCCGTATCGCTGCTCCAGGGGATCTGGAAGGGCGAGGCCTGGTCGGCGCACATCGGCGACGTAGCCGCGCTTGTGGTCGTATTTGCGATTTGCACGGCACTCTCAGCGAAGGTGTTTCGCTGGGAATAGTGCCGTGTCCGCCCGCGCGAATCTGCACGCCCTGTTCAGATGCCCGAGCCTCGCGAATTTGTCCTATAATGCGGAACAAACATGTGGGAGCATCTGCGGGAGTTCGAGCAACCGGTCCAAGCCATATTTTCGGCTGCTGCCGGAAGGTCTGGAAGCGCTCGCCCGATCCAAGTCATTGCTGCATCGCATGTGGCAGGGGGTGAAGGTGAAAGGGGGATCGCATGTTTGATCGTCCGCCGCGAATCGCGGAGCGGTTCCTGCGCGTGCTGAGCTGTTTCCGCGTATTGCTGTCCCCCTACCGCCGCGTCATTCCTGATTTCCGCCACGATCTGCACTACGCCGCGCGCGTCATTCGCCGCAATCCTGGATACGCCGTCGCGGCAACCCTATGCCTGGCCCTCGGCATCGGCATCAACTCCACGGTCTTCAGCCTCCTGGACGGAATGTATCTTCGGATGCTTCCGGTTCCCCATCCCGATCGCGTAGTGGCAATAGATCGGGATGGCGGCATGTCTCTGTTCTGGCGGGAATATGGGGCCCTTCGCGGCGGTCTGCGTGCCTTCAGCGGTGTAGCGGCGCTGCAGGCGAGAGGTACCTTCATGGATGTCGGACGGGCGAATTTCGGCATCGTCGCGGAGACCGTTTCCGTGAACTATGCCGATGTTCTCCGGATCAAGCCTGCTCTAGGCCGATGGTTTTTAGCTTCGGATGAGTCGCCCGGCGCCGAGCCATCCGTCGTGATCAGCGGGCACGTCTGGACAGCCCACTTCCGCCGTGATCCCAATGTGATTGGCCGCAACGTACGAATCGAAAATCAATCGTATCGGGTGATTGGCGTGGCTCCGGACGATTTTCGCGGGGTCTCTCCTCCGATGGAGATCGACGCCTGGCTGCCTCTGGTGACCTTCCCTGTCTTCCAGCCGCAACTCCGCGCTGCCCGCGGCCCGGGGCCGCCGGTGGCTCTGGTGGGGAGGCTTGCGCTTCAGCAGACAGTGGAGCGCGCGGCCGCGGAAATAAGAGTCGTGGATGTCCAACTACGTCAGGCATACCCGCGCGTCCAGCGTTATGGAACCCCTATGACGGTTCGGGTATTTCGTGGCATCGTGTCTCCGGAATCGCGCCGCACCATGCGTCCCATCGCCATCCTGTTACTTGCGGTCGTGGTGATCGTGCTTCTGATTGCGTGCGTCAACGTGGCTAATCTTCTCCTGTCCCGGGCGGCCGTCCGACAGCGCGAGATGGCAGTGCGGCGCTCGCTCGGAGCCTCGCGGAGCCGGTTGGTCCGTCAGGGTCTCGCCGAGAGCCTGGTCCTGGCGCTGGGCGGCGCTGTGCTGGGAACCCTGTTCGGCTACTGGACGGACCGGGCTCTCTCCTCCTGGGTTCCGGCCTCCATCCCCCAGTCGGTGATCCGGGGAATCTACCTGGAAATGAACTGGCGGGTGGCCGCTTTCACGGCAGTCGTCGCCCTGGTTTGCGCCGTGCTGTTCGGTCTGGCTCCCGCTCTGGCAGGCTCCTCGGTCCACCTGCTGTCTGCCCTCAAAACCGATGTCCCGTCCGGCCAAAAACGCCGGATGCGGCAGCCGGACGTTTGCGTGGCCGCCCAAGTAGCGCTTTCCCTGGTTCTACTGATCGCCGCCGCGTTGCTGTTGCGCGCCCTCCAGCGCACGGCCCGGATCGATCCGGGGTTTGCCACCGGCCACCGGATCTACATCCGCCTCTTCACTCCGGAGCCCGACTTCACTCCGGACAGCTCCACCCGGCTTTTCACCCGCCTTCTCGACCAGGCGCGCGCCTTGCCAGGTGTCCGGGACGCGACGTTATCGTTTGATGTGCTCGGCTTCATGGACGGCGATTGTGCCACCCTGGACCGCACTTCGCCCGCCTCCCATGCCAACATCAACGTCGTCGAGCCCAACTACTTCGAGATGATGCGCGTGCCGCTGCTGCACGGACGGAACTTCGCCGGCTACGACCGGCCGCGGTCGCCGCGCGTGATCATCGTCAATGAAACTATGGCCAAACGGTGGTGGCCTGGCCAGGATGCCATTGGCAAGGTAGCCTGGTTAGGCTGCGGAACTGGGGAAGCCAGGGTACCGGCGCAGGTTATCGCGGTGGCGAGGGACGGCAAATACGGAGCGCTCGACGAGGACCCGCGGCCATTCTTCTATGTCTCCCGGCATCAGGTCTGGTGGAACGGGTTCTTTGCGCTGATCGTGCAGACTGCCGGCGATCCCCACGCCGTTAGCGAATCCCTGACCAGGCTGGCGCGTACCGGCGGAACCAATCTGCGGATCTATGAACTGCGGACGTTCGAAGATCTGGTAACGCTATCGCTTTGGCGCGTCCGGTGGCAAGCGAGTTTGCTGGGCGCCTTCGGCCTGCTGGCAATAGCACTGTCCGTCATCGGCCTTTACGGAGTGGTCGCGTACACCGTGGCACAACGCACCCGCGAGATCGGCGTCCGAATGGCGCTCGGCGCACAAAAACGCGACGTCCAATGGATGGTGCTGGCGCACGGTCTGCGATTGACCGCAACCGGTATTCTCGCCGGGCTCGCAGTGAGCGCCGCCACCATGCGCCTGCTGCGCGGCTTCTTGTACGGCGTGAGCCCGCTGGATCCGGTTGCGTTCGCCGGTGCCGCGCTTGCCTGGCTCATGATCGCGATGTTGGCGGGTTACATCCCGGCACAACGCGCCGCACGCGTGGACCCGGCGATATCCTTGAGGTACGAGTAGCCCCCCAAAACGAACGCCAAAAACGAGTACCCATCCGGGATCGCCACGGCCGGCTTCAACAATGACGGCCAGGCCGGTCCGGTCACTGCCAACGCGGGATCGAACAGCCTTTCGGTTTTGTTAAACGCCAGCAGGCGCTGACCCTACATACGTCACTTCGGCGCTTCCGCGCCCAGCCGGCTGGCCAGAGGATGCAATTGCCCCGCATACTTGTTGCCTGGTTTCTTGCTGTAAGGCACCGCCGATGGCGACGAAAGCTGTTCGAACGTGAATGAGCAGATGCGCATCCCCGGATATAGCGCGACCGCCATGCGGCTCAGGTTGCTCAGCTCCAGGGTGGCTTTACCCGTCCATCCGGGATCGAACAGCCCCGCCGTGCCGTGCACGATAATCCCGATGCGGCCCAGGCTCGAGCGCCCTTCCAGCCGGCCCAGCACTTCCGCGTCCAGCTCCAGCGATTCCTGCGTCACCGCCAGCACGAAATCGCGCGGCTGCAGCACGAACGGCTCGCCGTCCGGCACCTCGATGGTGCGCATGATCTGCTGCAGGCTGCTGCGGTCGCGCAGGTCGATGTACGGATGGCGGCTGTATTCGAATACGTTGAATTCGCTGCCCAGCCTGAAATCCACCGAGCAACTGCCGAACTGCTCCGGCGGCAAAGCCGGAGCAATCTTGATCTTCCCCATCTCGATGTAGCGCTTGATGTCTACATCCGACAAAACCATCGTGGTCCCCTCTTAAGTTCTATCCGCGTTCCGCGTTCATCCGCGTTAATCTGCGGCCAATTTCTTCCCCTATGCCTGCAGCTTATTAATCAGATCGCGGATCTTGTTCTCTTCGTCCTTGGGCGGGCTGTATCGCAGGGCCTGCTGCAGTTCCTTGATCGCCTTCGGCTTGTCGCCCTTCTGCGCCAGCGCCATCCCCAGGTGAAAGCGGAACGTGGCGTTGTTGGGCGACCTGGTCACCAGCGACTGGAAAATGTCCATGGCGTTGTCGCTCATGTTCTTCTTCAGATAGATCCAGCCCAGCGTATCGGACACTTCATTCAGATTCGGGAATACCTGCTTGGCGCGCTGCGCATAGGTCAGCGCCTGATCCAGGTCGCCGCCGCTCGCGTCCGCCATCAGGAAGGCCAGGTTGTTCAGAGCGAAACCATTTTGCGGATTCAATTTGACGGCCTGCTCATAGGCCTGCCGCGCTTCGGCCTTCCGGTCGGCGGTTTGATAAGCGATAGCCAGCTCGTCCACCACCATGGAATTCGAGGGCAACACCTCGTGGGCCTTGGCCAGCGCCTCCACCGCGCCGTTCAGGTCGCCCTTGCGGCGCAGAACGACGCCCAGCCGGAAATACACTTCGCCGCGCGCCCTGGAATTCTTGTCCAGATCGTCCAGAACCGCGCGAAACTGGGCGATCGCCAGGTCGAAATTCCCGGCGCGCACGGCCACATTGCCCAGGGTCATGCGCAGATCGTGGCGGTTGGGGGTCTTGGCGATTTCCGATTGGAGGAATTGAATGGCCTGATCGAAATGCTCTTCCGCGGCCAGCGTATCCACCAGTCCTACCAGGCCCCGCGCGTCCCCGGGGGCCGCTGCGAAGGCTTTACGGAAGATGTCTTCCGCGTCCTTTAGCTTGCCCTCCTTTAAGGCCACCATGCCCAGCGAGAAGTCGATGTCCGCGGCCTTGGGATTCGCTGTCCGGATGGCTTCCAGCAACTGGCGGGCGTCGCCATATCTTTTCTCGCCCAGCAAAGCCGCCGCTTCGATCATGCGCGCCGGACCGTTGCGCTTGTCGATCGCCAGAATCTGGCTCACGGACTTGAGGGCCGCGTCGTAATCGTCCCGCATGACCTGCAGTTGCGCCAGCGCCAGGTACGCCGGCAGGTAGTCGGACCGCTCCCGGATGGCTTCCGTGAACTGCTGCCGCGCCTGTTCCCACTCTCCTCGCGCCACGTGCGCCCGGCCCAGGTTGTACCGCGCCACGAAGTTATCGGGCGCCGCGTTCACCACCGCCTGCAATTCCGAAATCGCCCGGTTGATATCGCCGCGGTCCAGCAGCAGCGATGCCTGCAATCCCCGCGCGTCGGAATCCTTGGGGTTGTCTTTCAGAATGGCCGCGTCGATGTCCGCCGCTTCCGCGCGCCGGTTCTGGCGCATCAGCACTTCGATCATGCGCTTCTGGTAAGTCGGCTTCTGCTTGGAATCCGCACCCATGCCCTCCTTGTATTGCCTGAAGGCTTCGTCCAGATCGTTGTTGCGGAAATAGAAGTCGCCCACTACCAGGTAGGCGCGATCGAAATCCTTGGAGTGGGCTTTGATCTGGTTCAGCACCGCGACCATCTCCTGGTGCTGCTTCATACTCGAGTAGTGCCCGGCCAGCGCGACCAGAAAAGTCAATTGCTTCGGATTATTGGCGGCCCCCGTTTTCAGGATCTGCTCCCCCTCCGCCATTTTGTTCTGCACCACGTAAACGCGATACAGCTCGTTATAGGCCAGCACAAACGTCTTGTCCTGATTGATCAGTTGCCTGTAGATCCCCTCGGATTCGGGGAACTGCCGCTTGGCGGCCAGCGCCCGCGCCAGTTGTATCTTCAGCGCCTCCGTGGGCGCCTTCAGGGAAAGAGCCTTGCGGTATTCCGCCACGGCGCCGTCCAGCAGGCCCTGGGCCTCTTCCGGCTGGCCCGCCCGGAAACTGCTCTGCGCCCGCACCATGTCCAGATCCGCGGTCAGGCGGTGGCCGTCGAGCGAATTCGGGTCGCGCTGCAGGAGTTCCTTGGTGATGCTTTCCGCCTCCGCCAGGTACTGGCTCTCGCGGGTGAACGCCAGGTAAATCTCGGCCAGGTGGACTTCGGAATCCAGGTGCTCCGGCTGGTTCTTGGGTATCAGCTCGATCGCCCGCCGCAATTCGCCCAGGGCGTTGGGAATGCGTCCCAGCTTCAGATCGGTCTGGGCCAGCTTGTAATAAGCCATGCCGTACCGCTGGTCCTTCTGCAGGGCATTGCGGTACATGATCGAAGCTTCCTTGTACTTGCCCTTCGCGAAGTACTTGTTCCCGTTTTCCAGATACCGCTTCTTGGCCACATTGGGGTCCCGGCTGCAGGAAACCAGCGTCAACAACGCAGCCAGGATCACTACCAGGGATCGCATCGAAGTCCTCAGGTCGATTCTAATATATATCGCGCGCCGCTATCTCCCGCCGGTGATCAAGCGCGCCCCGCGATTCCGCGTGACATAATCATAGACCCATTCGATCAGCACCAGCAGCCGGTTGTCGAACTCCACCACGTACATCAGGTGAACGAACAGCCACACAAACCACGCGATGGGTCCGGAAATGTGCACCCGCCCGAACGCCGCTACCGCCTGGTTGCGTCCGATGGTGGCCAACATGCCTTTGTCGAAATAATGGAACGGCGCCGCGGTCTCCCCCCGGAGCCGCGCCTGGATGACGCGCGCCACGTAGCGGCCTTCTGCCATGGCCACGGGCGCCACCCCCGGCAGCGGCTCGCCCGTCTGATGGCTGAAGTTCGCCAGGTCCCCGATCACGAAGATCTCCGAATGCCCCGGCACTGTCAGATCCGGCTGCACGATCACGCGCCCGCACCGGTCGAGCGGCGCGCCCGCGCGCTCGGCCAGGATTTTTCCCAGTTCCGACGCTTCCACGCCGGCGCCCCACAACACGGTCCTGGCGTGAATCCGCTCCACCATGTCTCCCTGCCGCACCGTAGCCCCGCCGGCATCCAGATCCGTCACCTGGATGCCCGTCCGTGTGCGCACCCCCAGCTGGCGCAGGGCGCGCTCCGCCTTCGCGGACAGATCCGGCGGGAACGTAGGCAGCACCCGGTCGGCGCCCTCCACCAGCAGGATGGCCGCTTCGCGCGGGTTGATGCGGCGAAAATCGTGCCGCAGCGTGTCGTTGGCGATCTCCCCCAGCGCGCCCGCCAGTTCCACGCCCGTGGGTCCAGCCCCTACGATCACGAATGTCAGCCACGCGCGCCGCTCCTCGTCGTCCGTCTCACGCTCCGCGTTCTCGAACGCCGTCAGGATCCGCCGCCGTATTTCCGTGGCGTCCTCAATGGACTTCAGCCCCGGCGCCAGCGCCGCCCACTCCTCGTGGCCGAAATAATGATGGTGCGAGCCGCTGGCCAGCACCAGCGTGTCGTATTCCGCCTCGCCGCCGTCCAGCACCACTACCCGCCGGTCGGCGTCGATATCCCCCACCTCCGCCAGCCAAACGCGCGCGTTGCGCTGTTTGCTCAATACGTGTCGCACCGGCGATGCGATCTCGCCCGGTGACAGGCCGCCCGTGGCCACTTGATAGAGCAGCGGCTGGAACAGGTGGAAGTTGCGCCGGTCGATTACCGTGAGATCCACCGGGGCGCGGCGCAGCGCTTGCGCCGCGTACAATCCGCCGAATCCGGCGCCCACCAGCACCACCCTGTGCGCCGCGCCCGCGCTTCGCGGCGTCACCGCGCTTGTGCCCGGGCCTGCTGCTGCACGGATACCTGCCGCAGCAGGATGAACGACGAGACGTTTTCCGAGGTGAGCAGGCCCACCAGCTTCTCTCCCTCCATCACCAGCGCGCAGGCCTGCGGGCCCGAGAGGTCCGCCAGCACGTCGGAGAGCGGCGTGTCCGGCGAGTACCGCTTGGGATTGCGGTCCATGGCCGACGCCACGTAGGCATCCGGGTCGGTCATCATGGCGCGCAGCAGCGCGGCGCGCGTCAAAAGCCCCAGCACCGTGTCTCCGTGCATCACCGGAAAATCGTGCTGAGACGTGGCCAGCAGCAGGTTGCCGGCGTCCCGGATACTCTCTCCGTGCGCCAGCGTGCGAAAGTCGGTGATCATGGCCGCGCGCAACGCTACTCCGCTGGTCAGCAGCCGGCCGCGCAACGCCGCGCCCTCCTGCGACGCGCCGATATAGATGAACATCGCCACGAACACCACGATAAAATTGGAATACAGCAGGCCGTACAACCCCAGCAAGGCCGCCAGCGCCTGTCCGGTGCTGGCCACGATGCGGGTGGCTTCTTCTTCCGGCTTGAACAGCATCAGCAGCGACCGCAGCACCCGCCCGCCATCCATCGGATACGCGGGCAGCAGGTTGAAAGCGAAGAGCAGAAAATTGCCGGTGGCGATGCGCTCCGCCAGGTTGGCGTCGGTAGGATCGCGCAGCAGTTCCACCGGCACGAATTGGTGCCGGGTGGCCAGCCATCCGAACAGTCCCGCGGCGATCAGCGCGTTCACCAACGGTCCGCTGATGGCGATCCAGAACTCCTCGCGGCCCTTCGGCATGCGCTCCGGCCGCGAGACTCCTCCGATCGGGTACATCACGATCTCGGTGGTCCGGATGCCGTATCGCCGCGCCACCAGCGTGTGCCCCAATT
>DATGGM010000123.1:0-25930 GCA_035308525.1 Bryobacteraceae bacterium
CAGGCTCAGGCTGCCCGCGCGCCGGCCGTTCCACTCCGATCCGTGCGCGTGCGCCGCGTCTTCGATCAGCGCCAGCGAATGCTCCGCCGCCAGCGGTCCCAGCCGCTCCATTTCCGCCATGGCCCCGCCGAAATGCACGGCGATAACCGCTTTCGTGCGCGGCGTGATGGCCGCCGCCGCCCGCTCCGGGTCCATGTTGAAGCTCAATGGCTCGATATCCACGAATACCGGCGTGGCCCCTACCCGCGAAACCGCCATGGCCGTTGAAACGAACGAAATCGCCGGCACGATCACTTCATCGCCCGCACCCACCTCCGCCGCGCACAGCGCCATCTCCAGCGTCACCGTGCCGTTCATTGCGGATACCCCGTGCGCGCAATGCGCCCACGCCGCGAACTCCCGCTCGAACCGCTTCACGAAATCGCTGTGCCCGCCCCACCGCCCGCTATCCAGCACCTCGCGCAGCAGCTCCAGCTCCCGCTCCGTCGAAACCGGCCACTCGAATCTGTCCATCCGCATCTACATTCCCTGCAGGAAATAGTTGAACTGCTTCTCGCGCCCCAGCGTGGTCAGCGCCCCGTGCCCCGGCACCACCACCGTTTCGTCCGGCAGCTCGAAATACTTATCGTGAATCGACCGCAGAATCTGATCCCCATCGCCGAACGGCAGATCCGTACGCCCGATGCTGTCCCGAAACAAGGTATCGCCGGCCACCAGCTTCTTCTCTGAAGGCAACCACAGGCTGATGCTTCCCGGCGTGTGCCCCGGCGTGTGCATTACGTGGAACTCCCCGCCCGCCGCCCGCAGGATATCGCCGTCCCGCGCCGGCGCGTCGATCGTGGTGCGCGGCGGCGTGCGCATCCCGATCCACGCGGCTTGCAGATCCATCATCTCCTGCAGTTTATCGTCCTGCTCGTTCATATACACCGGCGCGCCCGTGGATGCATGCAACTGGTGCGCCCCGCCGATATGGTCGATATGCGCGTGCGTGATCACGATGGCCTTCACCGTCAGGCCGTGGCGCGCCAGCACGCGCTCGATCTCCGCCAGATTGTCGCCCGGGTCCACCACTAGTGCCTCGCCCGTCTGCTCGTCGCCGAAAATCGAGCAGTTGCACTGCAGGATTCCAACCGGCAGGATCTCGTGCACCATAACTTCGATTGTATAATCAACGCATGTTCGACGCCCTTGGCATTCTCATGCGCTGGTTGCATATCGCCTCAGTCGCCACGCTGGTCGGCGGTATGCTCTATGGCGCGCTGGTCATGGTTCCCGCCAGCGCCGCCCTGGCCGCTGACGCGCGCGAGGCCCTGGCCGCTAAAGCCGCGGCGCTCTTCCGCCCCCTTGTGTTCGGCGCCATCGCCGCCCTGCTGCTCTCCGGCGGCTACAACCTGGCCACCAATCCCGGCCATCACCCGCGCTATTACATCCTGCTCAGCTTCAAGCTGCTCCTGGTGGCGCACGTCTTCGGCGTGGGCATTCTGGTGGTCACCAGGAATCCCGCGCACCGCGGCCGCCTGCTGGGCGGATGCGCTATCTCCGGATTGCTGATTATCCTGATTTCAGCCTACCTGCGGCATACCTTCTAGCCAGTTCTCCTGAGAATCTCTCCGCGCTCGGCCTACTCTTGCTACCAGAGGAGTTCCTTGCGATGAGTAAAACGACGTGGTTATTTTCAGCAGTGTGTTTCGCCGCGGCTCTGCCGTCCGGCGCCATGACCAAATGGTCGCACCAGTACAGCAACATCACCTACCTGTCGGTGCCCGAGAGCACCCACCTCATTAGTTCCACCATGATCGGTGCGGTGTGCGTCGATTCCAGCGGCAACAAACTCACCCTCGACCAGGTCACCTGGACCGTGGACGCTTCCAGTTACCAGGTGGACCTGACATTTACCAACGCCTTCACCGGCACCGTCAAGTTGAGCGGCCCCTGGCCGGCCACCGACACCAGTAACCTCGGCGATTTTGCGGTAGCCATTGGCCAGAGCGACGGCACCAAGCTCACCGTGTGCAGCGGATGCTCCACCAATATCGCCCGCCGCACGTACAACTCCACTACTTACACCGCCAGCCTCGGCGGATGGTTGCAATGGGTGAGCTTTACCGCCTCCAGCGTTTACGTCTATCTGCGGGAGAACGTCGCCACCTTCGGCATCGCCGACGAAGTTTGCGCTGGGAGCTATAACTCCAGCGGCGGCGTCAACGTGGAATGTGGCATCGCGTCTATGCCTTCCGGGGTCGTGCCGTTAGGATCCGCCGCTATCAGCGGCGGCACGTTCACCAGCGTGACTGACCTGCGCCCTTGGTAATATTCCTGTTCCTAATTCGAAATACCTTCGGTTGTAGCAGTACTGGACAAACTAACGCCGCGCTAAATATATAACCCAGCCGCGCGGCGGCCCATTCCAGTTCGGTCACCAACCATTCCAATTAATTTCTGCGTGCCCCCTGAACGACTTATCGCTGCGCGACTGGCATAGCGTCGCACTCCCACCTGTATCTTGTGGACGAAGGAAGGTTCTCGCATAGGCGGAACCTCACAGCTAGTGCACACGCCGATTATTGTTATTTTCGACGGGTTCTGGCTTTAGTAGTTCGAAAGCAAAATGAAATTCGGCGCTTAACCCAGCGCGTCAACCAAAATTAAGCAAAAAAAGCTTGCGAAATATCACACAAATACTGGTATTATTCTTTGGGGGGTGCTGCCGCAGTATACCCCCAAAGAAAACCAGACCGCAATATTCCCGATTTGCACTGAGTGGGGCCGAACCATGAAGACCAGATTCTTGGTCTCGTTATTATTCATAATCTCTATTGCGGTAGCGCTCCTGATTCGCGTTCCGCCTGCCGCGCCGAAACCTCAGTCCATTTCCCGCGCGCAGGCCGCCCGCCGCAATCTCCTTACGGCTCAGCTCAAGCAATCCGCCAAGGCATTCCGCGCTGGTGATTTCAACTCCGCGGCCTCTCTCGCCCGGCGCGGCTACCTCGACGCAGTTACGGCGCGCGAGCCGCGTATCGCCGCGCGATTCCTGGGGAACCTGGGCGGCTGCCGGTTTGCCCTGCACCAATATCAGGATGCCCTCCAAGCTTATACGGAAGCCCGCCGGCTGGCCGAAACCTCCGGCGATAGCGTCACTGCCGCTACATTGGACATCAACATCTCCTCCATCTACCTTCAGCTCCGCCAGATGGACGCAGCCATCGAATCCGCCGAACGCGCCACCGTCCGGCTGGCCGGCGCGGAGCGCGCCCGCCGCTTGCCCTCCATCCTGATCCACCTCGCCGGCCTCTACGCCGACCAGCAGCGCATGGCCGAAGCCAAGGTTTTCTACCGCCAGGCCATCGCCTCCGCCGCCGATGACGAAACCTGCGCGGACGCCTGGGACGACCTGGGCTTTGAATATCTCGGCCAACAGCAGCTTCCGCAGGCCGGGCGCGCTTTGATGGAGGCCTATCGCATCCGCAAATTGAACCATTTGCGTGGCATCGAGTATTCTTACCGCAACCTCGGAATGCTGCGCCTTGAGGAGGGCGATGCGCGCCACGCTTCCCGGCTCCTCGATGAGGCTGTCGAGTGCTCCCGCCGGCCCGGCGGATTGCGTCCCACCTGGGAGGTCTATTTCGCGCGCGGACGCGTCCGCCTCGCGCAGGATCGTCTCCCCGATGCTCTCGACGACCTCCGCATCTCGGCCCGCCTGTCGCACATCTGGCGCCGTAATGTCCTGCCCGATGATGCCACCCGCGTGAGCACCGAAAGCTTCGTGCAGAAGGTGCATAGCGCGCTGGTCGAAGCGGGGAATAAGCTCTACTTCCGGACGCATCGTCCCGAGCTGGCCCAGGAAACCTTCGAGTCCGCCGAGGCCAACCGCGCCTCCAGCCTGCGCGCGCTCCTGGCCGAGCCCCGCGATTGGCGCCGCAATCTGCCACCGGCATACTGGGAGACGCTGCAACGTCTGGAGTCCGCCGAAGTCGACTTGGTGGGCGGCCGGCAAGCTCCTGCGTCAGAAAGCTCCGCCGCCGCCCGCATGCAACGGTTGCGGGGAGAGTTGGTTCAGCTGGAATTCCGCGCCGGAGCGAATCTGGATCTGGAAATACCTGGCCTGCTCGCGCGCACCCGCCACACCCTTCGCCCGGATACCGCTTTCTTTGTTTGTCATCTGGCCTCGCCCGATTCCTACCTCTGGGCGGTTTCCCGCGAACGCTTCGCCCTCTATCGCCTGCCTGCCGGTCCGGAGATCGGAGCTTTGGTCAGCCGCTTTGTCAAAGATATTCGCCGGCAGAGTGGGCCGGATCAGGATTCCGGAGCGCGGCTCTACCGCGCGCTATTCGGCCGGTTGGATCCCTCGTTCCAGCAAAAATCCCGCTGGCTGCTGGCATTGGATGCCCAGTTGTTCGATCTGCCGTTCGCCGCGCTCGTCGTGGAAACCGGCCCGCACGGCCCTGTGTTCCTGGCCCAGCGGCATTCCTTGCAGATCGTCTCCAGCGCCAGCCTGTTGACGCCGCCAGGCTTGGCGGCCAATTTCACCGGCCGTTTTCTGGGGGTCGCCGATCCCGTCTACAACGTTGCCGATCCCCGTTGGACCGGCGCGCGCCCCCGCTCCTTTCTCGGCTTCTTCACCGCTCTGGCTGGCAACTCCACGGCCGGCGATCTCCAGCTCGCGCGCCTCCCCGCCAGCGCCCGCGAAGCTGCCGCTTGCGCCGCCGCCTGGCATGGTTCGCTGTCGCCTGTATTGCTCGAAGGCGAGGCTGCCTCCCGCCGGCGCCTGCAGGCCGAGCTCAACGCCCCTCCGGCTGTGCTGCACTTCGCCACGCATGTCGCGCAATCCGGTGTGCGGAACCGGTCCGGCCTCATCGTGTTGAGCCTCACCTCTGCCGGAAAGCACCAGGTGCTCGGCCCCGTCGAGATCGCCACCTGGAATCTCGACGGTGCGCTGGTCTCGCTGAGCGGCTGCAGTTCCGGCTCGGCCGATGTGCTTCCCGGCGCCGGTCTGATGGGCCTGACCCGCGCCTGCCTGGCCGCCGGTGCCCGCGCCGTCGTCGCCAGCCTCTGGCCCACTCCGGATGATTCCGGGGCGTTCTTTCTCTCCTTCTACACGCATTTGCGCGCGTCCCCCGCCGCCGGGCCGGCCCAGGCCCTGCAGAGCGCCCAAATCGACATGCTCCAGTCCCACACGTTCCGCGCCCACCCGGATTATTGGGGCGCATATTTCGTGACAGGTAACCAATAATGATGGCAAATGATACTGCGGACGAAACCTCGGAAAACCCCCGGCGCTCCCCACATCCTTGGGCACAACTTGTCGAGAAAGTCAGGATCAATAATCCTGATGGAATGGAGCAGCTCTATAGCGTCTTTTCCCGCGGCGTCCGTTTTTATCTTTGCCGGCAGCTCGGCCCCCAGGACCTTGAAGATCGCCTCCACGATACGTTTCTGGTCGTGGCTCAGGCCATCCAGCGCGGTGAGCTGCGCGAGCCGGAGCGCCTCATGGGATATGTGCGTACCATTGTGCGCCGCCAGGTGGCCGCCCAGATTGAAGACAACATGATGAACCGGAAGCACGAGTACGATCTCGATTGGGGACTCGCCGTGCGTGACCTTGGCACCAGCCCCGAGCAGGACGCCATCCAGCACGAGAATCAGGAAATCGCCCAAAAGGTCCTCAAGAGTATTGCCCCCCGCGACCGCGAGATTCTGATCAGATTTTACCTTTTGGAACAGCCTGCCGAACAGATCTGTGGTGAAATGGGACTCACGGATACCCAGTTCCGGCTCCTCAAGTCCCGCGCCAAGTCTCGCTTTGGACTATTAGGCAGAAGGAAGGTTACAAAACGGCCAGTACGATATTTGTGAGATCTATTGACAGCGGGTACCACTATAGAGGTAGGAGATAGCCGTAATTGGCATTTCAAGACGACACTCACGTTACCGACGATGCTCTGGAAAGTTATTCGATGGGCCGTTTGGCCGACCCTGAGCTGTCCGGCTTCGAAGAACACCTCTTGATTTGCGGGCAGTGTCAGGATCGGCTCGCTCGCGAAGACGCATTCAGGCAGGGTATGCGCGTCGCTTTAGCCCGCACTCCCCAAAAGTCTGCCGCCGGCCGGAGCTTTCCGGTCTCCTGGATCCTGGTGCTGGCCGCCTTGGCGGTGATCGTTGTGGCGGTCATCGCTTGGCCGCGCCCTACCGCTCTCCCCGCCACTCTCCTTCAACTGCAGGCCGACCGCGGTCCGCAGGACCAGCCGCCCGCCGCGCCCGCCGGTCAGCCCCTCTTATTGCTCCTGGATACTACTGGCCTGCCGGCAATCCCCAGCTACCGGGTCGAAGTCGTGGATTTCTCCGGCCAGGCGCGCTTCCAGTCGGACGTCGCACCCAGCGGGGGAAGAGTGCGCGCCTCGCTCGCCAAAGGGTTGCCCGCCGGCGCGTATTTCGTCCGCCTCTACTCCCCTGGCCGCGAACTCCTGCGCGAATTCGCCCTTACCGCCCGCCGCTAATGTTTGTGCCGAAATGTCGGCGCCGCCGCGTTCACGAGGAAAACGGGACCACGTAAAGGCCCGATGGTAATGGAATAGCCAAAAAGACCTCGCGATCTGATAGCATGTTGCCGAATGCCTCCCCGCACCCTATACCAGGTCCTTGAAGAATCCGCGGCACAGTTTGGCGACGCCGCGGCTCTCAGCCAGCCCATCTCGGGAAAAGACGGGCAGCGCGCATACCTGACCTACTCGTGGAAACAGTACCAGACCGCGGCGGAAGAGGTCGCCGCCGGCCTCCGCTCCATCGGCATCCGCAAAGGCGACGTGGTGGCGCTCGACTCTGAGACGCGCCTCGAGTTCTACCTCGCCGACCTCGGCATCCTTACCGCCGGCGGCGTGGCCGCCGCCCTGTACCCTAGCTACCCGCCCAAGGACCTCGTCCGCACCATTGAGAAGTGCGGCGCCAAGGCTCTGTTCGTCGAGGATCCCAACACGCTGGAGGCTCTTCATGCGGTCCCCGGCATGCCGCGCATCCTGCTCACCGGAGAAGCGGAGGGCGCCCTGTCCCTCGCGCAGCTCCGCGAGCGTGGCCGCCTGGCGCTGGCTGAAACCCCCGATTATATGGCCCGCCTCAAGGCCGAGGTCACGCCCGGCGACAGCGCCGTCCTCTATCTGACTTCCGGAGCCACCGGCGAGCCCAAGATGGCTCTGGTAACCCACGGCTCGATCGTGTCGAATCTCGACATGGCGCCCACGGTGCTGCCCATCGGCCCCGGCGATTCCACCATTGCGTTCCTGCCTTCGGCCCACATCGCGCAGCGCGTCGTGGTCGAGTTTGTTCCCCTGCGCATGGGCACTCCTGTACACTTCGCCGAAAGCCTGCTCAAGCTGCCGAATGACATCCGGGCCGTGCGGCCCACCATGCTGCTCGCGCCGCCGCGCATGTGGGAGCGCATCTACTCGACCATCTGCACCGAGTTGCGTAAACGTCCGGCAGTCGCCCGCCGCGCCTTCTATGGCGGACTCGGGCTGGCCCTGGCCGCCGCCAATTACAAGCACCAGGGTAAAACCGTGCCGGCCCGCATCCGCATCCCTCTCAAAGCCGCCGACAGGCTGTTCTTTCAGAAAGTGCGCGCGCGTTTCGGCGGCCGCGTCCGCATCGCGGCTTCCGGTGCCGCCCCCCTCAGCAAAGAGCTGGCCGAGTTCTATGAGGCCATCGGCATGCCGCTGGTCGAAGGCTACGGATTGACCGAGGGCGGCGTGGTGGCGCTGAACCCGCTCGTCATGCCCAAGGCCGGCAGCATCGGCAAAGCCCTCCCCGGCATCCAACTGCGCATCGCCGAACAGGACAGCGAGTTGCTGGTGAAGAGTCCCTGTCTGTTCTCCCAATACGTCGGCGACTTGGAGGGCACCGCCGAAGTCCTCCGCGACGGCTGGCTGCACACCGGCGATATCGCTTTCATCGACGACGAAGGCTTCATCTTTATTACCGGCCGCAAGAAAGAGCTGATCGTTTCCTCCACCGGCAAGAAAATTCATCCTTCGCGGGTTGAGAGTTTATTCAAGTTCGAGCCGCTCATTTCCCAGATCATGCTGGTCGGGGATCGCCTGCCTTACTTAACCGCGCTATTCACTATCAATCCCGCCGTAGCCGAAACGCTCAAGGGGATGGACGCCATGAAAGGCCGCACCACGGCCGAAATAGCCGCGGCCGAGCCCGTGCAAAAGGAGATCCGTAAAGTGGTCGCGCGTGTCAACAAACAACTGGCGCCCTTCGAGCAAATTCGCAAATACCGCGTCCTGGGCCGCGATTTCAGCATCGAAGACGGCGAACTCACCGCCACCATGAAAGTGCGCCGCGCCCGCGTGATGGAAAACTTCAAGGAGAGCATCGACGACTTGTACGCCGGCAAAGAGATGTAGCGCGGCCTTCGACGTCCTGTATCTCGCGGCCCACGCCTTCGCCGGCGAAGCCCTGCCCTTAGGCGGCGGCGCCGCGGTCTGCGCGCAGCTCATCCGCGAGTGGTCCCGCACGCAGCCGTTCCCCATTGAATTGGTTGGTCCCGCGATTCTGGGCGCGGATGCGCCCGCCGGCCGCGAACTGGTCAACTTCGGCGAGCGCCGTTACGCCGGCTTCTGTGGGCGCTTCGAAACCGCCGCCACCGCCGAAGTGCTGCGCCACGATCCCGCGCGCACGCGCGTGCTGATCAACGATATCTCCGAAGGCCCCGACTTCCATCGTCTCGCCGCCGCGGGCTACCGCCTGGTCACCATCTACCACGTGGATGTGGTCGCCTACGTCGCCGCCATCTACGGCCGGAACCTGGTCGCGCCCGAGCGCCTGGTGCGCTGGTACGAGCACCTTCCCGTAGGCGGCATGGCCCGCCTGGTCTTCGCCAAGCAGCGCGACAGCCTCCGCTATTCGCGGGCTGTGGTGGTGCCGTCGCAATCCATGCGCGAAGTGTTGCTGCGCTGCTACCCGGATACGCCGTCCGGGAAGATCCACGTGCTGCCCTGGGGCGCGCCCGATCCGTGCCGCCACCATGCCGGCGACACAAAAGCCGCCGCGTTGCGCCGCGCATACGCCATCCCCGACGACGCCCGCGTGCTGCTCACGCTCAGCCGCATCTCGCCCGAAAAAGGCCAGGATCTGCTGCTCGACGCCTTGCTCGAATGGGAGCGCCGTGCCGACTTTCCCCAGCACCCCCTGTGGCTGTTCATCTGCGGCGACGCGGCATACATGCAGGGACGCCGGTTCCTGCGGCGGCTGCACGCGCTCGCCGGCCGGCTTACCAAAACGCGCGTGATCTTTCCCGGACACGTCACCGGCCCGCGGAAGCAGGCGTTCTTCACGCTGGCCGATCTCTACGTCTTCCCGTCGCGTCACGAAAGCTATGGCCTCACGCTGGTGGAAGCGCTGCGCGCCGGCTTGCCCGCCGTCTGCCTCGATCACCATGGCGCGCGCGAAGTCATGCGGCCCGGCTGCGGTCTGTTGGTCGCCGCCGATCAGTTGCGCCCTGGCATCGCCCGCGTCCTCGCCGACGACCACCTTCGTGCACGCATGAGCCAGGCCGCCCGCGATTACGGCGCCACGCTACGCTTCTCCGATGCCGCAGAGAAACTGGCCGCGCTACTCCGCGCTGAATGCCAGTAGCACGTTCCCCGGCATGCCGCCCAGCGCTCCATAACCGGCGTTGACGTACAGCATGCCGCCCGTGACCACTGGCCCGGATGCGCTCATCGATCCGCCGTGCGCCTTCACCCCGTTGACCGTCGAAAAGTTCCGCGCCGTGTCGAAGTCCCAGATCACCGCACCGTCCGCCGTGTCGTAGGCCCGCAAATGGCCGTCCATCGATCCGTTGAACACCACCCCCGGAATCACCGTCGCGGCGGCCATCTGCGCCGGCGTGCACCCCAGCGTGCCGGCGCACTGGGGCTTTTCGGGCGGCGTGTACCAGGCTTTCTCGCCGGTGGCGATGCGCAGCGCGAACAGCCCGCCGCCCAGGTTCGGATCGCCGCCTTCCACGGGTCCGAGCAAGGTAAAGTCGGAAAGCGGCACGTAGACCTTCTCGCTATCCGCCGCCGGACCCCACATGATGCCGCCCAGCACGCCGCCCTTGCCGACCCGCACCTGCCACACCACGTTGCCCTTGGCATCCGGATCGAGCGCCCACATCACGCCGGATTTCTGCCCCACCAGCAGCAGCCGCTTGCCATCCTTCAGCGAAACCAGGATCGGCGATGCGCCGATATCCGTATCCGGCCCCGGCTTCTCCGGACAGTTGATCGGATTCGGCAGCACGCAGGCCACGTTCCAGTGGTCCGCCAGCGTCAGTTGCTTGGACCACAGCACCTTGCCCGTGTCCATCTCCATGGCCAGCACCGCGTCGCTCGCGGTGGTCTCGGGACCGGAGTGCTCGTTGCCCGTGCCGATGTACAGCACCTTGCGCCTGGCGTCTACCGTGGGCGCCGACCACACAGAGACGCCCGACGGTCCCATCAGTTGCGTGCCGGCCGAATTCACGCGCGAGGGTTTCGGCTCGGGAATCGTGTATGTCTTCCAGAGGCGTTCCCCATTACGCGCGTCCAGCGCCACCACGCTGCCGCGCGCCGTGCAGCACTGGTATTTAGGATCGCCCGCCGCCACGAATTCCTCGGCACCCGTCGAAACCGGCACGTACAGCCGCCCCTCGTAAAGCATGGGGCTGCCCGTGATGTGCGAGAACGGATGCTCGTCCACCCGGGTCTTCCAAAGCACCGCTCCGCTGTCGGCGTCCACCGCGTAGGCGGTCGAGTGGGCGTCACCGAAATACACCGCGTGCCGGCCGCTGCCGTACGCTGCTACGCTGATCGCCGTGCGCACGGTCCCGGCCGCTTTGAAGGCCCAGTAGGTGCAGCCTGTCTGCGCGTCGAGCGCGTAGACCGTGCCGCTGGCGCTGCCGGTGAACAGCCGCCCGCCGGCCACCGCGGGTTGTCCGTAGGCCGACGTGGCTCCCGGATATCCGAACGCCCACTTCACCTTCAGCTGGCTCACGCGCGCGCGATCCAGACCGGCGGCCGCGGCGCTTTCCGACCGGCTGTTTTCCGGGTCCATGCTCCAGCCGTGCCAACCCTTCAGATCCTTCAGCGGCTTGCCCGCCGCTTCGCAGCGGCCGCCGCTGGTCTCCTCGGGTTCTTTGGCCCCCAGGTAATTGGCGATGGACATCCGCTGCATGATCGGCACCGGGGCCGCCACCAGCATCATCTTCCCCGTATTCAGCGCGTCCAGAATGGCCGTGCGCGACATCTGCCGTAGCGCCTCCGGAGCCGGCGCGTGCGTCGGGCTGCCCGCCTTGTGACACACCGCGCAGTTCTTCTCGAACAGTTCCGCGCCGGTCTGCGGCCTGGCCTGCGGCACGGCCAGCGCCGCGGCCAGCAAAATCCCCGCAAAATTTTTCATCGTTCGATACTACGTTTGCGGTAACATTCTTGTCAAATGGAGTCGATTTTGGAGCTGCGCGGCCTGGTGAAGCACTTCGCCGGCCACCGCGCCGTCGACGGCATCTCTCTGGCGATTCCGCGCGGCGGATTCTACTCGCTGCTGGGGCCGTCGGGCTGCGGCAAAACCACCACGCTGCGCCTGATCGCCGGCTTCGAGCAGCCTACCGCGGGCGACGTACTGCTGGATGGCGTAGTCGTGAATGAGCAGCGGCCCTACCAGCGCAACGTCAGCACCGTGTTCCAGAATTACGCGCTGTTCCCACACCTGACCGCCGCGGAAAACATCGCCTTCGGACTGAAGCGCCGCGGCACGCCGAACATCTCCCACCGGGTGGCCGCCGCGCTGGATCTGGTGCGCCTGTCCGGCAAGGAATCCCGCTACCCGGCGCAGCTCTCCGGCGGCGAGCGCCAGCGAGTGGCGCTGGCCCGCTCCCTGGTGCTCGAGCCCGAAGTGCTGCTGCTCGACGAGCCGCTCGCCGCTCTCGATCCGAAGCTGCGCAAACAGATGCGCCTGGAACTGAAAGAGATGCAGCGGCGCGTGGGCATTACGTTCCTGCTGGTGACCCACGACCAGGAAGAGGCGCTCTCCATGTCCGACCAGTTGGCCGTCATGAACGCCGGCGCCATCGAGCAGGTGGGCACGCCGCAGGATGTCTACCTACGCCCCAGCACCCGTTTCGTGGCGGGTTTTTTGGGAGCGGTCAACTGGATCGGCGGCGTCGGCCTGCGCCCGGAAGTCACCCGCATCTCGCGCCTGCTGCCCTCCAACGGCGGCCGGTATCGCCCCGCCACCGTGACCGGCTCGGTGTTCCTGGGCAACTGCGTGCACGTCCTGACGCGCCTTGATAGCGGTGAAGATGCGGTCGCCGAGATTCCCCGTAATAACGGCGCCTACCACGACGGCGAAGCGATCCATCTTTGCTGGAACCCGTCCGACGAGATGATCTTTCCGTGAAAACGGCTGCCGGCTGGGAGCGTCTGCGCGCCTGGTTCCTGCTGCCCGCCTGGATCTGGATGCTGGCGCTCTTCGCTGCGCCCTTTGCCATCGTGATCTGCTACAGCCTGCTGACGCGCGGCGCCTATGGCGGCTTAGGCACGCCCTGGACCTGGGAGAATTATCAGCGGCTGATCGATCCGCTCTATCTGGTGATCGTCCTGAAGTCGTTCCTGATGGCCGCCGAAACCACGGCCATCTGCCTGCTGCTGGGCTTTCCCCTGGCGCTGTTCATCTCGCGCGCCGGCAGCCGCAAGAACGTCTACCTGCAACTCGTGATCCTGCCGTTCTGGACCAGCTTCCTGGTGCGCATCTACGCCTGGCTGTTCCTGCTGCGGGATACCGGACTGATCAATACGGCGCTCCGGCACATGGGACTGATTCACGATCCGCTGCCCCTGCTATATAACGATGGCGCGGTGCTGCTGGGCCTGGTGTATGGCTATCTGCCGTTCATGGTGCTGCCCGTCTACGCCACGCTGGAGCGGCTGGATCCCGCTCTGGTGGAGGCCGCGGCCGACCTGGGCGCGAAACCCTGGCCGACCTTGCTGCACGTGATTCTGCCATTGTCCGCGCCGGGTATCCGCGCGGGAAGTATCCTGGTCTTCATTCCCGCGCTGGGCGCCTATCTGACGCCCGACCTGCTGGGCGGCGGCCGCACGGTGCTGATCGGCAACCTGGTGCAGAACCAGTTCACCAACGCGCGCGACTGGCCCTTCGGCGCGGCCATCTCGGTGGGCTTGATGGCGCTGGTGGGTGTCCTGGTGATCCTCATGCTGCGCCGCGAACGGGAGGGCCTGGTGTGAGACGCTGGCTGGGTCTGTATGCCGCCGCGGTCTACGCCTTCCTGCATGTGCCGCTGGTGATCCTGGCGATCTTCAGTTTCAACGCGTCGCGCTTCACCGTCTGGCAGGGATTCTCCCTGCACTGGTACCGCGCCATCTTCCAGGATCAGCAGCTCGCCGAATCCACCTGGAACAGCGTGATCATCGCGGTGGTGGCCACCATCCTTTCCACCATCGCCGGGACCCTCTGCGCCTACGGGTTATGGAAGCGCGGCTCCGCGCTGCTCTCCGGGTCGCTGTATCTTTCGCTGGTCACGCCCGAGATCGTGATGGGGATCTCGCTGCTGGCGCTGTTCCAATGGTCGTTCCGCTGGATGCATTGGCGATTGGGATTGTATACCGTGATCCTGGCGCATGTGGCCTTTTCGATCGCCTACGTGGTGATCGTAATCGCCGCGCGCCTGCGTACGTTCAGCCCGTCATTGGAAGAAGCCGCGCTCGACCTGGGCGCCACCGAATGGCAGGCGTTTCGTTACGTGACGTTGCCGGCGCTCCTGCCCGGTATCGTGGCGGCGGCGCTGCTGGCGCTGACCGTTTCATTCGACGACTACGTGATCACCAGCATGGTGGCCGGCGTGGATTCCGAAACGCTGCCCATGGTCATTTACGCCATGGCGCGGCGCGGCGCCAGTCCCGTAATCAACGCCATCTCGGCATTGATCGTGGTGGTCTTCGGAACCCTGGTGCTCATCTCCGAAAAGGTGCGCGCGGCATGAACCGGCGCATCTTTCTGATGGGCGTGGCCGGGCTGGCCGGATGCTCTCGCGGGCGTCCGCGCCTCAACGTCTACAACTGGTCGAACTACGTGGCGCCCGACACCATCGCCAACTTCGAGGCCGAGTTCGCCGTGCGTGTGCGCTACGCGACCTACGAGAGCAATGAGGAGATGCTGGCCAAGGTCATGAGCGGCAACTCCGGGTGGGATGTGGCCTTCCCCACCCACAACCGCATCCTGCCCATGCGGCTGAACGGATTGCTGGCGCCGCTCGACCATCGGCGGCTGCCCAATCTGTCGAACCTGGAGCCGCGATTCCAGAGCCCGCCGTGGGACCCGCGCCTGGAGTACTGCATCCCATACATGTGGGGCGCTACCGGCATCGCCTACAACCGGTCGGTGGCGCCCGCTCCCGCCGCCTGGGTGGACCTGTGGGATGCCCGGCTTAAGGGCCGCATGACCATGCTGGACGATCCGGAAGAAGTGCTGGGCGCATGTCTGCTGAAGCTTGGGCTGTCGTACAATTCCACCGACGAGGCCAGCCTGCGCCGCGCCGAACGCGAAGCCGTGGCGCAGAAGCCGCTGCTGCGCGCGTATCTGAACGCCGAGTTCCGCGATCAGCTTGTCGCGGGCGACGTTCTGGTGGCGCACTCCTGGGCCACTACCGCGCAGCAGGCCATCGACGCTGCGCCGCAATTGGCGTTTACGTATCCCGCCGAGGGTTTCCCGTTGTATGGCGACAACGCCGTGGTGCTGCGCGAAAGCGGCCGCGCGGAGCTGGCGCACGCTTTCATCAATTATCTGTTGCGCGCCCCGGTCGCTTCCGCCATCGTCGAGGTCTCCCGCACCGCCACGGCCAATGGCGCGGCGCAGGACCTGCTGCCGGACGCTTTGCGGCGGAATACCACCCTGTTTCCTCCACCCGAAACCCTGCAGAAGGGGCAGTGGATCGCCACCATGCCGTCGGCCACCCAGAGGCTGCGCGACCGGATGTGGACCGAGATTAAGTCGGCGTGACCGCGGCCCGCGATACAATCGAGGAGCCATGGACATCGAGCGCCTGCACCAGATCGCCCAGGGCCTGCAAATCGGCCAGGTCCGCCGTCATATCTTTCTGTGCTGCGACCAGACCAAGCCCAAGTGCGCGCCGAAGGAGGTGGGCCTGGAATCCTGGGAATACCTGAAGCGCCGCCTGGCGGAGCTCGGTTTGCTGGCGGGCGGCCATTGCGTCTACCGCACCAAGGCGAACTGCCTGCGCATCTGCGAGCAGGGACCCATCGCGCTGGTCTATCCCGAAGGCACCTGGTATCACTCGGCGACGCCGGAGGTGATCGAGCGCATCATCCAGGAGCACTTGATCGGCGGACGTCCGGTTGAAGAATACGCGTTCGCCGGGAATCCGCTTTAATCTTCCGCGGGCTCCTCCGGCGGTTCGAAACTGTCCAGCAGATCGGGATCCCGCGCGAACTTCTTGAGCACCGTGATCGAAGTCCCCGACCGAAACCCGGCCCGCAACAGGCGGCGGTAGGCCGACGCCATCTCCTTCTCATCCTGGAACAGATTCTGCCGGGACACCATGCGGAACTTCCGCCGCACGAAGTCCTCCGCCAGCGCCGCCTCGTCGACGCCCGAGTAAACCTTGCCGACGGTCTGTTGCGCTACCGCCGGCGCCACCCGCCGCCGCGACAAATCGGCCAGCACGCGGGTCTTGCCCAGCCCCTCGTTCTCCAGCCGAGTCGCGGCGAAATTCTCGGCGAACTTGCGGTCGTTAAGGTACCCGTAATCCTTCAGGCGCGCCAGGGTGGCGTCCACATCGCCCAAGTGCTCGGCCCTGCTGCGCAGCTTCTCGCGCAGTTCACCGCTGGAATGCGCGCGGCCGCCCAGCACGCGCAGCGCGTACTCCCATAGAGCAGCGGCATTCAGGCGTTTTCGCTCTTTCATACCCTGCATTGTTTCCAATGGTATCGCAGTATGACATCCAGCCGACCCACGCTATACTAAAGGCGTAAAAGGAGCACGGTTGTATGGATAAAAATGGATTCTCCAGTTTCCTGCTGGGCCTCGGCGTGGGCATCGGCATCGGCATGCTTTTCGCGCCCAAGTCCGGCGCCGAAACCCGCCAGCTCATCAAGGATAAGACCGGCGAAGGCACCGATTACCTGAAGCAGCGCGCTTCTGAAGTGAAGGATTCCGCCGGCGATCTCTTGAACAAGAGCAAAGACGCGTTGAACCGGCAAAAGGACACTATTGCCGAAGCCATGGAAGCGGGCAAGCAGGCTTACCGCGACGCGGTCAAGCCGGCCGCGCCCCCCGCCGATGGCCCGGCGCACTAGCGCGAATACTGGGAGGGGATCCCTCGATGCCTGAAGACATCTTCCGGTGGGTGATTGCAATAGGTGTGTTCCTGGCTTGCGCCGGTGCGATTTGGCAGGCCGTCAGCCTGGCTGCGATATACCGGGCCGGCAAGGAAGCCGCGCAAGCCGGCAAGGATATGCAAGGAAAACTGGGGCCCCTCTTTGACCGCTTCGACGCCACCCTGACGGCCGCCGGAAAGATTTTGGAAGAAAACCGCTCCCGTATTTCCGAAATCACCGCGGAGACTCTGACCACCGTCAAAATCGTCAGGCAGCAGGCCGACCAGGTGAGCAGGCTGATGGATGACGCCAGCGGTCGCGCTCAAGCGCGCATCGCCCAGATCGATGAGACCGTGGAACAGACCGTGGCGCAGGTGGATCAGGCCCGCGACTCCGTAAAAGGCGCGGTACTGCGGCCCGCGCGCGAGGTCAGCGGTCTGGTCGCGGGCGTCAAGGCTGCCTTCAGCACCTATGCCCAAGGCGGCAGCCGCAACTCGCCGGAACACGTGACGCAGGATGAAGAGATGTTTATTTGACGGAGAAAGAGTGCTTCAGGCCGCCTTCTGCACTTTTCCCGAGCGAATGCAGGACGTGCAGACGCGGAGCCGCTTGGTAGTTCCGTTGATCAAGGCATGCACCGTTTGCAGATTCAAATTCCACCGGCGCTTGCTGACGTTGTGGGCGTGACTGATGCGGTGGCCAAACTGCGGACCGCGGCCGCATACTTCGCAAATTCGTGCCATGCTACAAGAATCTCCTCAAAACTGCGAAACTAGTATTCTATCAGCGGCGGCCCGGCTTCCGCAACCCAATACGCTGTATGCGCGAAGGATAGACATCGTGACAGAGTTCAATCATATTCATATTCGCGACGGGGAGGACTGGATTTGCGGGCGCAGCATGGCATTTGAAGACCGCGAATTGATCCGTTGCGAGGCGCGCGATCCGGATGAAGAAGAAGCCTGCCAGCTCTGCTCGGGCCAGATTCTGTCTTATTTCGGTGAACCCATGCACGTGCAGTAGATGAGAAAAACAATCCTGGTGGTCGATGATGGGGAAGCCGTACGCAGCCTGGTCTGCCGCATGCTTGTGCAAAGCGGTTACCGCGTGCTCGAAGCCCGCGACGGACACCATGCGCTGAGGCTCTGCGAAGCGCATCTCGACCGGATCCACCTGGTTTTGACCGATGTCGTGATGCCCAATATGAAGGGCGCGGAGCTGGCCGAGCGCCTGCGCCGTATCCGCCCGGACCTGCCCATTCTGCTGATGTCGGGTTACACCGGGGAGCCTGCCCTGCAAGGTGTCAACCGCGGCTCTGTAGCCTTTCTCGAAAAGCCGTTCACGTCGGTGAGCCTGGCGGAGAAGGTCAGGCAGGTTCTGGACGCACCGCATGGCTGACCGCCGGATCTTTTCGGCGCGCCAATTCTGGCACAGTCTGACGGCGGTGGTGCTGGGCAATGCCGCGTATTTCAGCCTGGACCGCTTTCTGCCGCCAGCCGGGCGGCACATGCCCTACAAGATCGACTGGGGGCTGGCCATCGACTTCTGGTGCTGCCTGGTCTTCTACGGGCTGCTGGCGCAACTGAAGTGGTTCAAGCGATAGGCTCTTCCTATTCGTGTCGCAGCGCATGCATCGGATCGACCCGGATGGCACGGCGCGCCGGACCGAAAGCGGCTGCCAGTCCCACGGGGGCGATCGCCAGCACAGCCGCGCCGATCACCACCGGATCGCGCGAGCTGGCCTGATAGACAATGCTCCCGAGCACATCCGCGCCGGCCATGCCCAGCGCCAGTCCGGCGGCCGCGCCCGCCGCTACCAGCACGCCGGTGCGCGCGAAGACCAGCCGCAGCACCTGCGCCGGGCGTGCGCCGATTGCCACCCGAATTCCGATCTCGCGCACGCGCCGCGATACGGTATAAGCCGCCAGGCCGTAGATTCCCGTGATGCACAGCATCAGGGCCAGCACACCGAACGCTCCCAGCGCGGCCACCGCTGCGTGCATCGGCAGATAAACCAGGCCGAGCATCTGGTGTAAGCTGCCCACTCCGTAAACCGCCAGGTGCGGATCGAGCCGCCCCACCGTTTCGCGCATCTCCGCGGCCACTTCGAACTCCGGCCTGCGGGTGCGCGCCATCAGCACCATGGTGGACGAGTACCTCTGCGAAAGGGGAAAGAAAACGGCGGGCTTTGGAGACTCCGTCAACGTCTCGTACTTGCCGTCTTCGGCGATGGCCACCACTTGATACAACGACCCGCCGGGGCCCATCCGGAAACGGCCGCCGACGCCCTCCTGAGATCCGAGCACGCGGCGCGCCAGGGTCTGATTGACGATCGCTACCAGCGGCGATCCGGTCTTGTCTTGCGGAGTGAAGTCCCGCCCCGCGAGCAGGCGCGTCCCGGCTGTCTTGAAGTATCCCGGGGAGACATAATAATAGCCCGCGGAGACCGCGGTCGCCGGGCGGAAATCGGTGACCCCCGCGGCGTATATGGTGGTGGTGGACTGGTCGATGCTCAGCGGGACGGAACTGGCGTAGGCCGCCGATTCCACGCCCGGCAGATGCGCCACGGCCTCCAGGGCGCGCTCGTGGAACACGCGTCCGCGATCTTCGTTGTAACCCGCCAGGCCCACGTCGTAGCCGATAACGGCCGCGCCATCCGGCCGGAATCCCAGCGGCGTCTGGAACGACCGCATGAGTCCGCGTACGGCCACCAGGCTGGAGGTCACCAGCACGCAGCAGAGTGCGATTTGTACCGGCAGCAGCACGTCGCGCGCGGCCCAGCGTCGGCCCGTGCGCCGCGCGCCCGCACCTTTCAAGTGCAGCGCCGGATCGGCCTTCCAGGCGTGCCGCGCCGGACCGATGCCGAACAGCAGCCCGGTGACCAGGGCCGCCGCTAACGCGAACAGAAACACCCGCCAGTCGGGGCTCACATCGAACTGCACCGGGAATTCCAGCGGCGCACGCCATCGGCTGAGAAGCCGCAGCAGGGCCACCGCCAGCGCGCATCCCGCGGCGCCCCCCAGCATGGCGGTCCACAACGACTCGGTAAGCAACTGGCGCACGATGCGTCCGCCGCCCGCGCCGATCGAGACACGGATGGCCAGGTCGCGGCTGCGATCCGCCATGCGGGCCGCCAGCAGGCTGGCCAGGTTCGCGCACGCCGCCAACAGTACCAGGGCCGCCAGCAGCATCACGCCGCCGGCAAACGCGCGCGTCGGTTCCCGTCCGGAGGAACCCATCATCCCCGGAACGCCCAGAGTCAGGCGCATGCCTTCGTTCTCGGTATGCTCACGCTCCAGTTGTGCCGCGATGACGCCGAGGTTAGCCTCTGCCTGTCCGACGGTGACGCCGGGCCGCAGCCGCCCCGCCACCCAGACGTCGAACGTGTTCCGTACTTCCAGCCACGAATGCCCTTCGATCTGCGGCTGCATCATCATGGGCACCCAGATCTCGGACCAGTAGAAGATCTCGGTGCCGTGGAACCCGCGCGGCGCCACACCCAGCACGGTGTACGGATGGCCATTAATGCGCACGTCCTTGCCGGCGATTTGGGGATCCGCGCCAAAGCGGTTCTGCCAGCTCGTGTAGCTGAGCACCGCATAAGGGCTGGCGTTGGGGTGCAGGTCTTCGGCCGGCGTGAAGAAGCGGCCCAGCGCCGGCTGGATCCCCAGGGACTCGAAGTAGTTGCCGGTGACCAGGTAGCCCCACACGCGATGCGCGCCGCGGTCATCGTCGAGCGCCATCATGGCAATGCGGTAGGCGAACAGAGACTCGAACACGGAGTTGCGGTCGCGGATGTCGCGGTAGTTGGGGAACGATTGCGCCGGCCTGCCCGTGTTGTTGACGAAGTACACGCGCGCCGGGTCGGCAATGGGCAGGGCTTTGAGCACCAGCGCGTTGAGCACGCTGAAGACTACCGTATTGGCGCCGATACCCAGCGCCAGGGAGACTACCGCGATAAGGGTGAACGCGGGGCTCTTACGCATCACGCGAAAAGCGTAGCGGGTATCTTGCGCAAACCCTTCCAGCCAATTCCATCCCCACATGTCTCTGCTCCTTTCGGCGATCTCTGTCCGGTTCCCCAGCCGGCGCATGGCGGCATACTGCGCCTCTTGGGGATCGGCTCCTTCCGCGCGATAAGCGTCGGCTTTCATGGCGGCGTGGAAGCGCAGCTCTTCTTCCATCTCGGCGTCGAAGCGCGGACCGCGGCGGAGGAATGTTAGGCGGCGTATCAGTTCGCCCAGCTTCATAGGCTCCTCTAAGCCGGCTCGATTACGCTGACGATGGCGCGCGTGACCCGGTCGAATGCGGATATCTCGACGCCCAACTGCTTGCGCCCGGCGGGAGTCAGCCGGTAATAGCGCGCGCGGCGGTTGTTCTCCGACTGCGCCCAATCGGCGGTGACCCAGCCCTTGATCAACATGCGCTGCAACGCCGGGTAGAGCGATCCCTCTTCCACCTGCAGCACATCGCCGGACAACTGTTGGATGTGCTGCGCGATTCCGTATCCATGCATGGGACCCAGGCGGGACAGGCTGCGCAGGATCAGCATGTAAAGCGTGCCCGGCGGAATCTCCGCGCGCGCCGGCTCCTTTCCCATAGTGAGACTACTGTAGTACGCGCAAAGTTTCAAAGTCAAGAGAGAAGAGGCCTCCGCTTGCGGGAAACAAAAACAGAATATCGGCCGCGGATGAACGCACCCGCGGAACGCCAATAGCGCCGGAACCGCGTTCATCCGCGTTCATCTGCGGCCGGATACTTTTCGTCCGGCACGACGCGAGAATCAACAGCAGAGGCTGGCCGCCGGATCCGGACTATTTTTTCTTCCTGCCCAGCACGCCGTCCAGCAGGCCGCTGGCGGCTTTACCGATCGTGTCCTTCTCCAGGCTCCGTACTTCCTGCGACGCCAGGGCTTTCATATCGGGCCGGAAGATCGGGTTGGACGCCGTCCCTTCGACGGTGAAAGGCACGCCCGCGTCGCTCTTCGCGCCGATCATGGCCAGCGCGGCGCCCCCGGTGCGCAGCGACGCGCGCATCTTGAAATCCAGAGCTTCACTGGGGCTGACCGTGCCGCCGCCGCTCAGATCACCCAGGGCCGGCGCCACCAGCTTGATGTCCTGAATGGACGAGCCGTCCGGCGCCCAGTGCACGGTGGCGGTGAAGGTCTGAATCTCGGTATTGGGGCCGGTCTTGATGCCCGCCAGCTTCTCGATGCTGGACATCTTCGACCCCAGATCGAAACCGGTGAGCCGGGTATTATTCAGGCCTAGCGTGCCGTTAATGACCAGAGCCTCAATCGGGCCGTTGAACGACAGCTTGGCGCTGGCCGCGCCGCCCTGGAACGACGAGCCGGAGGGCAGCACCACGCCGAAGACCGGCAGCATGGCCGCGAGCTGCGGCACGGGCATCTGCGGCCCGGATAGGTTCATATTCACGGCCACGGATTCGCCTTGCGCGGCATAGGTTCCGGAAAGCTCCGCGGGAGCGCTGCCAATGTGAATCGTGCCGCGGCGCAGGACGCCCGAGTGCTTGCGCATGTCGTGCTCCAGGGCGAAATCGAACTCTACCGGCTCGGTGGCCGGCGAGCCGTTCTTCGCCATCTTCAACTTGTCCGCCTTCAGGCGGCCGCTCAGGAACAGGCTCTTGCCGTTGGCGGCAGCGGTGCCATTGATGGAGAGCAGCCCGGCCAGGCCTCCGGAGGTATCCACACCCGCGGCCGCCAGATCGAATCCCGTAAGCTTCACCGTGACCTTGGCGGGCGTCAGCGCGGCGTCGGTCGGATTGATGGGGCCGACATTGCCGTCCAGTTGGATATTGCCGCCGCCCGCCAGCTTGGCCGAGAGACTGACCGGGAACGCCGAATCAGCCGCAAAATCGCGCAGTTCGATGTTCACGTTTTCGAGCACGCGCGCGCGGGCTTTGCTGTTATGCTGCGCCAGCGTGAGGCGGCCCCCGGTGATCTTCACCAGCTTCACGGAAAGGTTGAGGCCCGCGCCGGAGGACGTGGCGGGCTGCGCCTGCGCGCTGGACTTGCCGCCCAGGCTCGAGAAGTTCCAATCGCCCGCGGCGGATTGCAGCAGGTCGATCTGCGGCTGATCGAGCGTGAGCTGGGTCACGTGCAGCTCGCGGGAGACGATCAGCGGCCACAGATCCACGCCCAGCGTAAGAGCTTTCGTATGCAGGAATGGTGTCGCGCTGTAAGCGGGATCGTCGGCCACGGAAAGGTCGTCGGCGGTGACGCCGCCGGAAAGGATGGACAGCTTCAAATCGCCGACCTTGACGTCGCGAGCCAGTGCCTTGGTGAGCTCGGCTTCGAGCCTGGGACGAAATTGATTTGGATTGATGAGAAAAGGTAATGCCACCGCCGCAAGCAGCAGTAGCACCACAATGATGGCAATCCAGCCAATGATGCGTTTCATGGGGGCTAGTTTATACCCGTGACCGGAAATAGTCGAGCGTGAGCCGCAAACCGTCGCCGAGAGGCACGCGCGGCTCCCAACCCAGCAGCCTCCGCGCCCTGGAAATATCCGGCTGGCGGCGCTTGGGATCGTCTTCGGGAAGCGGACGATTCACGATGGGCGACGCACTGCCGGTCAGGCTGCGGATCTGCTCGGCGAACTCGCGCACGGTCATTTCAGCGGGATTGCCGAGGTTGACCGGAAAATACTCGTTGGACTGCACCAGCCGGTAGAGCCCGTCCACCAGGTCGCTGACGTAACAGAAGCTGCGGGTCTGCGATCCGTCGCCGAAGATGGTCATGGGCTCGCCGCGCAGGGCCTGGTCGACGAAGGCGGGGACAACGCGCCCGTCATCCAGCTTCATGCGCGGGCCATAGGTATTAAAGATGCGCGCGATATGGGTGGACAGGCCGTAGGTGCGATGGTAAGCCATGGTGAGCGCCTCGCCGAAGCGCTTGCTTTCGTCGTAGCAGGAGCGCGGCCCCACGGGGTTGACGTTGCCCCAATAGCTCTCGCGCTGGGGATGCTCGAGCGGGTCGCCGTAGCATTCCGAAGTGGACGCGAGCAGGAAGCGCGCGCCGGCGCCGCGGGCCAGTTCCAGCAGGTTGCGTGTGCCCGCGCTGCCCACGTCCAGCGTTTCGATGGCGTGCGCCAGGTAGTCCTTGGGGCTGGCCGGGGACGCCAGATTCATCACGGCGTCGAGCGGCCCGTCCACTTCAAGCGGCCGCGAAATGTCGTGCCGGATGAACCGGAACCGGGCATTTCCGCCGAGATGTTCCACATTGCGCGCGGAACCAGTGAGGAAATTATCGACGGCCACTACCGCATGGCCCTCGGCCAGCAGGCGATCGCACAGGTGCGAGCCGATGAAGCCGGCGGCTCCGGCAACCAGAATACGCAAGCGAAACACTCCGTCGGAATGGATTTTGAGCGGTTCTCGCGGACCGCTGTGCTACATTCAAAGGTTACCGCATGGTCCATCCATCATGGCTGGAAATTGCGATTCTGGCGATCCTGTTGTGCATCTCCGGAACCCTTTTCTGGCGGCGTTTCCGCAAGCCGGTGGAGGCTATCCGCCGCGCGCGCGCTAATCCCGATTTTCAACTCCGGCCGCTCGGTCCGCGCATCCGGCAATTCGTGTGGGAAGTGCTGCTGCAAGGGAAGGTGATCCGCGAGCGTCCGCTGCCGGGACTGGCGCACGCGTTCGTCTTCTGGGGCTTTTGCGCGTTCGGGCTGATCACGCTCAATCATCTGGCGGCGGGATTCGGCCTGCCGTTTCTGAGCCGCGGGAGCGGATTTGGCAAAATCTATTTCGCGTTCGTGGCGGTGTTCGCGGTGGCCGTGGCGGTTTCGATCGCAGGCCTGGCCGCGCGGCGCTTCATCGCGCGCCCGAAATGGCTGGGCACGGTCGCGCCGGAATCGGGCATCATCGCGCTGTTCATCTTTATCTTGATGGTGACGTACCTCGCGGGGCTGGCGCTCGATGAGACCGCGCCCGGGGCGCGCGCCAACTGGTGGCTGCACACGCTGACGCTGCTGGCCTTCCTGCCGCTGATCCCGCACACCAAGCATCTGCACCTGGTGATCAGCCCAGCGACCGTATTTCTGCGGCGCGACGGGTTCAGCAAGATTCCGCCGCTGGTGGGCGACGAAGATTTCGGTCTGGATACCGGCAAGGACATCACCAAGCTGGACGCGCTGCAAGCTTACTCCTGCGTGGAGTGCGGGCGCTGCACCGAGCACTGTCCCGCGAATCATACCGGAAAGCTGCTCAACCCGAAAGAGATCATTCTGGGCCTGCGGCATTATCTGAATGAAGAGGGGCCGGGTAACGAGGCGCCTCTGCTTGGCAAGCACATTGCCATGGAGGCGGCTTTCCAGTGCACCACGTGCGGCGCGTGCGAGTTTCAGTGCCCTGTGGGCATACAGCATCTGCCCGTGATCATCGGGCTGCGGCGGGGCGCAGTGAACACCGGGAAGTGGGAAGACGATTACGGCTCCAAGATGTTTCTGGCAATGGAGCGCAACGGCAATTCGCTGGGATTCGCATCCAGCGAGCGGCAGAAATTTATCGAGAAGAACGAGCTACCCATCTTCGACGGCACGCAGGAGTATTGCTTGTGGTTGGGCTGCATGGGATCGTACGACCCGCAGGGGCGCGAGATCGTGCTGTCGCTGGTGGCGGTGTTGCGGCACCTGCGGGTGACCTTCGGCGTGCTGCGCAAGGAGAAGTGCACGGGCGATCCGGTACGGCGGCTGGGAAACGATCTGCTGTTTTCACAAATGGCGGAGGCCAACATCGAGCAGTTGAATTCCGCCAAGGCGGCCAAGCTGCTTTCGATCTGCCCGCACTGCGTGCGCACCATCGGCGAGGACTGGAAGGAATTCGGCGCGGCATTCCAGATCGAGCATCACAGCGAGTTGCTGGCGCGCATGCAGGAGAAGCTGCCGCGTCGCGTGGACGGGCGCGAGAAGGTAGTCTTCCACGATCCGTGCTATCTGGGGCGGTATCGCGGGGTTTACGACGCGCCGCGGGAGGTGATCGCGCGCTGGGGCGATGCGGCCGATCCGGGGCGCGCGCGCGAGCGGTCGTTCTGCTGCGGCGCGGGCGGCGGGCAGATGTTCCTGGGCGAGGAGAAAGGCACGCGCGTCAACGTGGAGCGGGCTGCGGAACTGGCGGCCACCGGCGCGGCGGTGGTGGGGACGGCATGTCCGTTCTGCCAGACGATGTTCCGCGACGCGCTGGGGACGTTGAGCCCCACGCCGCCGCAGCTGCTGGACATCGCGCAGATGGCGGCGGCATCCATCGGGTCCGCGGCAAGGCCGGGGATGGTATAATTCTGAATTGGCGCGCGGCGCGGTGTTCGGCACGCGGGCGTAGCCAAGCCGCCAGAAGACCGCAGAGGGCGCGTAGCTCAATTGGCAGAGCAAGTGACTCTTAATCACTAGGTTGTAGGTTCGATTCCTACCGCGCTCACCAGAAAAATCAGCAACTTACAGCAACAGACAAATCCAAAGTATCTTCACTTTGGCGTCCCTTTGACGCAGACTCTGAAACGCTGGCGACAAGCCGCGGTCCCACCGCCGGAAGCCCAAGAGATTTTACGG
>DATGGM010000124.1:0-65663 GCA_035308525.1 Bryobacteraceae bacterium
AGCAGGCTCAGCGGGGTCTTCTCTTCCTCGAGCAGCTTGGCCACCGCGCCGCGCACTTCCGTACGTACACGCTCGCCACCCAGGGTGGCCAGCGCCTCCAGATTGATGCGGTCCAGCAGCTTGCGGTGCAGCGCAAACTTCAACTCCTGGTGCTCCAGAGCCGCGCGATCCTGGGTAAAAAGCCGGTTTACCCAGCCCGCTTCCTTCTCACCGTTCTTCGTCAGCGATCCGTTTAGAGTCGTAGCCACTTTTCAATCTCCTCGAATAACATGGCGGTCAATCCGCCTATGACATGCGCGGCTCAGCCCGTGCGGCGACCGTGTTAACGCACCGTGACCGTAAGCGAGCGGTGCCCCAGTGCAGGCAAATCAACCGAACAAAGAGAATTTCTTTTTCATTGGGTCCACGGCGGCCATGCGCATGCCCAGTTCCCCTCGTCAGTGAATACATGACTTTAGTGCCTCGTGTCTGTTCCCGTACCAGTAGGCGCGCTGGCGTCGCGTGGGGCGAGCCTCAACAAGACGCCGGACCGCGGCGGCCAGACCATGGAATATAGGTCGGCGTGCCACGTTACTCGCGGTTGCCAGACTAAGTGGCACAGAAGGCGCACTTGTCGAACAGGGCAATCCGCTGCCGTGAGTGATTGCCTCATTCATGGCCTCGGTCACGTCCAACTGCAACTCCCGATTGACCGGTGAATAATTTGCCCCGGCAGGTTCCGTTTCTGAGATCGTCATCGTGCCTCCGCAAGGGTGTGCCTGACCCAGGTTACCTTGCTACGTTGAATCAGTATCCGGGTAAAGGTCCAGCGGGCGTGTCCGGATATCGCGACGGGGAAGAGCATCCCTCGCCCGGCGAGTTGTGTGCCGCCCGAAAAGTCTGGCTGCGTTGCCGCCCTTGCTTGGCTGTGCCTGGATGGTTACCGGAACCACAAGACGTGGTGAAGGCCGTTAGCCTATCCTCAGGACATTGACGAGAGGGCTGGACAGAGCCGTTTGTGCAAGCCGCTGGTTACCTGACTCACGGAATGCGGAACGATCGGGAACGCCAAGAGACGTGTGTCCTCACGTTTAGCGCCATGCCTTGAGGAAAACTCTTAGTGCTATGAGGGCTTCCACACATCGCAGTCCTAATATGTACGTTAGGCGGGCAGGCCGTCAAGTAGCCTTTGGGTATGTTTGCTTAATAACAACGATGATGCGGGCCGCTACGGCGCTCTGCATCTTTTGGTTTTAGTGGGTCTCGCCGGCCGGTTTCGGGTTCGGCCGTCACGCTTTTCACCGCTCGCCGAGCCAGCCAGGTCGCGTGCGCAGCGCAAGACGCCCGGCGCCGGTTCTGATTTGCGCGGATGGTAGCAGAAGCGTGGAAAGGGGGGTTTTCAGATACCCTGCTTTACGGCTGGTGTAATCCAGTTCGAAGAGCAGCCAGAAGGTGTTTGCAATTCTGTCAAATCAAAAAGCTACGGCAGACGCCAAGGATTTCGTAACCTTTTGTAGACTGCAGCGGGAAGTTGAATCAGGATTGGGTGTTTCTTTTCATCAAGGCTCTTCGTGATCTGGCGCAGGCGCATTTCCTCCATTGCGGTGCACCCGGCCGTTCCATTCCCTGGACCCCGCCAGATATGAAGGAAAATGCAAGAACCGGCGCTCTTCACGTCTCCGGGGTTATAGCCAACTATGATGCCGAGTTTGTATTGTTCGACTTCGCGCATCTTTTCGGAACTATGCCAATCAGGCAGGGAAATCAGATTTCGGTTGACGACCTCGTTGTAAGACCTCGATTTGACATCATCTACGCACTCGATCTGACCAGTCAACGGAAGGTATTGCATCTTGTTGGTGACCGGCGAAGAATCAAAGCCAAACTCCTGCTTTAGCAGGAAGATACCGGCTGGCGAACGACCGTCGCCTTCTCGCTTGATGAATTCCGTACGGATGCCGTGAGCGACGGTCACGGCATCCCAAGCGAGTCCGTTTTTCCCTACCACTACTGAGATCTCCTCCCCGACTCGGCTCCAGCCTGTTGAGATCTTCTCGAAGCGGGTCAGGGTTCCGTTGACTGAGTTCCAATCCGTCGTAGTCACGACGAGTGCCTGTCGAGCTTGAACTATTAGTCTGCGGTATGTCGATGGCGCAGGATTTGCTCTTTCCGCCGCCAGGGACACAACTAAAGAAATAGGGATGATCATCGCACTTCGTGCTGTGAACGTCACGATCCCCCCGGCCGCCGCCATCGGGCCACGGGCCACGGCATACGTCCCCACCATCTGCAGGTCAGCGCGAATATGGCCTTGCTTAATGCTCTGTCTGCCGTAGCCACAGCTACACGAGATTTTACGTGTTTTCAACCGCAATCGCTACTATAGCCGTATCGCAGGATCAGAAGCCCGTCAGCGCAAACGCCGTCCGCGACAGATCGCAGCGCGGGACGTTTCGGCGCCGGACCGGACCGGGCGCCTCGCCCGCCGATGCGCACTGCTTAGGTCCTTGGGGTCATCCGAGGGGATGCCGCCAAAAAAGTTACCTGGGGTGCGCTGTTATGCGGGCGCGGATTAGAGGGCCGATCTTGACCCTCGAAGAATCACCCAAAGCACCGCTACACCTTCCCATAACATCGTATTGCGATATACTGGTGTGGGGGTTACATGGTCCGTCATCGCAACTCGCAAACGCTGACCACTTCCGACTATAGGGCTCTGGGCAAATTTCGGTACCAAATCCGCCGTTTTCAGCATTTTAGCGAGATGGCCGCCCGCGCCGAAGACCTGGAGCCGCAGCAGCATCAGATGATGCTCGCGATTCGGACGTGGGAAGAACCCGACGCGCCCACCGTCGGAGACCTGGCGGCGCATCTACTCCTCAAGCATCACAGCGTTGTCGGGTTAATTGACCGGCTGGCGGAGCGCGGTTTGGTGGAACGTGTCCGTGGTGAAAGCGACCGCCGCAATGTGAGAGTGCACCTGACACCCGAAGGCTTCACGAAGCTCGAGCGTCTTTCCAGCGTTCATCGGGAAGAACTGCGTTCTTCCGGCCCTATTCTGGTCAACGCATTGGGCGCCCTGCTGCAAGGCCTCACTGCGGCGGGCCGCGTCAATTAGCACCCACGAAAAGCAGAGGATCTAAAGGGGATGTCCGTAAAACGCACAAGGAGAACGCCGCACAACGGCGGAGACAAGCTAGGCGATTTCACGATGACGACGCGCGCCCTGTTCATCTCTGGACTCGCCATTGTCATCGGCTTCGCCAGCGCCTTCATCGCCTTGGCGCTTCTGAGACTCATTGGCATTTTCACCAACCTGTTCTTCTTCCAGCGATGGGGTACCTCCATGGCATCGCCGGCGGGGAACCATCTAGGCCTTTGGGAAGTCGCCGTGCCCGTAGCGGGCGCTCTGATCATCGGCCTAATGGCGCGATTCGGGTCGGAACGTATCCGCGGCCACGGCATTCCCGAAGCCATTGAGGCCATCCTCATCAACGGCAGCAAAGTGGAGCCCAAGGTGGCCATCCTCAAGCCGCTCTCCAGCGCTATCTCGATCGGTAGCGGCGGACCGTTCGGCGCCGAAGGCCCTATCATCATGACCGGCGGCGCATTCGGGTCCATGATCGCCCAACTGTTTCATCTCACGGCCAGCGAACGCAAGACGCTCCTGGTGGCCGGAGCCGCGGCCGGTATGTCGGCAACATTCGCCTCGCCGGTAGCGGCCGTGCTGCTCGCTGTCGAACTGCTGCTGTTCGAGTGGAAACCCCGCAGCTTCGTTCCCGTGGCGCTCGCTAGCGTCACCGCGGGTGCGGCGCGCCGCTACATTCTGGGGCTCGGGCCGTTGTTTCCCGTGTCAGGGCACCCTGCCTTCATCGGCCCGGAAGGTCTGATGGGCTGCGTGGTGGCCGGCGTCCTGGCGGGGGTGCTTTCCATTCTCCTAACCCTGGCCGTCTACGCCGCAGAAGATCTTTTTCTTCGGCTTCCCATCCACTGGATGTGGTGGCCCGCGATTGGCGGGCTGGTGATCGGACTCGGCGGGCTCATCTTTCCGCAGGCCCTGGGTGTCGGCTACGATACCATCGGGGCCCTGCTGCAGGGTGAGGTTCCGCGCAATTTAATCCTTGGAATACTGCTGGTGAAGTCCGTGATCTGGGCGGTGTCTTTGGGCTCGGGAACATCCGGCGGAGTGCTGGCGCCACTGCTTATGATGGGCGGCGCGCTGGGTGGCATGGAAGCCATGTTCCTGCCTCATGAAGGAGCGGGCTTCTGGCCCCTGGTCAGCATGGGTGCGATTCTCGGAGGCACCATGCGCTCGCCTTTCACCGGCATTATCTTCGCGTTGGAGCTGACCCACGATGTCAACATGCTGCTGCCGCTCCTGCTTGCCGTTTCCATCGCCCATGGCTTCACGGTGCTCACATTGCGCCGCTCCATTCTGACCGAAAAAGTGGCCCGCCGCGGCTATCACCTCAGCCGCGAATATGCCGTGGACCCTCTGGAGATTCTCTTTGTGAAGGAGGTCATGCGTACCAACATCGTCGCGCTCCTCGCGCAGACTACCGTGGCCGGCCTGGTCGGGTCGCTGAATACCGATCATGAGCGCAAAGGCCAGTTGCTGTATCCGGTAGTGGACGGAGACCGCACCCTACTCGGCGCCATCACACGCAACACCCTCCACCACCTGCTGCACGACGGGCCGGCGCCGCGCACTCCCCTGTCGGAGCTGGCCGACCGGGACCCGGTAGTGGCATATGCCGATGAACCCTTGCGCGTCGTGGTCAACCGTATGGCGGAAACCGGATACACGCGTTTCCCCGTGGTAGACCGGGAAGACGGCCGCAAACTGGTGGGCATGGTGGGGCTGCACGATTTGCTACAGGCTCGTACCCGCTCCATTCAAGAAGAGCGGCGGCGCGAACGTGTACTGCGCATCCATTTTCCCTTTGGCCCGCGGGGCAGCGTTACGTCGGCCAGTGGCTGATGGGCACCCACCCATCCGCTCCGGAAGCCTGGCCGCTAAAACGCCGAAAAGGGGACGATCAATAACAACGCCGGCTAAATCTCAAATTGTCGACCGTCCACGCGTTGGCTTCCGCTCTGACGCCGGACATGGCAACGTGTAACCCGCGCCGCAAAGCGCTCGATTTAGAGCCGGGCGTTTTCACCTGAAGCGACCCGAGGAGAATTGCGCCATCGACGGGGCGAGATCTATCCGCGAAACAGAAACGGACGCTCACCGAGGCAAAAGCCGAGCTTCGCCGGATCTTCGGCAACGGATTGATCTCTTATCGAGGACGCTCGGCAGTCCTTCACCTCGCAACCGGCACTGGCTGCACCTGCAAGCCTTCTCGAACCACATCACCCGGGCTGGCGATGATGGTTTGTCCTTCGATGAGCCCGCCGACAACTTCGAGGTGATCGCCGTAGTCCCGGCCGACTTCGATCTTTTGCAGATGAACCGTGTGTCCATCGCGCACTACGGCAACTTCCGTGCCTTCTCCCCGTGCGATCAGCGCGTCGCTGGGAATCTGTAAAGGAGCATTGGAGCGCGCACCGATCAGGGCCACGCGGGCGTACATACCCGGCAGCAACGCGCCGCCCGGATTCGGCACATGCACCTCGACCAATAATGTTCGGCTGGCGGGATCGAGCGCGCTCGCGGTGCGCGCGACGGCGCCCGCAAACTGGCGCCCGGGCAGGTTCGAAGCGCTCAGACGGGCGGGCTGGCCAACCCGCACTTCACTGGCGTTCGCTTGCGGAACGTTCAAATAGGTGCGCAGCGTATCGATCTGCGCGATGCGGAAGAGCAGCGTATTGCCGGTGTTCACCAGTGCGCCGACGTCCACATTACGCTGCGTGATCACTCCGTCGAACGGCGCCTTCACCAGCCGGTAACTTTGCATCTGATCCAGCCGGCCCAGGTTGGCCTCGGCGGCCGCCACGTTGCTGCGCTGCGCCGCGAGCGCTTTTTCGAGCGCTTTGGTGGCGGAAACCAGCGCATGGTACTCGGATTGATAGCGGTCGTTTTCCTGGCGTGAGACTACACCCTTGGCCGATAGTGCGGACCATCTTTGCGCCGTCACTTTGGCGAGGTCCTCGTCAGCCTGTCCCCGCTCGTAATTGGCCGCAGCCTGGTCCACGGCCGCCAGGGACTGCTGGAGGGTGGCTTTAGCCTGACGGATCTGCTGATCCATCTCGGGGGCATCGATCTCAGCCAGAGACTGGCCGGTGCGTACCCGATCGCCGATATCGACCATGCGGTGCTGCAGGTATCCATCGGCACGCGCCAGGATGGGGGCCTCGGTAATGGCCTGGATGCTGCCGGGCAGTTCGATCACGCTCTGGCCGGAGGAACGGCCCACCTCGATTACTTCCACACGTTGCAGCGCCCGTTCCTGCTCTCTCGCTTCTGCAGCGATCAGGTCCTGCCTCTTCCGCAGCGGCAAGTATCCGGAGACGAATGCCACTACGATCAGCACTATGACCGTCAAGAAAATAGCCCAGATGCTGATGGCCGAGGGACGCCACACTTTCGCGGGCAACCCAGCCGTGAAGGCCCCATTACCCGCAGTCTTCAGTTCCTGGATTTGCCGTTTGAGATCTTCGTTCTCGCGCAGGAGATCGGACATGCCGGGTTGATCGGATTCAGTGCGCCTCATCTGGTGTTCAATTCTTCCAGTCTACGCTGATGATCGACCGGCGGATTGGTCCGCAGGTAGGAATAGATAATCGGGACTACGAACAACGTCGTAACGGTGGCGAAGGCCAGTCCACCGATTACCGCGCGCCCCAAGGGTGCATTCTGTTCTCCGCCTTCCCCCATGCCCAACGCCATGGGAACCATGCCGAGGATCATGGCTGAGGCGGTCATCAGTACAGGGCGCACACGCGCAAAGCCTGCCGAGAGCATCGCCTCCTTCGCGGAGAGGAGCTTCTCGCGTTCATCGTTGGCGAAAGTAACGATCAGAATGCTGTTTGCCGTCGCCACGCCGATGCACATCATGGCCCCCATCAGCGAGGGCACGCTAAGCGAGGTCCCGGTCAGAAACAGAATCCAAAGAATCCCGGCCGTGGCGCCCGGAAGAGCCATCAGGATGATGAAGGGGTCCAGCCACGACTGGAAGTTTATGGTCATCAGGAGATACACGAGAACGACGGCAAATGCCAGCCCCAATCCCAACCGGAAGAACGACGATTGCATGGTAGCCACCTGTCCGCGCAACGAGAACGATGTGCCGCGCGGCAGGTGGGGCTCTTCTTCGCGCATGATCTTCATGACTTCCGCGCCGACTCCGCCCAGATCGCGCCGGTCCACGTTGGCGAAGACATCGAAAACCGGCCAGACATTGTAATGGTTCACGATGACCGGCATATAGGAGCGGTGCGCGGAGGCCAGGTTCGAGAGCAGTTGCGTATTGCCGGCAACCGCCCCGGGGTTCCCGTAGGCTTGAGAAGAACCGCCCGGGACGTGCCGACCCAAGCGGGCCCGGCCATGGACGCGCCCGCCATCGAACCGGGCGTGGTGGAATTGACAGAAGTCGTACCTGGCGAGATCGGAGTGTGCAATAGAGCGTCCATGGAGTCGATGCGGTACTGCGGCGTCTGCACGCCCACGCCGTAGTTGACGCCATTCGTCCAGTTCATCCAGAAATTCGGCGCGACCGTACCACTGCCGCTGAGAGAGATCAGCATGCTGCTGGTAACGTCGCGTTGCGTCAGCCCCATCTGTGCAGCCTTGGCCCGGTCCACATCCAGCCGGATCACCGGTTGATCGGCGATCTGGTGAACATGCACGTCCGCCGCGCCGGGGATGCGCGCAATGCGCTGCGCCAATTTCTGGGCGATGGCGTAGTTAGCCTCGGCATTGCGCCCCACCACTTGCAGATCGATGGGAGCAGGCAGCCCGAAGTTGAGAATCTGGCTGGTGATGTTGGCCGGCTGGAAGAAAAAAGTCATATCCGGGAAGCGCTGGCGCAAACGCCTCCGTAGCAGAACCTCGTAATCGCGCGTGGGGGCGTGCTTCTCCTTGTTGAGCGAAATCAGAATCTCCCCATCGGCGCTGGAGATGGTGGGGATATCGCCTTGGGCGATGGCGGGCCAGCTATTCGGAATTCCGATATTGTCGATCACCATCTCGACTTCATCGGGCGGGATCAGGTCGCGGATTTCGTGCTCGAGATCGGAGAACCGAACCTCGGTCTCCTCGATACGCATACCCGCAGGACCCCGGGCATGCAACCGCATCTGGCCGGAATCTACAGCGGGGAAGAAATCCTCGCCCACCAGCCAGCCTAGGCCGAGAGAGGCAGCAAAGAAAACGCCAAACGCCGCCAACGTGCGTCCACGGTGGCGCAAGGACCAATCCAGCAGCCCGACATAGCGGAACCGCAGCGCCTCAAAAACATGGTTGAAAAGATGGTGGCCGCGCGCGAAGAGGCGGATGCGCCCGGCACCCCTGCCGACCTCGGATTGCAGCAGGTAAGCCATCATGGTAGGCACCAGCGTGCGCGAAAGCAGATACGAAGCGAGCATCGCGAAAACCACTGCCATGGCCAGCGGCGTAAACAGATACCTTGCGGTTCCGGTAAGCAGCAGCACCGGCACAAACACGATGCAGATCGAGATGGTGGCCACGAAAGTCGGAACCGCAATCTGCGATGCGCCATCCAGCACGGCGGTGATGATCGGCTTCCGCATGGCGATGTTCCGGTGAGTATTCTCAATCTCTACTGTGGCGTCGTCCACCAGGATACCCACTGCCAGAGCCAGGCCACCCAAAGTCATCACGTTGAGGGTCTGTCCCAGAAGACTGAGCAGGCAGAGCGATGTGAGAATCGAAAGGGGGATGGAAATGCAGACGATCAGCATACTGCGCCAGCTTCCCAGAAACAGCAGGATCATCAGGCTGGTCAGGCCAGCCGCGATCAGCGCTTCGCGTAACACTCCCTGGATAGACGCCCGTACGAACACCGACTGGTCCGCGAGTGCCGTCACCTTCAACTCTGGTGGAACGTTCGCCAGGATGCGGGGCAGCGCGGCTTTAACGGCGTTGACGATGGCGAGCGTGGACGCCTTCCCGTTGCGGGTTATGGTGATCAACACGCCCCGCGATCCGTTGGTACGAACGATGTTGTTCTGGACATTGAAGCCGTCATGAACCTGGGCCACGTCTTTGATATAAACCGTGGCGCCATTGACGGTTTTGATGGGCAGATCGTTTAAATCGTTCAGCGCGATGGGACTGCTATTGACAAGCACCTGGTACTCGGTACGGCCAAGTTTGGCGGTGCCGGCGGGCAGAATCAGGTTCTGCAGGTTCAAGGCATTGGAGATGTCGATCGGCGAGAGTTGCTTGGCATACAAATCGTCCAGGTTCAGATCGACCATAACAGCCCGCTGCTTTCCTCCGAAAGGATAGGACACCGACGCGCCCTGTACGGTACCGAGCGGAGTGCGAATAAAGTTATTCCCGATATCGAAGATCTCCTGCTCGCGCAGGGTCTTGCTGGAAAGGCCGAGCTGTAAAATCGGAACGCTCGAAGCGTCATACTTCAGTATGTTGGCGGGAAACATCCCAGGCGGCATCTGGCGGAGGGCGGTCTGCATGGTGGCCGTGGTTTGAGCCACCGCCATATCGATCTTGACATTCGGATGGAAATAGATTTTGACGACCGCGTACCCGGAGTACGACTGCGACTCGATGTGCTCGACGTCGTTGACATTCGAAGTGAGGCTGCGCTCGAAGCCCGTAACGACGCGTTTCTCCATCTCCTCGGGAGAAAGGCCAGAATATACCCACAGGACGCTCACGACTGGAATATCGATATAAGGAAAGATATCCACGGGCATGGTAACGATAGCGGCACCGCCGAGGATAGCGATCAGGATAGCCATCACCACGAAAGTGTACGGGCGCCCTAGGGCTAGGCGGACTATCCACATAATCTTGGTTTCGCGGCGCGCGGGCCAGACGCAACGTCTCTATTCCTGCACGAGAAGTATATGGTACCCGCCAGCTATGCCGTGCAGCAAGCATTCAGGGCACCGGCGCCACCCGCTCCAGGTCGTCGCCGGCGACGGTTGCGCGGAACGCCGGCGCGGCAGCCGCGCACATCGGAAATGCGCGGCGGGTTGAATGGCGGGTAACGCACTACCACAATTCAACTACAGGCTTGCCTTTGACCAGTTCACGCGGTTGATTGAGGTGGTTCAGCACGGTCATGTCCGGATCGATACCCAGTGAGTAGTAAACAGTGGCCAGCAGGTCGTTCGGATGCACTGGCCTTTCCTTGGGTGACGATGCGGTCTGGTCCGACGCGCCGTAGACGCGGCTGACCTGCATGCCGGCGCCCGCCACCAGGGCCGTGTAGCAGTAAGGCCAGTGGTCGCGTCCGTCCGGAGAATTGGTGTTGCCCGAGGTGCTCACGCCCAAACGCGGCGAGCGTCCAAACTCGCCCACAGTCACCAGCAAGGTGTCTTTGAACATACCCCGCTGCGACAGGTCTTCGATCAGCGCCGAGATCCCCCGATCGAATATGGGACAGTGCAGATTCTTCAGCGGCCCGAAGTTGGCGGCGTGCGTGTCCCAGGCATCTACTTCCGGATTGCCATTGGCCACCGCCGGCCAGTTCATTTGCACGAACCGCGTGCCGGCCTCAATCAGCCGCCGCGAAAGCAGCAGACCCTGGCCGAAGGTGGTGCGTCCGTATCGTTCCCGCACCTTATCCGGCTCCTTGTTCAAATCGAAAGCCTCGCGCGCCTTGCCCGACAGGACCAGGTCGAACGCTTTCCCGTAGTATTCATCAATGGCGTAATCCTTCAGGGCCTTCTCCAGATCGGGCATGGAGCCATTGATGCCTTTCAGCATGGTGAAGCGTTCCTGCAAGCGCTCCGGCGGAACCTCCTTCCGCAAGGTCAGGTCATCGAGCTGAATGGGTTTATTGGGGTCCTGGTAAAGGCGATAGGGATCGTACGCTTTTCCCAAAAAGCCAGCGGCGCCGCCTTTGCCGATCACGCTGGATTCCTGCAGGGGCCGCGGCATCTCCACAAACGGCAGCACCGGTTCGGACGGCGGCCTGAGCTTCGAGATATGCGACCCGGCGGTCGGGAAATCCGCTGGCGAGGGCGGTTCGAGCTGCCCGGACGGCGATACCTTGTCGGGCGGGTAACCGGTCAGCATCTGGTAGATCGCCGCGGTGTGATTGAATAATCCGGTCGGCGTATAGCTCATCGAGCGGATCAGGGCGCACTTGTTCATCTGCTGCGCCAGCATTGGCATGGTTTCGCTCAACTGGATGCCGGATACGTTGGAGTTGATGGGCTTGAACTCGCCGCGGATATTCAAAGGCGCATCGGGTTTGGGGTCCCAGATATCGATGTGGCTGGGCCCGCCCTGCAGGAAAACCAGAATCACCGACTTAGCCGAATTGAAACCGCGCGCGCCCTCAAGGCGGGAAGCTCCCTGCGCCTTCTGCCACTGGAAGAAGTTCGCCAGGTTCAATCCGAACAGGCCCACCGATCCGGCGCGCAAGAGTTCGCGGCGGGTGGGTCCATCGCACAGACAGCCCTTGCGGCCTGGAATTGTCAGCATATTCTTCTCCTCACCTGTTGTACAAAAAGGCCTTGCTGTTTACCAGCGACCAGAGCAGGTCCTGCGCCCAGGCAGCCCGGCTGGCGCTGCTTTGGCGAAGGGTAACGGCCATGTCATATTCTTTGGGCGTCGGGTAGCGGCTCAGGGCCGCCAGATACAGCTCTTCCACCATGGCGCGATCGGAAGCGCCCGCCACAATCAACTGGGCGACGCGGCCTTTGGGATCGGCCACGGCATCTCCGATGGTGCGTCCGTTCACCAGGTTCAGCGCCTGCGGCAGGCTCACGTCGCTGCGGCGCTCGCACTCGCAGGATGACTCCCGCGCCGGCCGCCCAAAAACATCCAGAAAGCCGTCCTTGCCGACGTGCGGGTCGGGGAACTCTTCCGCCATGGTGTCCGCGGGCACTTCCGGAAACTGCGGCCGCCAGCCCGCCGCCAGCGAGAGTGCATCCATCAGCTCCTCCGCGCTCAGCCGGCGCGGCATGGCGTGCGAGAAATTCACCTTATCGTCCTCGTTCCAGGCATTGGTCTGAATGCCGGCTTGATAGACGCGCGAATTGACGATGGTCTGCATGAGGTGACGCAGATCGAAATCGTGGCTGGTCAGGTCCTTGGTCAATGCCTCCAGCAACGCCTCGTTGACCGGCGGATTGGAGGCGCGGATATCATCCACCGGCTCGATGATGCCGCGGCCCAGGAAGTAGCTCCAGATGCGGTTGGCGATGGCGCGCGCGAAGAACGGGTTGTCCTTCGACGTCAACCATCCGACCAGGGCGTCGCGCTGGTGCGATTCGGGCGGGATGGGGGGAGCCCCGAGACTGGCTACCAGGTACTTAGGCGCAACCAGCCGGCCGGTCTTGGGGTGCTTGACCTGATTGTCTTCGCGCTTGTCGTAGACTATTTCGTCGCCGCTCTGAAAACCGGGCTTCAGGCCCACCGAGGAGAAGAAAGCCACCATCTCGTAATACTGGTTCTGGGTCCACTTCTCGAAGGGATGATCATGGCACTGGGTACAAACCAGACGGACGCCCATAAAAAGCTGGGTGGTCTTCTCCATGGCGGCCTTGGGGTCGCGCGCCACGCGGAAGTAGCTGGCGGCGGGGTTCTCGTAGGAACTGCCGCGGGCGGTCAACAACTCATAGACGAACTTGTCGTAAGGCTTGTTCTCCGCCACTGAATCGCGGATCCACTGGCGGAACTCCCACATGCCTTTGTCGCCCAGATACCGGCGGCTGACCTGCAGCAGGTCACCCCACTTGAGCGTCCAGTGGTCCACGTAATTGGGGAGTCCCATGAGGCGGTCGATGGCGCGGCTGCGCTTGGTGGGCCCATCGGTCTTGTCCGCCACGAACGCGCGAATCTCGTCCGGAGCAGGCGGCAGCCCGATCAGATCGAGGGATACGCGGCGCAGAAACTCGGCATCGTCCACGGGCGGCGACGGCTGAATTTTGAGGCGCTGCAGTTTGGCGTCGATCAGCTCATCGATGTAGTTATATTGCGGCGGTTTGTTCCAGACGAACCCGGGGCTCGGATTCAGAACCGTCACCGGCACAGCTACGAACTTGCCTTCGTAGCGGACCAGCAGGGCAGCCTCGCCCTTGCGCACTCCCTTCACGCGCGCGTCGGCATCGATGTCGGCGATTTCCGGAGTGTTGCTGGATATGTTGGCTTCGCGGGTGACATCGCGCACGGAACCATCGGAGTAATGCGCCAGCGCGATTACCGGGCGGGTCTTGTCGGGGCCGTGCATGAAGACCTCTGCCGGCAGAACCTCCAGTTTCTCGACGCGGTCGGAGGCGGGATTGCCATAGGGCACGCCCGCCGAAATCCAGCTCAGTATGGTGTTGTAATAGCGCGAGCCGAGCTCGATGCGCAGCCCGCCGCCGTGCGCCACCTGCTGGGTAGGCTTAGCCAGCATCAGGCTGCGCGCCGGATCCGCACGGTTGAAGCGGCGGCCGGACATATCGTATAACAGCGCCTCATAATCGAATTCCGGATCGTATCCGCGCAGCGAAAGTTTGAAACCGTTTTTGCCTTTGGCCGAGCCGTGACAGGTGCCCGAAGTGCAGCCCACCTTGTTGAGCACCGGCTCGACGTCGCGCACGAAGCTGACCTGCGGCGGATTGCCAAGATCGCCGGCATGCACCTGGAACCGCGCCGTCTTGGCCCCGGCAGTCACGGTCACGGCGGTATCTCCCTGGCGCACGGCATACAGCAGACCGTCCGCACCGACTTTGACGACGGGATCAGCGGGTTCGAACTTGGCCTGTGCGCCTAAGTCGATCTCTTCGCCCTCGGCCGTCTTCCCGGTGACCAGTACCCGCATCCCCTCATCCGCGGAGCGAAAAGACAGCTTCGCGGGTGAAACCGACAGCTCGGTAATGCTGACGCTATCGGCAAGCATCCCCAGGGGCGCGCCGAATGTCATCGCCGCGCCAAGCGCCACCCAACTCATTTTCCGCATCGCTTGTCTACCTCGCTGTCTGAGTGATTTCGGCGCCGGAGACGATCAGCTTCGCGGCCACCGGCGCGATCTTATAAGGCACTTCGCGCTTGTCGAGACCCACCACCACCGAAGCCGGCGTCAACTGAAAGGTGTACTCGCCGGGTTTCGCCGCGGCATCCGCTTCACACGCCAGCCGGTATTCGCCGGACGATGCGCTTTGCTCATCCGGCCGGCAGGTCACATGCGCCGGCAGATAATCCGCCTGGACGCTCACCGGCTGAGTGAACTCGGGCTCGCGATAAATGTTTCCCACCAGATCCAGCTTGCCGCCGGGGTGCAATGTCAACGGTTCCTTGGGCGGCGCCACGCGATATCCCTGCACGATCTCGAGCGTGATGGCCCGGGTCAGCAACGGCTCTGCCTGCCCATCCATGGACTCGCCGTACATCACCAGGTCGTATTTTTCAGGCGAAGTATGCGTGGTGGTGAGCAAGTCGAATTCACCCTTGGCGGCGTACTTCTCATCCTTTTTGACGAGCTTGGAGCGTCTGATCGCGATCTCCGCCGCGGCGGGCGCGGCTACGTCCACACCCACATTCTCCGGCGGCTGCGCATCCGGGTTGCGCGCTTTGAAATTCCATTTCAGCTCGAATCCCGATCCCTGAACCAGCCGGAGCACACGGGGCGCTTCCATCTCGATGGCCCCGGACTCCTCCCGCGCCAGCATCACCGGCAGATCCAACCCCAGCCAGGGCGCCACAAACGGACTCTGGTTCTCGCGATCGCCGGCGTCTGAAATGCCAGTACCGCCCGCGATTTCGGTTATCATGCCCAGGCAGCGTGCCTTGCGACGGACGACGTAACCATCCGGGGTCTTGCCGGTGCCCCACACGGCGAGTTCCACAGGTCCCTTGAGCTTAGCCTGCGGCTTGGCCGTGAGGGTCAGCATACCGCGGCGGGAGATGGAATAGTCGTCATCTTTCCACTCCGCCGGGAGGTGGCCGCCTTCCACGATGAAATCGTCTCCCAGGTCCGGAATAGTCAGCTCGATCGGCCAGATGAAGCCGTGCCTCGCGACGGACACGTTGACGGACACCGACCCTTTGGCCGGAATATTCACGTAGGGTTCGAGCGCGGTGAGTTCGAAGTCCACGGGCTGGCGGCGAGCTACCAGCCGGTATCCGAATCCCGGACCGCCGCGCTGCAGCAGATCTTCCACGGCCACCACGATCTCGCGGGTATCCTTCGGCACCTGGAACTCGAGCCACGGGTCCGCACTGGTGCGCCCCGCCGAGAGCAGCGAGAACACGTCCTGTTTCGGCGGCTTGTCGCCGGCCGAAGACAGCTTCCGGCCCTGGGCATCATAAGCGGTCACGACCCCGTCCAGCAGAGAAGTGCCCAGGCCGCGGGCCGTCAGCTCCAGTTCCCAGTGCTCGCCCGGGGAAACGGCCAGCCTATAGCGATCGACTTCGCCCGCTTTTGAAATTCTACCGTTCATCACGGTGGAGGGCTCCAGCGCGACAGCCTCGGCGGCATCGCGGCGTTCCGGCTCGATCTTCTCGGGCAGATCTCCGGCGGCAAACAGAAACGGCAGGCTGCCTCGATCGCCCGGCAGATTGACGCGGGTGAAGCTTTGCTTCTGGCTCACTTCCGACAGATCCACCTTGGCCTTCTCCGGCGCAGCCAGGTTGCCGCCGAAGAACTCCACGTCGACTTTTGTGCCGCGCTTCCCACCGAGCGGGAAAATGCCCTCCGCGTAGGGGAAATCGGCAACCTTCAACCTGTAGAAGTTCTGGCGCTGTTCGCTGAAGCGGGCATCCTGCACCATGGCATAATAGTCGCCGTCGCGCGGAAAGGTGATGTCGATGCGGGAATCCACTCCCAGCCCGGCGGCATCCTCGTTTCGCCCGATCTGCCTGCCCGCGGAATCGAAGACCGTCAGCATCGGATCAATGGCGGAGCCCACCCGCCGCGCCTCCACCTCGAAGACCAGGCGCTCGCCCTGCTTCGCATGCACGCGGTAGTAATCGCGGTCGGCGGCGCTCAACGTTCCGTTCACGGTGACAGGCGCTATGATGCGTTCGGCCGTCTCCATGGAATCATTGGCGTGCTGGCGCGATTCCGGCCTGGATTCTTCCTCGACGATCTCCGGAAACGCCCCAACGGTAAAAAGCAGGATATTGGAAATGCCGTCGGCCGTTTGCACACGGACGGGATACACCCCGACGGGCGCGTCCGCCTTCAGTTCGATCAGGAAGGGCAGCTTGTGTCCCGGCTTGCTTTCCTGCGGCGGCGTGAGCGGCGTGAAGGCCGCCGGCAAGGAAGACAGCACCTGCGCGCCTTCCGTGAGGTGTTGCCCGACCAGAGTCAGCGCGAGAGACTTCCCGCGCTGGCCGCCGCGGGGCTCGATGGCCGTCAATTCGGGCGCCGCCGCGGAGGCCGCTACCGAAATCGAAAACATCAACGCCGCAGTTCTCCACATGGCGATCACCTCACGGTGGCTATTCGCGTTTCCACAGGGACAGGCACGAAGTCCCGGTCCAGCTTACCGGACTTCACTTCATAAATGCGCACTTTGCCGTCGAAGCCACCGCTGGCCAGACGCTCGCCGTCGGGGCTGAACGCGATGGCATAGGTTCCTTTGCTCCCCTTGCACGCGGCGGCTCGTTCTCCGGTCTCGGTCTGGTACACAGGCACGGTTTCAGAGGCGCCCGCCACTGCGATCCGGCTGCCGTCCGGGGAAAATGCCAGGGCGAAGATGGCGCCGTCCTGTATTTCGAACTTGCGGATGAGCGTGGAATCATCGGCAATAATCATGGACGCGGGCCGGTCCATCATATACAGGTATGGAATCCGTTCTCCGCCGCCAATCAGAATCACATCGCGGGTGGGGTGCCGCGCGATGCCGGCCAATTCGCCGCGCATGGCGTTGATGTTCTCAATGAAGGAACCTGTAGCGGCGTCGGTGAGCTTGGCGGCCTGATCGCGGCCAACCGAGACGAGCCGCTTGCCATCCACTCCGAAAGCTGTGCCGAGTACCCAGTTTTCGTGGTTGGAGATTTTCAGGACCTCCCTTCCGGCGTCCACGTCGATCACGCGCACGGTGTTATCCGCGCAGCCCACGGCCACGCGCTTCCCGTCCGGCGAAAACGAAGCGCCGAAGACCGTCTCATTAGTCAGCGTGACCGAGTGGCGCAGCTTGCGCGACTCCACATCCCAGAGTTGGACCTCGCCGAAGCGCGCCGGAGTGCCGCCTGCCGCCATCAGGGTCTTGCCGTCCCGCGAGAACTGCAGCGATTGAATGCGGTCGGAAAGGCCGACCAGGCGCGCGGCCAATCCGGTCCCGTCGGCCTTGTGCAGCAACACTTCACGGTAGCCGGAGACGGCCAGCAGTGAGCCATCGGGCGAGTACTCCAGGGCCGTGATCACAGGCGGCAGATGATAGGTGGGGGGCTGGCCCAGAGCCGCGGTATCGCGCGCCTCTGGGGGCGTGTCGTCTTTGGCCCCGGCAGCGATCCAACCGCGGACCAATTCGATCTGGTCGTCGGGCAACGGCGGCGAGCCCAAGGGCATGCGCGGCTGGCGAGTGCCCTGGAGGTAGGCGATCACCAGGCTCTGCTGGGGCTGGGCGGCATTGAATGGGGCGCCCTTACTGCCGCCAGCGGCGAAGCTCTCGTAGCGTGTGAGATCCAGGCCTCCGGACTTCATCGCGGGCTGATGGCAGCTCTGGCAATTTCGTTGGATGATCGGGCGGATATCCCGAAAGTAGCTGACTCCGCCGGGTGCTTGCGCGCCGAGATTGCCGACGCACCAGACAGCCAGCAGCCAGCCCCTGTTCGCTTTCATAGTACCCAGACTCGCCAGATATTGTACCAATCGCGTACGTCCAATGGCATTCAACGGCGCTTCGAGCAGCGGGCGGGAACGATGGTGGGGAAATGTGGGCGGTCCATGACTTGGGCATGGATCTAAGCGAGGCGGGTATGAGTCGGCGGCTCGCCATGACCGCCGATTCCAAACAGCAGCGAGTCGCCGCGGCCGCGTCTAGTTGGTTCGCTGAAAATTCTTGGTCGAGGAAGTTGAAGTCCAAGACGCGAGGTTCCATCACGGTGTCAACTGGGCCGCGAAAGTTCGAAACGTGTCCAAACTGGGGACTGAAAAACGCCTTTACGAATCTCGCGTTTGCGGGCGACCGCAGTTGTGCATCGAACCTGCCGGTTTCTTACTCTGATAAGGCGCGTGAACCCGCGTCGTTTCGAGACTGACATTTGCGATTTTGGACAGCCGCGCGGCATGCCAGATCCATCCGCCCCAGTAGTTCATCGGTCGTCCTGAAGATCATCGCATCAACCTCCGCCGTGAACGATGCGATTGGTGTATGCTGAATTCTCGCAAAGGAAGGGGGAAACTTATGCGTCCTCTACTCGCCCTGGTGGCCTTCGCGGCTATCGGCATCGCCGATGACAGTCCACTGCTGGTGCAGAAGCCAACCTTGAGCAAGACCCATATCGTATTTACTTATGCGGGCGATCTTTGGAGCGTGCCCCGGCAGGGCGGCGACGCCGTGCGTCTCACCAGCGGAAGCGGCAACGAAACGGACCCGGCATTTTCGCCCGATGGGACGCGCATCGCTTTCACCGGCGAATACGACGGCAATGTGGACGTCTTCGTCCTTCCCGCTGGGGGCGGCGTGCCGAAGAGACTCACCTGGCACCCCGCGCCCGACTGGGTGTTGGGTTGGACGCCGGACGGGAAGCGGGTGATCTTCAGCTCGCCCCGAACCGCATACTCGCGATTCGCCGAGATGTTCACCGTCCCAGCCGGCGGAGGCGTGGAGGAACGGCTGCCTTTTCCGAGCGGATACGAGGCTGCCATGTCACCCGACGGGCAGTCGATTGCTTATGGGCCGATCGCGCGTGCTTTTACGATGTGGAAGAAGTATCGCGGCGGCCAGACCACGCGCATCTGGCTGGCCAAGCTTTCGGACAGCAGCGTGACCAAGATCCCGCGTACCAACTCGAATGACTTCAATCCCATGTGGGCTGGAGACCGGGTCTTCTTCCTGTCGGACCGCAACGGCCCCACGACGCTGTTCTTCTACGATACAAAAACCAGCCAAGTCCGGGAGGCCATTCACAATCAGGGCCTGGACATCAAGTCCGCCTCGCTGGGCCCGGATGCCATCGTGTACGAGCAGTTCGGAGGGATTTCCCTCTATGACCTGAAGTCCGGCGAGACGAAGCTGGTCCGCATTCGCGTGGAGGGCGATTTTGCGGAGGTGCGCGAGAGGCTGGTCAATACCGGGAAGCGCCTGATCACACCGGCGGTCTCGCCGAACGGCGCGCGGGCCGTTTTTGCGGGGCGCGGCGATATCATCACGGTTCCCGCGGAAAAAGGCGATCCGCGCGATCTGACCAACACGCCGGGAGTCATGGAACGGGAACCGCAGTGGTCGCCGGACGGCAAGAGCATTGCGTACCTTTCGGACGAATCGGGCGAGTACGCGCTACATGTGCGGCCGCAGAACGGCGCCGGCGAAGTCGCGAAAATTGGGTTGAAGCCGGGCTTCTATCTTGCCCCGCGCTACTCTCCGGATAGCCGGAAGATCGCGCTGGTGGACAGTTTCCAGCGTCTTTGGTACGTGGACCTGGAGACGAAGCGGCAGGTGGAAATCGCACAGGATACCTACCAGATGCGCAGCGGGAACATTGCCGGCGCATGGTCTCCCGACAGCAAATGGCTGGCGTACTCGCGGGTGCTGCCGAACGAATTGAGCGCCATTTATCTCTACTCGCTGGCGGATGCGAAATCCACGCAGGTGACCGATGGGATGAGCGACGCCACGAACCCCGTATTCGATAAAGACGGCAAGTATATCTATTTCACGGCCAGCACCAATTCGGGAGAAGGCTTGGGACTGGACGTCCATGCCATGGGGCGGACCTCGACCAGCTCGATTTACCTGGCGGTGCTCGACAAAACGCTGTCCTCTCCGTTTGCTCCGGAAAGCGACGAAGAAAAAGCAGCCGAAGACAAGAAGCCCGCGGAGGGTGAAAAAGGCGAAACAGACGTAGCCAAGCCGGCCGAAGGACCCAAGCCAAAGGCGGGCGTCCCGAACGTGAAAATCGATCTGGACGGGATCGACCAGCGAATTCTGTCCGTGCCGATGCCGCGGCGGCGGTACACGGCGCTGCACGTCGGGAAGGCGGGAATTCTTCTAGCGGTGGAAGCGGGGCCGCCGGCTTTAGATGGTCCGGGTGAGAATCCGCCCGGGCAGATCGTCCACCGGTACGATCTGAAAACTCGCAAGAGCGACGTCCCGCTGACCGGAGTGAACAACTTCCAAATGTCGTTTGGCGGCGAGAAAGCGCTCTATCAACAAGGCGAAAATTGGATCGTCGCGGCCCTCGGACCGATGGCTGACGGACACGGAGGAGGCGGGCCAAAACCACCGGCCGACGCCGAACATGGCGTGCTGAAGACTTCCAACATCGAAGTCCGGGTGGATCCGGTCCAGGAATGGAAACAGATGTATCACGAAGCGTGGCGAACCGAGCGCTACTTTTTCTACGATCGCAACACCCACGGGCTGGATCTGAAAGAGGCGGAGAAGAAGTACGAGCCGTACCTCCGCAACGTCGCCGCCAGAAGCGATCTGACGTATCTGTTCCAGGAAATGCTGGGCAACATGGTAGTGAGTCACATGGGAACGGGCGGTGGCGATCTGCCCGAGGCGAAGCACGTCGAGACAGGCTTGCTGGGCTGTGATTACGAGGTTGCCAACGGAAGATACCGGTTTCTCCGGGTCTATAGCGGCGAGAATTGGAATCCGCAACTGCGGGCGCCGCTGACCCAGCCGGGTGTGAATGTCAAGGCGGGAGAGTACCTGTTGTCGGTGAACGGGCGCGAGGTGCGGCCTCCGGAAAACGTCTACAGTTTCTTCGAAGGGCTGGCGGACAAATCCACACTACTGCGTGTGGGCCTGGACCCCAACGGCGCCGGAGCGCGAGAGGTAAACGTGGTTCCCGTGCCGGACGAGGCCAGGCTGCGAAACCTGGCGTGGATCGAGGAGAACCGGCGCAAGGTCGACCAGATGACCGGCGGCAAGGTCGCCTACATCTACATGCCGGATACGGCCAGCGGCGGACTGACGGCGTTCAATCGCTACTTTTACGCGCAGATCGGAAAGGAGGCCGCGATTGTGGACGAGCGTTTCAACGGGGGTGGTCTGCTGGCCACGGACATTGCCGAGATCCTCAATCGAAAGCTGTTAAGCGCGGCATCCAACCGGGTGGGAGAACCGCTGGTGCAGCCGCAGGGGATTTTCGGGCCGAAGGTGATGATCATCAACGAACGGGCAGGCTCGGGCGGGGATGCCATGCCCTGGTATTTTAGGCGGGCCGGCGTGGGCAAGTTGATCGGCACCCGCACCTGGGGCGGGCTGGTGGGTATGGCCGGAGGGCCGGTGCTAATGGATGGAGGGTTCGTAGGCGCCCCCAGTTCGGGCATCTACAATCCCGTCTCGGGCGAGTGGGAAGTGGAAAACATCGGCGTCCCGCCGGATATCGAAGTCGAGCAAGACCCGGCACTCATTCGGCAGGGCCATGACCCGCAGTTGGAGAAGGCGGTGGAAGTCGTCTTGGAGGAACTGAAGACGAACCCGCCTCCGAAGCTTCGTCATCCGGCTTTTCCGAACTACCACGGTTCGGCGGCGCCATAGATCGACATTTTCGGTGGGCGCCGCGTGCCGTTGAGGTGATCGGCCAGCAGGGCGGCGTGCGTCGCCGTGGCCGCGCAGGTTGTGATTTGAGCCGGCGCGCCTGTGTATTCGCAACGCGCCACCGCGCGGATGCAAGGACGTTCGGCATGGGCAGCATTCGCCGGGCCGACCACGATTCACCGCCGATGGGTACCGCGTGGCCCATCGTAGAGATCGGCCATTTCCATCGCCGACGATCCCAACCAAAGTAGGGGAAGCGTGCGCGACCAACCGTCCGGAAATCCCGATACGGGAAGTCGAAGAGCAAGTTTTACGTCCCCCGTGCCCAGCTGTCGCGCCAGCCGCCCCCGGCTCAACCAATTCAACCACAAGCGCTCCGATCGTCCAGGAGTTACCATCAAATATGGCCTACCCCATAAAGAGGCCCTTATGTCAGAATCACGCCACGACTTTGATTTCATCGTGATCGGCTCCGGCTTCGGCGGCAGCGTCACCGCGCATCGGCTCACCGAAAAGGGCTACCGCGTAGCAGTGATCGAAATGGGACGCCGCTGGACGCCCCAAAACCTGCCGAGCACTAACTGGATCCTCTGGCGCTGGATCTGGCGTCCGCGCCTGGCCCTGCGCGGCTTCTTCAACATGGAGTTCTTCAAGCACGTCGTCATCGTCCATGGCTGCGCCGTCGGCGGCGGATCCATCACCTACGCCAACACTATGCTGGTGCCGCAGCCATCCGTTTGGGGCAACGGTTCCTGGGCCGGACTGGCCGACTGGAAAGCCGAGATGCCCCGTCATTATGACACCGCCATCCGCACCCTGGGCGTTGTGGAGAATCGCATCCTGGGACCGGCCGACTACTTTCTGAAACAGGCTGCGGACGCCAGCGGCGTGGGCCACACCTTCTATCGAACCCAGGTGGCCGTCTTCCAGCCGCCTGAAGGAGAGGCCGGCGGCCAAACTTATCCCGATCCGTACTTCGGCGGCGAAGGCCCGGAGCGCTCCACCTGCGTCGGCTGCGGCGGCTGCATGGTGGGCTGCCGCTACAACGCCAAAAACAGTCTCGACAAGAACTATCTCTACCTCGCGGAGAAGCACGGCGCGCAAGTTTTCGCCGAAACCCGGGTTATAGACGTGCGGCCACTCGACGGCGCCGCGGACGGCAGCGCCGGCTACGAGGTGCATACCGTGAGCTCCACCTCGTTCTTTCGCAAACAGCCTGGCCGCTTCACCTGCCGCGGGGTAGTCTTTGCGGCCTCCGCGCTGGGCACCCTGGACCTGCTCTTCCGCCTCAAGTTGCGGGGCTCCCTGCCAGCGCTTAGCGATCAGATCGGCAACTTCGTGCGCACCAACGCCGAGTCCCTGATAGGCGTGCGCGTCCCCGGCAGCCGCGAAGATCTTTCCAAGGGCATCGCCATCGGATCGGGCATCTACCTCGATGACTACACACACATCGAGGTCGTGCGGTATCCCGCCGGCTCGGATGCCATCGGCGGCCTCTCCACCATCCTCACCGGCGGCCGGCCCGGACCCACGCGCATCCTCTCGTGGCTCGGCACGCTGGCCGCCTCCCTGCTCCGACATCCCGTCCGCACCGTGCGCGCTCTCCACCCCTTCGGCTGGGCGCGCGAATCGGTCCTGTTCCTCTGCATGCAGACGCTCGACGGGCACATTCGCATGCGCCTGCGCCGCCGCTGGTTCTATCCCTTTCGCAAGATCCTGGTGAGCCAGGGGAACAAGGTTCCCACGTTCATCCCGCAGGCCAACCGGTTCGCGCAGAAGGCCGCCAAGCTGATCGGCGGGACCCCCATCAGCGCCCTCACCGAAATTCTATTCAACGTGCCGGTGACCGCGCACATCATGGGCGGCTGTCCCATGGGCGCCTCAGCAGCCGACGGCGTGGTGGATCATCGCAGCCGTGTCTTCGGTTATCGCAATATGTATATCTGCGACGGCTCCGTGCTGTCTGCAAACCTGGGAGTCAACCCCAGCCTCACCATCTGCGCGGTCACCGAGCGCGCCATGAGCTTCATTCCAACGGCGCCGGAAGCAGATGACTGCCCTAACCCGCTTACGACGGGTGGACACTCGCGTGCAGCTCCTTGTGCTGGCTGACGTTGTCCCCGTCTTCCCTCCGCAATCCGCGAAAGATCATCGTGGATAGGATGGTGAACGCTCCCAATACGAAAAACGCCTGGTGAATGCCGTGAATCATTTCACCGCCGCTGACGTTTAAGCGGTCCGGAACGAAGATCGCCGTGGCCAGCGACGCCGACGCCACGCCGAAGCTCATCGACATCTGTTGCATGGTGCTGGCAATGGAGCTGGCGTTACTGGTCTGCGCTGCGTCGACGTCCGCATAGACCAGCGTGTTCATGGCAGTGAACTGCAGCGAGCTGAAGAATCCGAAGCAGAATGCCTGCGCCACGATTAACCACACCGGCGTGCCCGGACCGATGGTCGCGAAGAACATGATCAACAGTCCCAGGATCGTGGTGTTGGAAATCAACACCGCGCGATACCCGAAGCGCGCCAGAATCGCCGGCATGGTCATCTTCAGGCTCATAGCGGCCACTGCCTGCGGCATCATCAGCAGCCCCGATTGAATCGGCGTGAAGCCCAGCCCCACCTGGTATAGCAGCGGAAGAAGAAACGGAATGCCGCCGATGCCGATCCGGGTGAAGAAGCTACCGCTCACCGCCGCGCGGAACGTGCGAATGCTAAACAGGACCAGGTTCAGCAAGGGAAACGGCGTCCTCGACCCATGCACTCCGTAGGCCGTCAGCAGCATCACGGAGACGACCAGTAATCCCACGATCTCCCGCGCGCTCAGCGTATGTTCCCCGAACACTTCCAGTACGTAGGAGAGCAGCGCCACGCCCGAGCCGAAAAGGACCAGTCCGATAAAATCCAGCGGGCTGGTGCGTTCTTCCCTGAAGTCCGGCAGGTGCCGGTAGACCATGTACAAACCCGCCAGCCCGATCGGCAGGTTGACGAAGAAGATCACCCGCCAGTGCAGGTAAGCCACAATCATTCCGCCCGCAACCGGACCCAGCATCGGACCAACCAGCCCCGGGATGGCCACGAAACTCATGGCGCGTACCAGTTCGTATTTGGCGAACGTCCGCACCAGCGTCAGCCGGCCCACTGGGACCATCATGGCGCCGCCGCAGCCTTGCAGTATTCGGCAGGCCACCAGCAGGTGAATCTCGCTGGATATCCCGCACAGCAGCGAGCCCAGCGTAAATAGCCCGATGGCCGAGGCGAAGACCCGCCGCGTGCCGAACCGGTCGGCCATCCATCCGCTGATCGGAATGAACACGGCTAAGCTGAGCGTGTAACTGGCCAGTACCGACTTCATGCTCAGCGGAGCCACCCTCAGCGCCGCCGCGATCGTCGGCACGGCGGTGTTCAGGATTGTCGTGTCCAGCGACTCCATGAAGAACGCCACCGCCACCAGCCACGGCAGCAGCCGCTTAGAGGCATCCATCTGTTCAAGATACCCGATGTGGTGGAGTGCTACAGTGTCAGTCAGGAGAGCTGCATGTCACAACTCACCAGACGCGATTTCTTCCGGGCCGGGGTAGCGGCCTCCGTCCTATCCGCCACCGGTGGCCTGGCTCCGGCCAAGCACAAGCGCGCGGCTACGGACTGGGTAAAGCTGGGCAATTCCAAAGTCAAAGTCACCCGCCTGGCCTTCGGCACCGGCACTTTCGGCGGACGCGTCCAGCGCGAATTGGGGCAGCCTGAATTCACCCGCCTGGTCCGCTACGCTTACGATCACGGAATCCGCTTCTTCGAAACGGCCGAGAGCTACCACGGCATGCCGGAAATGCTGGGTATCGCGCTACAGGGCCTGCCGCGCGACAGCTACCGTCTGATGACCAAGTACAGCACTCCCGCCCAGGGCGATCCCGCGCCCAAGATCGACCAGTTCCGCAAGCAGCTCAACACCGAATACATCGATATCCTGCTGTTGCATTGCCTGCGCCCGCCTACCTGGGCCGCCGACTACGAGAGCCTCATGGACGGCTTCTCCCTGGCGCAGCAGAAGAAGATTATCGCCTCTCACGGCGCGTCCATCCACGGCCTGCCCGCACTGCGCACCATCCCCGGCAATCGCTGGCTCGAAATCGCCATGATCCGCATGAACCACAACGGGACCAAGATGGATACACCCGAAATGCGCGACGTGGATCAACCCGGCAACGTCGAGGAAGTGGTGGCGCACACCCGCAAGGTGCACGCGCAGGGCATGGGGGTGATCAGCATGAAGCTCGCCGGCGAGGGGCGCTTCAAAACCGCGGAAGATCGCGATGCCGCCATGAAGTTCGCCATGAACCTGGGCTGCGTGGATTCGGTGACGATCGGATTCAAGAATACGGCGGAGATCGACGATGCCATCGAGCGCATGCACCGCGTGCTGAACGCCTAGGCGCTCCCGTCAGCGCGCCACTTTCACCGCTGCGGGATTCAGCTCGTAGCCGTCGCTCTTGGCGTCTTCCACCGCGAGCGCGACCAGGTCCGCATCCGTCGTTTCATGGCCGGTATCGGGATGCGGGTATTTGATGACCTCCTCCCCGATGTGAAGCTGCACGGTCCAGCCTTTGTGCTTTTTGTCAGCCTGCCAGACTACATCGGCGCTCTGCGCCGGCGACATTTGCGGTGATGTCATGTGGTCACCTCCCGACATTCAGAACATTATCAAACGGGGCCGATGCAGTCAATCCCCCATCGAAAAGGTCAAGGGATGGTTGCCGGTTCGTGGCGCCGCAGCACGTCCGCGCGCAGGCCGCGATTGTACTCCAGCTTCAGGACCGTCGTTTCCATGTATGGTTGGCCGTCGGAAAGCGTACTCATCTTGAAAGGCGTGCGCGCCCCACCCGCGGTGCTCCGGTAATCGCGGAACGAATCAGTGATCTTGGCCACTGGGCCGCGCGGGCCGATGCGCTCATACTCCAATGTCAGGATGTCGCCCGATGCCGAATCGATCGCCAGCCGCACTTTTGCGCCAGCCGCGGTCGTAATGTCCAGGACATCGGTGGATTTCTCGCCGACCTTGCCGGACTTGACATACTCCACCTGCGCGCCGTCCCGGTCGCTCAGTAGAAACTTCTCGGGCTGCCGTAGCAGTTCCTGTTCCGCGGCGTCTCTCTGCCAAGGCGGCAGCATCTCTTCCAGGCCCCACGGAGACTTGATCCAGCCGCTCAGGCCGTCGAAGCAGGCGCTGATTTCCCCGCCTTCGGTATGATCGGTCAGCCGCACCGTGCGCGGCATGATTACTTCCACGGTCCGCGAGGCCTTGGCTCCGGTTGCCTTCTCCATCATTTCATACTCCCGAGTGATGTCGCGAATGGCAGCCAGCCGCTCCACGCCTCCCGCGGCTTGCTGAGCGTGCCGCAATACCTGAATCGCCTTTGGCTGCTGCGCTCGCGCCGTGCATACCAGCAGCATGCACGCCAGCGCCGTGGAACCTTTAAGCTTGAACATAATGAGGCCTGAAAAAAGGCGGGTAACGCGCGACCGCATCACCCGCTAGTTGAAGAAAGAATAAGCTATTGCTTATGAGTCGCGGGATCTACCGCCGACCGCGGGACCTGACACGCCGTTCGCAGCGCGAGTGAAAACGTTCCGAACGGACCACCGTTATTGGATACGTTACCGCTGACGGTGCTGCCGCTCTGCGCGCCGGTCCAATGGGTGCTGAAGCAACTGCTGCCGACCGGGCTGTACGCAGTTACTGAATAAATGCGTATTCCGGCATGCACTACAACCGCGCCATCCAGCGGCAGGAATCCGCCGCAACCGAGCGAGTTATTGCAGTCGCGGCAGCCGGATACCAGGTATGTTCCGGGGAAGCTGCCCCCGAAAGGTCCTAGTGTGATCGACCAGTCCTGCCCAAAACTGTCACATGCTGGAAACGTGGCAGCTAGGGCCATGCTCGACATCCCTAGCAGAACGGCGGTCAGCATTACCGCCCAGACAGCTTTTCTCATTTCGATACTCCTCCTTAAAGTTGGTTGTCCGCCGCACATCTCTCTACGTGCGACATCACCTTGTGAAGTCTACGCACAAAGGATTTCTATGACAAGAGGGTTATTTACGGCTTTTTTGATGCTTTAGTACTATGAGCAAGACCTAATTTGCAGAGAGTACCATGATGATTCGTACAATAAGCTGATGCGCATGGTGGATTCGAGCGACCGTTCGCTGCTGCTGATATTTGGTGAAGAGATCTCCGTCGCCACCCACCAGGACGTTCTGCGCCTGTCATCTCTGCTGCGTTACACGCCAGGCGTTACCAATGTGCATCCGGCATATGCCTCGGTTCTGATCGATTTCGACCCCCTGGCTATCGGGCGCCTCCAACTGCGGCAAGCCGCCGGAGAACTGCACGCGCGGGCCCATGCAGCACCGCTGGACCAGCCCCGCACCGTAGAGATTCCGGTGATCTACGGAGGCGAGCACGGGCCCGATCTGGAAGACGTCGCGGCATTCACGGGACTCTCACCCGATGATGTTGTGGAGCTTCATTCCAACACTGACTACCTGGTCTACTTCCTGGGCTTCTCGCCGGGATTTCCTTATCTCGGCGGATTGCCCGAATCCATCGCCGTTCCGCGCCTCGAAACGCCGCGTCGTAAAGTGCCCGCGGGCAGCGTCGCCATTGGCGGCAAGCAGACGGGCGTCTACCCCGTGGCGTCACCGGGCGGGTGGCGCATCATCGGATCCACACCCCTACAGCTCTTCCAGCCGGATGCGGACCCACCCACCCTGCTGCGCATGGGCGATCTTGTGAGATTCGTTCCCATCGCGAGAGGCGCCCTCTGAACCACGTTCGTTTGATCTCGCCGGGACTGTTGACCACCGTCCAGGACCTGGGGCGGCCCGGCTACGCGCACCTGGGAATATCGGCGTCGGGCGCCGCCGACGCGCTGTCGCTGCGCGCGGGAAATCTCCTGGTGAAAAATCCCCAGGGCGCGGCGGCCCTGGAGATGACCCTGGCCGGCGGCACGTTCGAGTTCGAAGAGCCCGCCGTGGTCGCGCTCACCGGAGCGGATTTTGACGCCGGCATTCCGATGTGGACTCCCGTCCGGGTTAAAGCTGGCGAACACCTGCGCTGCGGCCGTGCGCGCTCCGGAGCCCGGTGCTACCTTTGCGTGCGTGGCGGCATCCAGGTGCCACTTGTTTTAGGCAGTGCGTCGACGCACCTGTTGACGGCGTTAGGTGGGCTGGAGGGCCGCGCGCTCCGCCGGGGCGATGTTTTGGAAGTGGGTGCGGTCGCCATGGCAGGCATCTTTTCGCGGCCGGCATGCGCGCCTGCGCCGCGCGCCCCAGCCCTACGAGTCACCTCGCCGGATAACGCCAACGCCCTGTGCGCCGCGGTATGGCAAGTGCGGGAAGATTCCGACCGCATGGGGCTGCGGTTGCGCGGGCCAGTTCTCGCGCGCCACACCGGCCACATGCTCACTGAAGGCGTGCCGTTGGGAGCCGTGCAGGTGCCGCCGGACGGGCAGCCTATCATATTGTTCGTGGAGCATCAGACTACCGGCGGCTATCCCAAGGCGGCCAACGTCATCTCGGCCGATCTGCACGCGGTCGGACAGTTGCGCCCGCGCGACCCGGTGCATTTCGAGCAGGTCACCATTGACGCAGCGCTCGCGCTGCTCAAAGCGCAGGAGGACTGGCTGCATTCCCTGGTATAGCTCCGTCACGCGCGCGCAATGGAAGACCCTGGCAGCCGTGCAGACCGCATGGACCCTGGACGCCATGGACGTGCTGCTCTATGCCTTCGCGCTCACCGCCATCCGCGACGAATTCCATCTCACGTCCGCGGCCGCCGGAGCCATGGCGTCGGCTACCCTGCTGGCTTCCGCCGCCGGAGGCCTGCTGTTCGGTGTGGTGGCGGACCGCGTGGGCCGGGCCCGCTCACTGGTTTACACCATCGTGATCTATTCCGGCTTCACGGGACTGACCGCCACCGCCACCGGCGTAAAAACGTTGTTGCTCTGGCGCACGCTGGTGGGCCTCGGAATGGGAGGCGTCTGGTCGGCGGGCTCCGTGCTGGTGGCCGAGTCGTGGCCGGCGCAGCACCGCGGCAAGGCCGCCGGATTGATGCAATCGGGCTGGGCATTCGGCTACACCCTGGCGGCGCTGGTCACCGCCGCGCTGATGCCGCGCTGGGGATGGCGGCCGCTATTCGTGGTGGGACTGGCGCCGGGGTTACTGGCAGTGTGGATGCTTTCGGGCGTAAAAGATGCCATGCGCCCAAGAGCCCAGGCCGGCCCGCAGCCGATTCACTGGACTCCCCTCGTGCTGCGCAGAGCCGCGCTGGCATCCAGCGTCACCAGTTGTGTGTTGTTCGCGTACTGGGGACTGTTCACCTGGATCCCGAGCTACCTCTCGAGCCCGGCATCCAAGGGCGGCGCGGGGCTGAGCATTGTGCAGTCCAGCGGTTGGATCGTGCCTATGCAAATCGGGGCGTTCCTGGGATACACATCGTTCGGCTTTCTGGCGGACCGTTTCGGAAGGCGTCCGGTATTTCTGGCGTTCGTGCTGGTGGCCGCGGTGATCACGCCGGTCTATGGACAATGGGCCCGCAACCCTGTCGCGCTGTTATTGCTGGGACCGTTGGTCGGATTCTTCGGCCACGGCTATTTCAGCGTCTTCGGCGCCATGCTGGCCGAGTTGTTTCCCACCGCCATCCGGGCTACCGCGCAGGGCTTTTGCTACAACGTGGGCCGCGCCGCCAGCGCCCTGGCGCCCATGACCATCGGCGCCTTGTCCGACCGCTTCGGCATCGGCACCGCGCTGGCGTTCACCGCGGTGTTCTTTGCCGCGGGCGGCGCGCTGATCTTTCTCCTGCCCGAAACCAAGGGTGAGGAATTAACCTGACGTCCAGTTTCCAAACTGTATCGGCCGCCACGTTCCCGCGCGCGAAACGTTTGCAAAATCTGCTTTCCGGACGGCAATTCCGCCTTCGCGCACGCTACCTTTGAACAGATCGCCCAACGCGTTTGAGGAGGATGTAGTGCTCAACATACGTGTCGTTTCCGTTTCGATATTTATTCTTGCGCTCCTGGTGCTTCCAGTAGGCGCGGCTCAACCGGTGCAGGTGATTTCTGAAGATGCCCACGGCGCCTCGGCGCCGCTGCGCACCCTGCCGTATGCTCCGCCGGCGTTCCACACCCTGCTGCCCAGGCCGCGGGGCCCGATTGTCAATGCTCCAACCGTTGATGAGGATGATCCGGTTACCCAGGAGGCCGCCGGACCGATGGTGGCGACCACGCCCGGACTCAACGTTCTCGGGCTGGGAACCGGCTTCGTCGGCCCCAATGGCTCCTTCTCCGTCACGTTTGAACCGCCGGATACCAATGCCGCGGTGGGCGCCACGCAGGTTGTCGAGAACGTAAACCTGTCGATGGCGGTCTTTGACAAGGCCACCGGATCGGTACTGGCCGGTCCTACCTCCATCCCTGCGCTGTGGGCGGGCGTCGATTCCACCTGCTCATTGGGCGCCCAGAGCGATCCTGTGGTGCTATACGATCAGATGGCCGGCCGCTGGGTGATCGAAATCATCGCAGGCAAGGCAGGGTCCTTTCTTCCTCCCAACAAGTTCTGTATGGCGGTTTCCACCACTGGCGATGCCACCGGCACTTATACGGCGTACGCTTTCACGGATTCGACCGGTTTGAACGACTATTCCAAGGTGGGGATCTGGCCGGATGCGTATTACCTTTCGACGCGCCAGTTCAATGCCCGCCAGACGGCTTACCTCGGCCCTAAAGCGTGCGCGGCCGACCGCACCCAGATGATCGCCGGCGCCGCAGCCACCATACAGTGTTTCCAGGTGAGCAGCACCAGTGCCGACGGCATGCTGCCGTCCAACCTGGATGGGGCCACCGCACCGCCGGCCGGCTCGCCCAACTATTTCCTGCTGATTCCGAGTTCGGCAGCGGGCACCACCAGCTTGCAGATGTTCCGGTTCCATGTGGATTTCACTACGCCCACGAACTCCACTTTCACCGGCCCGGTGACCGTCACGGTCGCCAAATTCACGGAAGCCGGCAGCTTCGGGGGATTCGTCCCGCAATTGGGAACCACGAACAAGCTGGATGGATTGGGGTTCACCCTGATGCATCGACTGGCGTACCGCAACTTCCCCAGTGCCACTCCGCCGCACGAGTCCCTGGTTGTCACGCAAAATGTCAAAGTCGGCGGCACCACCCCGAGATACGCACCCCGCTGGTACGAAATCCGCAGCCCGGGGACTACGCCGGTGGTGTTCCAGCAAGGCACCTATTCTCCGGATGCCACGTATCGCTGGGCGGCAAGCATTGGCATGGACAAGACCGGCAATATCGCGCTGGGATACAGCGCATCCAGCTCCGCGATTCACCCCCAGATTCGTTACACCGGACGCAGGCCGGCTGATCCCGCGGGCAAAATGGAGGCCGAAGCCACCATCCTCAGCGGCAACGGTTCCCAGACCTCCGGTGGTACGCAGCCGTATCGCTGGGGAGACTACTCGAGCATGGCTATCGATCCGGCGGATGATTGCACGTTCTGGTATGCGCAGGAATACAGCCCGGCCAATGGCGGATTCAACTGGGCCACGCACCTGTTCTCATTCAAATTCACCAGTTGCCATTAGGCCGGTTACTTCTTCTTTTCGACTTCCACTTCCGGGATGCCGAAATGGCCGCCTAGTTCGCTCAAGCTGTCCAGATCGATGGGACCGACGATGTTAACCAGGGTCACTTCTTTGGGTTCCGTGGCGATGATGGCCAGCCCGCCGATGCCCTTGGCCGCGTTGTTGATGTAGACCTCCACAGTTTCGCCTTCTTCCGTGCTGTGGACACCCACAATGCGCTCCCAGCCTCCGCCCCGTAATGGCGCGCGGAACGACTCCAGATCGGCCGGCGTATAATCGCCCGCCTTCTTGAACTCGAAGTTCTTGACGTAGATCCCCTTCAGCCCGCCCACCAGCTTCTTGACCTTGGCTTCATCCTTGTCATCGTCGGAGAGGAATTTAGTGGCCAGGCGCAGCAGAGATCCGCTCAATGACACGTCCACCGTGTCGGAGGCCTTGGCGGCCAGTTTGTCGTAGTTCCACTTCAGCTCCTGGGCCGGCGCCGGAGCGGCCAGCAGCCCGAGAGCCACCAGGTATCCCGCAAGTCTCATGAAATGCTCCGGTGCGAGAGCATCTGCACCTTCTTCTGAGCCTTATTGAGCTTGCTGGCCGTGATGCGCATGGCCAGCAGCACCTGCGACTTGGCGCGCTCGCCCTCGTATTGGCGGTATTCCAGCGCTCCCGCCGCCAGCAGCAGCGTGGCAGCTATCGCCGCCACCCAGCGCGTGGATTTGCGTGTCAACGTCGAGGACAGCCCGGCAAGGGGCGCCGTACGCGCGGGCCCGGCGGAAACACGCGCCAGTACGCGCGCCGTAAAGTCCGGCGGCGGCTCGTGGCGCCGCAGCGCCGATTTCAATTCATCATCCAGATTCATAAACCGATCTCCCCAAGGGTGCGGGACATCTTCTCGCGCAACAACGCGAGCGCCCGCTGCAGTTGACTCTTCACCGTACCTACCGGGATGTCCAGGATCTTGGCAATTTCCGCCGGATCCAAATCCTCCTGATAGCGCAAAACCACAATGGCACGCGCCTTTTCAGGCAGCGCGCCCACCAATCTGCGGAGCGCCGTCCCGAGCAAGGGATCGCCCGCAGGCGACAGCGCCACCGGTTCCGGCGCGTTCTCCAGGCTCACCATCGGGTGGCGCTGGCGGCGGCGCAGCACATCCAGCGCGCGGTTGCTGGTCACCCTGCGCAGCCAGAACAGCGCGTGGCCAGGCGACTCTAGCGTCGCCAGGTGCTGGTGCAGCGACAGGAATACGTCCTGCGCCAGTTCTTCAGCCACCGCCCGGTCGCGCAGCACGTGCCATGCGATGCTGAACACCATGGCCTGATGCTGCCGGACCAGGCCCGTGAAATCCATGCCGGCGGGTGTGGATACCGGTCGCTCGGGCATTTGCAAGGCGGTCACTTCTCACCCGTATCGTACGCGATCTTGCTGGTCACTTTCGCGCGCTTGAACCCGCTATTGACCATGGAGATCGACATGCTGCGCGCATAAAAAAATACCGCCCGGACGTGAAACTCGCCGCCGTAGCTGACCGGAAACCACACCCCGTCGCCGAATTTTTCGTAGCTGACCGAGAATCCCAGGCCCTTGATGTCGGTGCCCAGCAGTACTTTCACCGCTACTGGAATCTTGGGTGCGAACTTGGTGGTGACCATCAGCGGCTGGCACTCTTCGGCGTCGATCAGCGTTTCGCCTTTCCAGTCGGCGTCTTCTGTGTGCGGCTTGGGGCGAAAGCTGATGCGATAAATGGGCCGCCCGCGGTATACTTCTTTGCCTCCCAGCGTGTAGATGTATTTCTCCTGTTCTTTCGCGGTCAAAGGAAACAGATCGTGGGCCAACCCATCCTTGGTGTCTTTGTCGCCGGTCATCTCGTCAACCATGTCCCGGATCAGGTTGCCGTCGATATCCAGATCACCGAACTGCTGGCCCGGCACATCGTAAGCAACCGTCTTACCGTGCCGCTCATACTTGCCGTCGCAGTGGATCAGCTTCTTTTCGACGCCGGTGGGCGTGGGAGCGACCTCGTATTCCAGGTTCTCCTCGCGCGCCAGCTTGCCGTTCGAGCGGTGGAAACGGGCCAGAATCTTCTGGTTATAGACGTAGGCCCGGCGCATCTCCTGGGCGCGCGCCTGGTTTTCGGCGACCCGCGCCATAATCTGGTCCACCGTGGCTTCTTCGGCGAGGAGAATACAGGGCGAAAGCAGGAGCAGGGGCAATAGCCGCATAGTGTCCACTCAAATGGTATTACGCCGGAGGCCCGGGGGCGGCCTCAGAATCTTCAGGTGTATTTGCACAGCTCCTTCGTGGGTTCTCAACTGATTTCTCCCACTACCGCATCACCCGCGCCGGGCAAAGCGAGATAGTATGAGAAAGGCATGACCACTCCAAAGCGTTTCCTTAGCCTTCTGGCGTTAACCATTATTACTTTTGCGCCCGCGGTATGCTCCGCGCAGGGACTGCCGGCCGGCGTGAGCAAGGTGACCTCCGTTGAAGGCATAACCGAATACCGACTGGACAACGGGCTGCACTTCCTGGTGTTCCCCGATCCGTCGAAGCCCAACATCACCGTCAATATTACGTACCTGGTCGGCTCCAGGCATGAGGGATCCGGCGAGGGCGGCATGGCGCACCTGCTCGAACACATGGTGTTCAAAGGCAGCACGAACCACCTGAATATCATGCAGGAACTGACTGAGCACGGCTGCCGCCCGAACGGCACCACCAACTTCGACCGCACGAATTACTTCGAAACGTTCAAGGCCAGCGATGAAAACCTGAAGTGGGCTCTCGACATGGAATCGGACCGCATGGTGAATTCCTTCATCAAGAAAGAGGACTTCGACAAGGAGTTCTCGGTGGTTCGCAACGAATTCGAGATGGGCGAGAACAACCCGTTCTCGGTACTGTTCGAGCGTACCATGGCGGCCGCCTACACGGCCCACAGTTATGGCCGTCCGGTGATCGGGAACAAATCGGATGTGGAACGCGTGACCATGGACAAACTGCAGGCGTTCTACCACAAGTATTATCAACCGGACAATGCCGTACTCACGGTGGCCGGCCAGGTGGACGAGCCGAAGATCGTGGCACTGGTGAACCAGTACTTCGGCAAGATCCCGCGGCCATCGCGCACGCTGACACCGACATACACGGTGGAGCCCGTGCAAGACGGAGAGCGGCTCACCATCGTGCGCAGGGTCGGCGAGATACAGGGAATTTTCGCCGTTTACCATACGCCCGACGGCGCCAACCCGGACCAACCGGCGCTCGACGTGCTGGCAAACGTGATGGGCGAACAGTCGTCGGGACGGTTGTACAAGTCGCTAGTAGACAACAAGAAGGCCACCCAGGTATTCGCCCAATCGATGGAGCAAAACGAGCCGGGATTGATCATGTTCGGCGCCATCCTCAACAAGACGGATTCGCTGGACGATGCGCGCAACACCATGCTCTCGACCATCGGCGGCGTGGTGAAGGAACCGCCCAGCAAAGAGGAAGTGGAGCGCGCCAAGGCCCGCCTGGAAAAGGAAGTTGACATGACCTTGCGCAATTCCGAGCGGGTCGGCCTGTTCATCAGCGAGTACCTGGCGCAAGGCGACTGGCGTCTTCTGTTCCATGATCGCGACCTGCTGAGGAAAGTAACGCCGCAAGATGTGCAGCGCGTGGCCGCGGCCTATCTGAAGACCTCCAACCAGACCATCGGCGAGTTCATCCCCGACCCTAAGCCCGACCGCTCCGAGATAGCGGCCAAGACGGATGTCGCGGCCTTACTGAAAGACTACAAGGGCGAGGTGGCTATGGCCGCGGGTGAAGCCTTCGATCCGTCGCCCAAAAACATCGAATCGCGGCTCCAGCGCTACACATTGCCGTCCGGCATGAAGGTATCGCTGCTGCAGAAGAAGACGCGCGGCGCCAGCGTGCACGCCGTCATCACTCTCCGCTTCGGCGACCTGGATAGCCTGGCGGGCAAGGACGTCGCTGCCGACCTTGCGGGCTCCACCCTGATCCGGGGAACGGCCCACAAGAACCGGCAGCAGATCCAGGACGAGATCGACAAGCTGAAAGCGCAGCTTAACGTGAACGGCGGCGCGACCAGCGCAAACGTCAGCATCGAAACCACGCACGAGAATCTACCTGCCGTGTTGCGCCTGGCCGGCGAAATCTTAAAGGAAGCCACGCTGCCGGAGTCCGAATTCGAAGAGATCCGCAAGGAGCAGTTGACCCAACTCGATTTCGGAAAGACCGAGCCGCAGGCGCTGGCCTTCACTGAGATGCAACGGACCATGTATCCGTACCCCAAGGGCGACATACGTGCGACGCTGCCGATTCCCGAGGAAATCGAAGAAGTGAAAAGCGTCAAACTGGAAGACGCCAAGGCCTTCTACAAGCACTATTATGGGGCGTCGAACGGCCAATTGGCCGTGGTGGGCGACTTCGATACTGCCGAGGTCAAGAAGGAAATCGAAGCCCAGTTCGGTGCTTGGAAGAGTCCTGCGCGGTTCGAGCGCGTCAAATTCGGCTTTCAGAAGATTGCGTCCGTAAACCAGACCATCGAGACGCCCGACAAGCAGAACGCCGTGTTCATCGCAGCCCAGCGGCTGCACGTCAGCGATAAAGACCCGGCTTATCCAGCGCTGGTGATGGGGAACTACATGCTGGGCGGCGGATTCCTGAATTCGCGGCTGGCCACGCGCATCCGCGTGAAGGATGGTTTAAGCTACGGCGTGGGTTCGAGCCTGTCGGCCAAATCCTACGAAGAGGACGGGCAATTCCAGGTGTTCGCCATTGCGGCGCCGCAGAACGTGGCTAAGGTCGAAACGGCGTTCAAGGAGGAAATGCAACGAGCGCTGGCCGATGGTTTCACGCAAAAAGAACTGGACGACGACCGCACCGGCTGGCTGCAGGGCCAGCAGGTGAACAGGTCGGAAGACAACTCCCTGGTGCGCACGTTGACCAACCGGGATTACGATGGGCGCACCATGGCCTGGGACGAGGAACTGGAGAGGAAGATATCGGCCTTGACGCCCGACGATATCGCGCAAGCGGTGCGCCGCACAATCGACCTTTCGCAGGTTTCGATCGTGAAGGCCGGCGACTTCAAGAAGACCGCCAAGTAGGACGGGCGGCCTGCGCTACACTCCGTCAGGCAACCGCAACGGCTGCATTTGCGGTGACCAAAGCCGCGCAACTGCCGGCTGCCGTCGTCTGCCCTGATCGCTCCATCAAAGTGATCGCCTTGCTGATCTGCTCCAGTCCCACGGACTGCTCCTCCCTCCCTGCACCGACCTGATCGACGAGCATCTTGACTTGCACCGTGACGGAAAGCAGGCCATCGGCGGCCCACGTCACAAGGAGTGACCTGCCCGAAGCCGGCCCCACAATCCGGCGCATTGGAATCGCAAATATGTTCGGATCAGATCCGGCCGGCCGACTACGCCAACACGTGCGATGGCATAGCGGAAACAGTGGTGGAGGCGCCAAAACCAGCGTTCCAGGGCGCGCACAGGACGGGTCTTGCCTTCAGTTCCGTACCCCAGCTCCTGCAACAGCTCGCCTGCCAGCGATTCAAAAAGCACGCGGTCAGAGGGACGCATCATGGCTTGCCACTTGCCCGCATTCGACCGCACAATCACGCGGTCGCCATCTGGCGGATCTCCGTTGATCCATGGAGCGCCGCTGAGTGCATGCGGGCGGGGCGGAGAAGGTTTCAGTACGGCAGGGTCGTATGGCTCGCCAAGAAAGGTACATATCTGCTTCATCACAGCCTCCGGATCTTGCAGCAGGCTCTCGTAGCGCACTTCTAAATAGGCGCCGGCGCTTTGCGCGGCGCCCGCTTGCCGCCCGGCTCGAACACTAGCCTTCCAACGGAGAGCGGCTGTGGCTAGATTACCTTCAAACGCCACTCTGAGCGCCGACACCGCGGCATCGCGCCCATCCCGGATGATGTGGAGTATCTGCGCGGTCGGAAACAGTTCCCGGAGCAGCGGAATATCGGTGACGTATTGCGGAGTCTTGTCGCCCCAACGCGTCTTCTTCTCTTGTTTCGCCCAAGTCCCGAATAAGAGGCACAGCACTTCCCGAAACGTGCGGCAGCCGCAGAACGCCGCCGGCTCCAGATCGATCCGCCACGTTCTTATAGACCGCGTACTCAGAATGATCTTGCCGAGCCGGATGGCATCTGCTCGATTCCCTGGGTCTCCATAAGCCCGGTAGTATGTCGGAATAAATTGTGATTCAGGCGGAAACGTTAGATTGGGGTGGGAGCGTAAAAGGTTGCGTAGGAGCGTTGTTCCACTTCGTGGCCACCCTACGATGAAGATTGGAGGCCGGGCTAACCCACACATTTCCAGTATTGGACCAGTCTGCTCACTCGCGAACGAGCGTCACTCCTCAATTGATCGAATTTGTCCATAGTCTCTTGCCTAACCGGCCGGCGCACGTGACGGGCCCGAGCAACGTAGGTGAGACCACCCCAAACCCCGGCGATGAATTTTGAAAAATAGCCACGCAGCAACGAGCACCATGCGAGGGCTGCCAGCCGGGGAGCGAGAAAGCCAAATAACCGGGAAGCGGGTATATCCCGGTAGCCCAGCAAGATGAGATTTCTCGGATTGTGATAGAAGTCGCGTCCGCCTTCACGTGTTTCATCAGATAAGAAGTGGTGTACCTCCACGGCCGGCGTATACCAGATCTCAAATCCGGCCTCCAACATGCGAAACGCCAGATCCGCACCCTCCATATTGATAAAGAGCGCATCCCAATACGGTTCCACAGCGTTGAACACGCTGCGCCGAAATGCGCAAGCGCCCTCTGAAATAAATGTCGTCTGACGATCCCAACAATCGCGGCGATCGTGCACCCAGGGGTGGCACCAGTCCCGGGCGCTTCTTTCATTCGTGCCAGGATTGTTAATGCCGAAGTTTATACAGCCGGCATTTGGGTGCCTGTCGAATGCAGCCGCAATCTCCCGGAGCGCGGAACTGTCCGCCAAGCTCACGTCGTTGTCGAGCATTACGACAATCTCGCTCGAGGCGGCTCCGATCGCGCGATTGCGCGCGGAGGTGCCTACGTTATCGGCCAGTTCGATCAGAGTGCAGCCGGATGATTTTCGTCTGATCAATGGCAGGATGTCGGGACCGGAATTGTTGTCTACAACGATAACCTGGACCGGCCGATACTCTTGCGCGGATACTGTCTGAAGGAGGCGCGATAATTCGGGCAACCGCCGGTAATTCAGAATGGCGACGGTTATCGGTGTGCCGCCCGGCGTCTCGTGCTGTAAGCCAGAATTTCTGTCCTTAGTATCCGGATTGCCGGTCAGGTTTATCATCGAACGCTTCGTTGAGATTCTCCCCGAGTGCCGGGCATTCGTAGCAGTTGCATCTTGGTCCCGGCGCCGCGTCAGGGTCACATTATAGCAGGCAACCCGGCGAAAACGAGTGGATCAACCGCTTAAAGTTGCCCAGCCACCCACGCGGCCAGGTCTTTCAGTTGCTTTTCCGTCCTGGCTGCGTCCACGCCGACAGGAGCGAGACTGAGAAAGTAGCGCACCTTGCCCTTTTGAGCATGAATGGCATGGCGGGCGTCCATGTACGCGGTGTCCCAATCTCCTGGCACATCCGTGTTGGGTCCATAGAATGCGCTCAATTTCTTGAAGGTCTCTTTAGCGGCCGCGGGAGAGGACTCCACATAGATTCTGAAGAGGAGCTGGCGCGAACGACCCTTTGCTGCCTGATACGTGCAATCGGTCCCCGTTGGGCTGTTTCGAAACGCGGCGGGCGCCTTGGATGGCACGGGCGCGCCGTAGGGTTGCTCCAGAACTTTGGCCAACTGAGCGGCAGGCAACATCGTGCATGCGTCGGAGGGAGGATCCTTCGCCAGGACAGCTTGATTGCAGAAAAACATGGCGACGGTCAAACATATCGCGTTCGGCAACGCACGCGCATTGAATATTTGCCAATAGCTCATCGCGGGCTCCTTATGGAAATTTCCCTTACAGCCGGAATTTCCATAATACACTTCCCGCCATCCTCCGGAAGTGTGGTCCAATCGTTGAAATGGCCATGGGCATTGCGTAAGGAAACGAAATCCAACACATCGGAGAATCCACAGATGAGATTAAGCATCACCGAGCGGCATTCACAGCCAATCCGGCCGCGCTTCTGGCTGGTGGGCATGGTGGCGTTCTGCATTCTTGGGAGCGCGTTTGCGCAAAACAAAGCCATCGACTTCCAGAAGGGCATGCCCTTCAGCGAGGGGTACGTGGCGGGCAATACTCTCTACGTAGCTGGCCAGCAAGGGCCCGACACGCAAGGCAAAGTCACGGGAACCGATATCACTTTACAGACCACGAATACCATTGCCGCAATCGAAAAGGTGGTCAAGAAAGCCGGCTTTCAGATGACGGACATCACATCCGTAACCGTTTATATCACGGACTTGAACGATGTCCCGAAGATGAATGAGGTCTATAAGAAGCTGATGCCGGATCCCAAACCGGCGCGCGCCACGGTGCAGGTTGCGGGCTTGATCGGTGGAGCGAAGATTGAAATTTCGGCCATTGCCGTGAAGCATTAGCGCGTCGTTCGATGGCGTAGCAAATGGACCGAACCGTGATTCTGGCTCCGGACATGCCGGAGGTGTGCCGGCTGGGCCTGGCCACCCGCGGCGGGTCCGGCTCGCAACCCGCGGACATTGCGTGCGCCATCGAACGCGGCGTCAACTATCTGAATTGGTGCGGTCATCCGGACGGGCTGAGCCGCGCAATTGCCCAGCTCGGCGCGGCCCGATCCAAGGTTGTGGTTGCCGTCCAATTTCAATCGAGAAACCGCTGCGAGGCCGCCAGCGAGTTCGAATTCTACCTGGAGCAGTTGCGGACGGACTACATCGACATCGCCACGCTCTATTACGTCGAATCCAGCGCAGAGTGGGATACGATCACGGCCCCCGACGGAACCCGGAAATATCTGCAAGCCGAGAAACAGGCGGGCCGCCTCCGTCTGATTGGCCTGACTACGCACCAGCGCCCGCTGGCCGCGAACTGGGCGCAGACAGGCCTCCTGGATATGCTGATGGTCCGCTATAACGCCGCCCACCGAGGGGCCGAGGATGATCTCTTTCCTGTGACTTCTCCGCGTAGGATTCCGGTTGTTACTTTTACCGGGCTGCGTTGGGGAGCGCTGCTGAAGCCCACGCCTGATGATCCGCCGGGCTTCCGGCCGCCAACACCGGCCGACTGTTACCGGTTTTGCCTGGCGAACCGGAACGTCGCCGTTGCGCTGATGGCTCCCGCTAACCGTGGGGAATTGGAGAACGATCTGAAGCTTCTGGAAGACTGGCGGGCGCCAACCGGAGCTGAGATGGTGGCGATTCGCGCGCACGGCGAGCGGGTCCGCCGCCACGCTGGAACCTTTTGGTAACGGCAGGCACTCGAGGCCGAGCTACTCCGCAATCTTCGCCAGCCTCTTATACGCCCTGATCGCGGCGTTCTGAAATTCCCAAGCATCTTGTCCGCCCGGCGGCTCGCCCTGCCACTGGAGCTGCCAGGCGAACCCCCGCAAGAGCGGACGGGCGACTACGGTCAGGGCCTGGTCGGCGTACGCGGGATACTGCCGGGCGGCTTCCGCGAGGGCCAGGCGGTTCAATTCGGCGTCGATCTCGATCGGGGGCATCCGGGTATGATACCGGAATGCATGCGGCGCCGCGGGGCTCCCTTACTGTGCAATAATTCCGGCATGGCAGTCCTCGCTCCGGCGCTCTCCCCCGACTTTTTGCCGGCGTCCAACAACGACCCATGCGTCGCCGACCTTTTGCTCGACATCGTGGAGCGCGCGATGCACGCTTCGCTATCCGAGTGGCTGTTCTTCCGCGAGTTGCGCGTGGGGACTGCCCGGCGCAACGGCAATGTGCAGCGCCTCGACGCCTTAGCTCTAAACTCCTTTCCGCACACCGGCATGAAGCGCGTGTGTTACGAGGTGAAGATTTCGCGTGCCGACTTCCGGGCGGAGCTGAAGCACCCGCTCAAACGCCGCATCGGGATGCGTTATTCCAACGAGTTCTATTTCGTGACCCCGGCCGGCCTGGTGGACGTTGCGGAGATACCGGCAGACTGCGGCTTGGTGGAGGCCGGGATTGGCACGGCGGACGAGTGGAAGCGCCTGATCCGGCGGCAAGCCGGGTTCTTCAGCTTCGATCCGGATACCCGGCATTACTGCATCATCACCGTTCCGGCGCCATGGCGCGATACACCCGGCCCGACCTGGCAACTGGTCGCCGCCATGCTGCGGCATCAACGGCGGGAGTTGGAGGATCGGCCCCCCAAGCCGCCCGCCCAGCAGCGCCTCACTTTTGCCGGCAGTCTCCAAGCAACTGAGAGAATGTAACGCAAATTATGTTCCGCTTCCTTAGGTTCGCCACTTTCATCGGCCTGCTGGCCGGCTCACATTCGGCGCCGGCCCAAACTCCCCCCACACCCGCACGCCCGGCGCGTCCCACGCCGCCCGCACGCGATCCCGCGACGCCTGGTTATGTCGCCGCGAAAGAGCTGCCCGACGGCGCCAACGCCCCTCCCCATGCCGACGGAAACTTCATCCTGGGTCCCACGCATAACCCCGCGCCGGAGATGACCGTGAAAGAAGGCGTGCCGCGGGGAGCGGTGTTCACATTCACCATGGAATCGTCCGACAGCCGGATCTATCCGGGCATCGCACGGGATCCCAACACGTTCGGCACGCCGGACCCCAGCAACCCCGCCAGATTGATCGTCACCACCAGTCATCCTGCTCCTTACAGCCGCCGGGTAGCCGTGTACGTCCCGAAACAATATGTTTCCGGCACTTCCGCGCCGTTTCTCGTGGGGGCCGACGGGCCGGACCAGTCATTGTTTACGGCGCTGGATAGTCTGATCGCCGGGCACCGCGTGCCCGTTATGATTGCCATCTCAATAGGCAACGGCAGCGGCGACGCCCAGGGAAGTGAGCGCGGTCTGGAATACGACACCATGTCGGGCGTCTACGCGGAGTTCGTCGAGAAGGAAGTACTGCCTCGCGTGGAGAAGCAATACAATGTGAAGCTGACGAAAGATGCCGAGGGCCGGGCGGCCATGGGCGGAAGCTCCGGCGGCTCGTGCGCGTTGATCATGGCCTGGTATCATCCGGAGCTTTACCACCGCCTGCTCACCTACTCCGGGACCTACGTCAACCAGCAGTGGCCGTGGAACCCGGTCACCCCGCACGGCGCATGGGAGTTCCATGAACACCTCATCCCCAACGCTCCACCCAAGCCGCTCCGCATCTGGATGGAAGTCGGGGACAGAGACCTTCTCAATCCGAACATTATGCGCGACGAAATGCACGACTGGGTTCTGGCCAACGAGAATATGGCCAGGGCGCTGGCCGCCAAAGGATATCATTATCAATTCGTATTCGCGCGCAACGCCGGGCACACCGACCGCTCCGTCAAACTACAAACCCTGCCCGAGGCTCTCGAATATTTATGGCAGGGGTACCCTATCGGGCGCTCGAAGGATTGACGCGGGTTTGAGGGTGGTTCACTTGCTTGGGGACTTTCTGATGCGTCTTTTTCCGCGCATGCGATGGAGGTTCCGTTTTTGTTCGGCGTCATTGACGATCCGGATGACACTGTGTTCACCGGCAGGGATCCCAATAGGCCAGCGGTCGTGCAGCAGGCGCAGCGAGCGTGGACTAACTTTGCGCCTAACGGCGACCCCAGCCAACCAGATCTCTCCTGGCCGAAATACGATGGAAGTACACGCCCCACAATGCAGCTCATGAGCTCGGCCCGGCGGCTTGCTTAGAAGGCACGCCGCTCACTACCGAGACAACGGGCTCTCCCATACACACACGAGCAGTTTCTTGAGCTGGCCAAAGGTCCTGGACCCCAGCTCGGCGCTCCATTCCAGCTCGACGTCGCGGAGTATGTCGCAGATCTTGGAGTAGGCGGCGTTCCCGCGCCTGGTGAAGCGGATAATTCGCGCGCGGCCTTCATCCGGCGCGTTGGACCGGACAATGTAGCCAAGACCCTGCAAGCTGCGCAGTAATTGGTTCATAGCCTGTTTGCTGATGCCGGCACGCTCGGCGAGAGTGCCCGGGCGAACGCCGTCCGGACCCGGAAACTGCAGTAGGGCAATATGCGGCAGGCGCAGATCCTCAAAACCGGCCGCGTTGAGCCCCCTGATAATGCGGCGGTGAATCGCCTGCGCCGGAACGCGCAGCAGCGCGCCGATGAGTATATCCTCTGTTTTGATGGGGGTTTTACCCGATGAATTTTTGGGCGAGGAAGATATTGACATTTTCGTAAACTACGTTTACCATTTTACCATGGTAAACGTAATTTACTAAAGGAAAACCAGATGATTCAATCAACGGCCGGCCTCCATGTGAATCCCGCCCACGAGACCATCCGCCTGGGCCCGCTGACGGTGCGCTTCCTGCTCACCGGCGACAACTCAGCCGGCAGCATCGCGGCTTTCGAGGTTTTCGTTCCGGCCGCGCTGGGTTTGCCGGCGCAGGCGCACAGTCACGACCATTATGAGGAGACCATCTACGGTCTCGACGGCGTGATGACTTGGACGGTTGACGGAAAACCAATCGACGTGGGGCCCGGACAGGCACTCTGCATTCCGCGGGGCGCCATTCACCGGTTCGATAACAACGGCGTCCAGGACGTGAAGGCTCTTTGCGTAGTCACGCCGGCTGCGATCGGCCCGCCGTATTTCCGTGAGGTGGCCGAGGTCGTGAAGCTAGCGGCAGGAGGTCCGCCCGACCGGGCAAAGATCACGGAAATCATGCGCCGGCACGGCCTGACTCCGGCTCCGCCCCCAACCGCCTAAAAGCTATACTGGCGTTGATGCAAGCCGACAAGGCGATCTTAGACAGATGGAGCGGAGCTGCGCTGTTCTGGGAGAAGCACCGCGAAATGATCCGGCGGATGTTCGCGCCGGTCACGCAGGCTCTGGTCGAGGATGGGCTGATCAGCCGCGGGCAAGTAGTCCTGGATGTTGCCACGGGTCCCGGGGACCCGGCCTTGAGTGTGGCTGACCTGGTCGGACCCGAAGGCCAGGTGGTTGGGATCGATGCGGTTCCGGAGATGGTGGCAGCCGCCCGGCGGGAAACGGACCGTCTGGGGCTCCGCAATGCGCAATTCGAAGTGGCGTTTGCGGACCATCTGCCGTTCCCAGCCGGGACCTTCGATGCCGTGGTCAGCCGCTTCGGTGTGATGTTCTTTCCCTCCCCTGTTGACGCAGTTCGCGAGATGTTGCGGGTGCTCAGGCCGGAACGAAAACTGGCTGTGGCGGTCTGGCACGTGGCCGAAAGGAATCCTTTCTTCGACACGATGGCGCGAATCATCGAGCGCTATGTCGATTCGCCGCCTCCCGCTCCCGATGCGCCTGACGTATACCGATTTGCCACGCCGGGCAAGTTACGGGACGTGCTGGTCGAGGCTGGCGCGATGGCTCCCTCCGAGCGCTTGCTGCCATTCAACATCCAAGCTCCGATCCGGGTGGAAGACTTTTGGACGCTGCGATGCGAAATGTCCGAGCAGCTTCGTGACAAGATAGCCAGGCTTTCAGCGGGGCAGTTGATTGAAGTGAAGCGTCAGTCGCTTGAAGCTCTGCGCTATTTTTCCACGGACCAGGGGATGAGTTTCCCGGCGGAGGTTCTTCTCGTCAGCGGAACTAAGAGCCCTGCGCCGCGCCTCACTGCCCCCTTCTGAAAGCTTCGCCTTCGCAGCGGGCCACGAAGGAGATGGCTTCGGTGAACTTGAAGTTCGGGCCGCCGTTGAGGGCCGTGAACCTCTGGCCGTCCAGCTCGAAGGCAATAGTAAGGACTTTTTCCTTCGGGGCGCGGCCCTCTTCGGACGTCCGCAAGACATCGAGGCGGGCGAGTTCTTAAAGACCGAGATGTAAAAATCGACCGCTTCTTCGGCGTTCGAGTAGAACCAGAGAAACGGCGTAATGCGGGGAAAGCTTTCAAAGGCACTCATGATGATCCTCCGGACTTTCTAATCCCGGCGTCCTGCGGCAACTGCCAGGCGGGCCGCAACGGGACGGCTGTAGCGCTTCACGAGCGCTACTCCCGTGAATATGACAGCCATGGCGGCGGCTTCGCGCGGGCCGAAGGGCTCTCGATAGAACAGCCAACCCAGCGTCACCGCGACCACCGAGTTCACGTAAGGATAGATGGAGACAACGGCTACCGGCAGCCTGTCGAGCGCGAAGATGTAGGCGCTGTAGCCGACGATGGATCCGAACGTCACCAGATACATTACGGCCGCCGCGCCGCGAAGGCTCCACTCGACGGGATGTTCGTGGAACACCAGCGCCAGCGGCAAAAAGGACAGGCCGGCGGCCAGTTGTTGCACGGCGCCGGTCACGATGGGATGTACGCCGCTCACTCTGCGCCGCTGGTAAATGGAGCCGAACGCCCAGCCCGCCATGCCCACTTGCAGGACCAGAAATCCGTTTAGCAGGCCGGCGTTGAATGTGTGCGTATGCAGGTCCGGCGCGAACAGCAGGGCCGCGCCGGCGAGTCCCACCAACATGCCCAGAATGCTGGGCAGGTGCAATGACTCGCCGCCGGGCAGGAGCGCTTCCACGCCCACCATCCAGAACGGGGAAATGGTGATGATCAGGCATGCCACGCCGCTGGGCACCCAGACTTCCGCCATCACCAGGCAGCCATTGCCGATGCCCAGCACCAGCACGCCGCTGAGGCAGGCGGCGCCCAAATGGCGTCCGCGCGGCAGTTTCTCACCGCGCAGGGCGATGACCGCCAGCATCAGGGAGCCGGAGATGATGAAGCGCAGGGACACCAGCAGCAGCGGCGGAAACGACTCCAGCGACATGCGGATGGCCAGGTATGTGGTTCCCCAGAAGAAGCAGACGGCAGCCAGCGCCAGGTAGGCGCTGAAGTGCGGGTGGCGGTGCAATAATTCAGAGTAACACGCGGCTTTTGGAGCGGCCGAATCCCCTACAATAGTTGATTGATCGTCACTCTCACAGCCAATCCGGCGCTGGATCGCACCATCTCCGTGGACCGCCTGGCTTTCGAAGATCGGGCGTACGTCAATTCGCGGTACGAGTCGCCAGGGGGACGCGGCATCAATGCGGCCTCCGTGATTCAGTCGTTTGGCGGGAAGGCACTGGCCATCTTCCCCAGCGGCGGGAAACACGGAAAACGCTTCGAAGAGATGCTGGCCCCATACGGATATCCGACGGTGGCCGTTCCGATCCGCCACGAGATCCGCACGAATCTCACCATCACCGACCGGCAGGGCCTCACCGTCAGCCTGAACGAACGCGGCCCGCAGCTCGAGAAGGCCGAAGTCGACCGGCTGGAAAAAGCGGTGCAGAAGCATCTGGATGGGGCCTCCTGGCTGTTGCTGAGCGGCAGCCTGCCTCCCGGGGTACCCTCTAATTTCTACGCCCGCCTGGTCGGCATGGCGCGCCGCAAGAAGGTAAAGACGCTGCTCGACGCCGACGGCGATTCCCTGCGCGAAGGCGTGGAGGCTGCGCCGACCTTGGTCTGCCCCAATCAGCCCGAGGCCGAACGGCTGCTGAACCGGGCGCTGGTGACGCGCAACCATTTCCTGGATGCCGTGGCCCGCATACGCGCCATGGGGCCGGAGATGGTGGTGCTCTCGCTGGGCAGCCGCGGCGCTGTAGGATCCGTGGAAGGCGCGCTGGTGGAAGCCATTCCGCCGCGCGTGGAAGTGCTGTGTCCCATAGGGGCGGGCGACGCGCTGGCGGCCGCCTTCGCGTGGTCCATGGAGCTTAAAGCAGACTTCACCGAGGCGCTGCGCTGGAGCGTAGCGGCCGGCACGGCCTCGGCGATGCTGCCCGGCCTGCGCACGGCATCCCTGGGGCAGGCCAAAGAGATTTACCGGCAGGTGGAAGTGCGCCGCATCGAATAGGAGTCCGGTGGCCTACACTTCATCGCGAGGCGCCGCGCGCGGGGGCGCATCATCCAAAGGCGAAAACGTCATGCGCGCGGCGGGCGTGGTGTCCGCCGCCGTCTTTCTCAGCCGCATCAGCGGGCTGGTGCGCGAGATGATCATGGCGCGCCTGTTTGGCGCGGGTCAGGCTTACGACGCCTTCCTGCTGGGATTCCGCATCCCTAACCTCACGCGGGATCTGTTCGCGGAAGGGGCTCTGTCGTCGGCGTTTGTGCCGGTGTTCACGCAGTACCTGGCCACCAAGGGGAAGCGCGAAGCAGAGGAACTATCCAACCTGGTGGCTACGGCGCTGCTGCTGGTGGTGGGCGCGATCTGTGTGCTCGGCATGATCTTCAGCCCGCAACTGGTGTGGCTGCTGGCTTCGGGATTCGCACGCGTGCCGGGCAAGTTCGAGCTGGCGGTCACGCTGACGCGCGTGATGTTCCCATTTCTGCTGCTGGTGGCGCTCGCCGCACAGGCCATGGGCATACTGAATGCGCTGAATCAGTTCGGCATTCCCGCGCTTTCGTCGACGTTCTTCAACATCGGCTCGGTGGGTTTCGGCCTGGCCTTCGGCTACACCGTGGGCCGCTGGATGGGGATGAGCCTGGTGATGTCCATGGCCTGGGGCGTGGTCTTTGGCGGGGCCGTGCAATGGCTCTTCCAGGCGCCCAGCCTGTACCGCGCGGGCATCCGGTATCGCCCGCGCGTTGACTTCGCGCATCCCGGCCTGCGCAATATCCTGCACCTCATGGGACCCGCGATTCTGGGCAATGCCGCGGTGCAGATCAACGTGCTGGTGAACACGAATTTCGCTTCCAGCATCACGGACGCGGCGGGCCATGTGATCAACGGACCGGTAAGCTGGCTGAGCTACGCCTTCCGCTTCATGCAGCTTCCGCTGGGTTTGTTCGGCGTGGCCATCGCTTCCGCCACGCTGCCGGCGATATCACGAAGTGCCGCGTTGCAGCAGATGGACGAATTCCGCACGACGCTGGCGCGCTCGCTGGGTATGGTGCTGCTGCTCACCATTCCATCGTCGGTGGGCCTGACCGTGCTGGGTCCCAGCATGATCGGCGCGGTCTACCAGTGGGGCCACTTCCGGGCCTCCGATACGCACCAGACCGCGCTGGCGCTGGCCTGCTACGCCATCGGACTGGCGGGTTACTCGGCCATCAAGATCCTGGCGCCAGCGTTTTACGCGCTCAACGACGCGCGCACGCCGATGCTGGTGAGCCTCGTCTCCATACTGATCAACCTGGCGGCGGCGTCCACCATGGTCAAGCTGGCGGGACTGGGCCACCTGGGGCTGGCGCTTTCCACTTCCGCCGTGGCGCTGTTCGGATCCGTGGCGCTGTTCCTGGAATTGCGCCGGCGCATCCACGGCGTGCACGGCCGGGCACTGGCCGCCAGCGTGGTAAAGATCCTGGCGGCGAGTGCCGCCATGGGGCTAACATGCTACCTGTCGAGCCGCAGCGTGCATAACTGGCTGGGCGAACGCAAGGTGGCGCAACTGGTGGACCTCGCGATCTCGATCCCGCTGGGTGGGCTGGTTTACTACGCGCTTTGCCGGGCGATGCGGGTGGCTGAGTTGGAGGCCGCCTGGGGAGCGCTGGCCGCGCCACTCATGCGCCGGCTGGGGATTGGCCGGCGCCCGTAGCGCTGGGATTCAATAGCCCGCAACCTTACCGCGAAGCACGATAATCGATGCCTTGGGGAGCTCGTACAGCGTATCCGGGCCTACGGCCTGCACAGTCGACTTGGACGGCGGGCCGTCCGGGGCCGCATGGCCGCTGACCCGCCGCCCGCGGCCACCCTCGTCAGAGTCGTCGGCAGGGTTGGCCGTCTGATCGGATTTGGCGTCGGCTGGAACCGGATCAGGGTGCCACTGATATTCGGCCGGCCCGAACACCACCCGGTCCACAGCGCCGGAGAAAAAGCGATTATGCCTGGTCACCGGATCGGCGAACGTCACCCTCACAGAGTGATCGTTGTCCTGGTCCTTGTTCACCAGCATGACGGACCATTGCCTATCGGGCCGCTCGACGGCGTAAGCCGTCACCAGAATGTTCCCGTCCTGGTCCCTAACGTCGCCGGCCACTCTATAGAGTTTATGGATGGCGTCAACCGGTTGTACCCATTCCCTCGCGATCACCTGCGTCGCCAGATACTGGGGGGGATAGGATCGGATATGATTGTCGTCGTCTATCGGCAGGAAGCCGCCACCGCCTCCACCTCCGCCGCCTGCGATGTAGTGGAAATAATATGTGCCGCCGGCGCCCGCGGTCATCATGGAGCCCACATAATCGGCCAGCCAGAGGGCGCTCTTGACGCTGCCCGCTCCGCCCTCGCCGAGATCGTTGCCTTCGGTCATGAAAAACGGCACGTTCGGCGGCAGGCCGTTGTCTTTCCATGCTTGGATTACATGGTTCACCCAGGCCGGCTCATGGTAAAGCGAACTCCACTCGCCGCACAGCCGCGTGCCCATGCAGGGATAGTGCTCGAATGAGAAAAACGTGAAGTCCCGCAGATGGCCGCGCGCTTTGAGGTAGTCCACGAACCGGCCCAGGAACGAGACTCTGCCGTTGGCGTCCGCCCAGGAATCCACGTCGCCGGGAGTCCCTTCGAATGCCGGACCGCCCAGGGGCGCCTTAGGCACCAGCTTGTGGATGGCCTTGGCGAACTGGATGTACAGCGTCGCATAGTCTTCCGGGAGCACGCGCTGCCCGTCCGGCTCCTCGCCCATCTCGATCCATGAGATCGGATACTTCCGCTTGTAGAGGTACGCGATCTCGTTGGCCGCGTCCTCCGGTATCGCGTAGAGAATCGCGATCGGAATCATGGTGGGGAGACCGCGCGTCACACCGCAGTTGAAGAAGAAATCGAAACCGATCTGGTCTCCCCTTCCGTAGTCCAGGTCGGAAGCCGCGTGCCAGGGGTCCACCGAGGAGGGCCAGGTGATGGTCTGCTGCCGGCTCGGCAGGTGCTTGACGATATCGGTGAATTGGCCGTCCGCCGACACGGTCCCGATGTAGAGTTCATTGATCGCATATCCCACGCAATTGCGCTTATCCTGCGCGCCATGCGTATCGCACGTGTTCGACGATTCCGTCATCCAGATGCGTAGGTAGCGCACGGGAATATTCCAACTCAGCAGCTTCAGCGTGGGAGTGCCGCCCGTGCCGTCCGTGACCGTACCCATGGGGAACGTCTGCCAGGCGCCCTTGTTGATTCCGTCATAAAAAGGTTCCGGTTCTCCGGTCCAGAACTGCACGTAATAGCGCCTGGCATAGGGATTGGCCCACGCTATCTTGACGGCATTCATGTCCATCTTGGCGCCCAGATCGATCATGATCCACTGCGGGTGTAGGGAATCGGGCTCGCCTGTGAAAGCTTGCGTCAGATAGGGATTGCTCTTCCAGTAGGTTTTCAGGTCGCCGTCGGTCAGTCGGGACCAGCCGTTGCCGTCGCCCAGAGTGGCGCCGCGATGGGGCAAAGGGTACGCCCAAGAGTGGAGGATCTTCTCGCTGGTTGGCTCCGCGCTACCTGTGAAATAGCCCTCCTGCCTGGCCGCATTGCTCCAGGTGCCGCGCGAGTTCCAGTGCCACGCTTCGATCATCAATTCCGTGTTTTGCCGATAGGTCACGGTTTGCCATCCGGCGCCCAAAAGTTCCTTGAGGGCCGGATCGGTGAGCACTCGGTCAGTATGCCGCTCGTTCTCCTCCTTGGTGCTTCCGCCGCGCAGCCGGTCAATCGCTCCGCCCAGTGCCCGGAGGGGACTGAACGAATTCACTGCGTGCGACGGCGCCGCGTCCACGACGATATTCTGTGCGCCGGCGGCGCCCGCCACCCAGAGGCACACGCCTATGCGAGCGCCGATTCCCAGAACGCGCGATTGTATGCCTGTTGACATGACCGCCTCTTTGAGATCCCGGATAGGCAAGTGTATCCCTTCTACGCGGTGTGGCACAACACCGATAGCGGTAAGCGAAGAGCATGGCATAGATAATCAGGGCGATCAAGGTCAGTCCGATGGTCAAAACGGCGAAGCCCAGGCGGCGCCGGGATTTGCCCGTTACCGTTGGCCCGTCCGGCTTGTGGAATTCCGGCGCGCTCTCTACCCTAGGATTATGCTGAAACTCGCAAAGCGACTCGCGTTGGTGTCGCTGCTGGTTGCCGGAACTGGTGCCGCTGCGTCCCCGGTGCGTATCTTGATCGCTTACCATTCCCAGACGGGCAACACCGCGAAGCTGGCTGCCGCTGTACGGGAAGGCGCCGCGTCAGTGGCGGGAGTCGAGGTTCTGCTGCGCCCGGTGGATGACGCCGGCACGGAGGACATCGCAAAATCCGACGGCATCCTGCTCGGCACACCCGTTCACTGGGGTAACCTATCGGCTGAGTCCAAACGGTTTCTGGATCGGGTGGCCGAGGTCCTTGGCAAAACCAGCAAGGTGCTCGGCGACGGCCGTACCGCCGGTGTGTTTTGTACCGCCGGCAGCAGCTCCAACGGGCAGGAAATGGCACGGCTGGCGGCCATCGCAGCCTTTTTGGATATGCGCTTCATCGTGATCGGCGGCGTCAACGACGAAGGATTTGGTTCGCTGGGCCCGCAAGCTGTGACGGGCGGTTCACCACCTGGTGTCAGCGAGCGGGATCGAGCCGAGGCGCGGCGCTTTGGAGAGCGCTTCGCCCGCTTGACGTGGCAACTCCGGGCGGGAGCAAAGCCGTAGTAACAGTATGTCAATCGAAGCATTGGCCGCAAAAAACGGAGGTTAGGCATGCCTAAGACGATGGCGTGGGTGCTCGTTGTATGGTGCGCGGCAGGGACAGTGCGCGGGCAGGGGGCGGCCGCGGCTGCGCCCGCGCAAACGGACACGGATGAGTACACGCGCTACGAGCTGCTGTCGCCGGAGAGCTCGAGTTTCGCGATCCGTTACGAGGTGACTGCTACCACCCCCGGAGCGAAGTATTTCTTCAATCCGATCCGCAAGGGCAGCGTGGCTAGCGACGAGTCGGTGGTTGACGTGATGACCGGACAGCCATTGCGGTTTGAAGTCGTTGGCGGTGCGGAGGCATTGCAGGATCCGCTGTTGAAGGGCGGAGACCCGTTGGTGGATTACATCAAGGTGCATTTGGCTCGTGCGGTGCCGCCCGAAGGTCAGGCGCGGCTGCTGATTCTGAAAACGTACAAGGATGCCAAGAGCTACTATCGCGAGGGCGACGCGATAGTTTTCAACCGGCCACTGGGCATTCCGCGAAACAGCGTGGTGCTGCCCGCGGGTTATGAACTGGTGGCGTGCAACGTGCCATCGCAGGTTCTGACGCAGCCGGATGGACGGATTACCATCAGCTTCATGAATGGCAGCAGGGCGCAGGCGCCACTGGTCGTGAAAGGCAAGCCCGGCGCACAGACGGGCACTCCACCCGCGTCGCGGGCGCCGGGTTCGACCAAGAGCTGGGAAGCCCCGTTCGAGGGCGAAACTGAGCGGGAGCGTCTTTCGGAACGCGCACACCAGGACCGCGATATCGTGTACTTCCTGCAGCAGCCGGAAACGCACGCCTTCCGTCTTTATCACGACTACACGGAGTCGAGCCCGGGAGTACATGCGTACTTCAACGTCGTGCGGACCGGCAGCCAGGTATCGAATCCGTCGGCCTACCTGCTCGACACGGGCGAAAATCTGACGACGAAGATAATGACCGGCGCAGAACTGGCAGCCGCAAAGATCGACGCGGGAGAGCCGGTTGACCGAGCGGCACAGGTAGTGGTCATTTCCTTCCCTCCGGTAATAGTCGGGCAGAACATCCGTCTGCGCATTACAGAGACCTACACTGCGCCGGAGAGTTACCGCATTGAGGGAGACACCCTGGTATTTGACCGAAGCCTTGGACGTCCACGCAACGCCGTGGTGTTGCCGGAGGGATGGTACTTGACCGCCAGTTCCATTCCCGCGACGGTTACACAGATGGCCGACGGCCGCATCCGATTGGATTTCTGGAACGGGCGGCCGGACCCGGTGGACGTGCTGATCAAAGCGAAACGCCGGACACGTTAGCTGGCTTTTGCCGGGCCGTCACTGCCTCCAGTCTTCTATAAGGGCGGCCACCAGTAGCGCCCGTGATCGTCGACGGCAACGTCCCACAGGTTTCTGGCGCTATCGGTTTCGCCAGGCATGTCGAGCCTGAAGTCGTCGCCAGAGCCCGCGCCGAGAGTCCAGCGATTCGATGATCGGAAAAGTGGTTGGAAACCAGACGGGGCCGCGCCAGTTCGTTGTGTCATGATGGTTGCTTATGAAATGGAATTACACAATATGCCAGTCCGATGAAGACCTGGACGGCATTCAGACGAGATTGGACGAATTTGGCCAGGACGGGTGGGAGCTCGTCTCAGTCACCCATCAATCGTTGGTTGATGAGAATGAACAGTCGTTTGACCAATACACGCTCTTCTTCAAACGGCCCGGCTCGGCCTGATCCCCGAAAAACACCGTCATTGGGTGAATATATCGCGGTTTTGGCGCACTGATTTTGGTCAGGTGGCGTTCGACAGGACGGTAAGCGGGGGCGCCAACTCACATTCCATGTATTGTTAAAATCAGGCAATGCGACAATTGGCCGGCAGCCTTGTCCTTCTGTCTGCCGCCGCCCCGGCTCTATTTGGTCAGGCGGCCTCTGGTACTGTTGACGCCGATTTCTTTGAGACGAAGATCCGCCCGTTGTTCGCGGAGAAGTGCTACGCCTGTCACACGGACAAGCGCATGGGAGGACTGCAACTCGACTCCCGAGAGCACTTCCTCAAAGGCGGGAAGTCCGGACCCATTGCCGTACCGGGAGATCCCGGCGCGAGCCTTCTAGTGAAAGCTCTGCGCTACGACGCAAACCCCAAGATGCCGCCCACCGGCAAACTGGCCGCCGGCCAGATCGCCGCTGTGGAAGCTTGGGTCAAAGCCGGCGCTGTGTGGCCGAACGATGAGAAAGCCGCCGTGAAACCGCCGCCTTACAGGATCACCGCGGAGCAGCACGCGTTCTGGTCCTTCGAACCGGTTAAGCCCGTGCTTCCGCCGGACGTTCAGGATACCCGTTGGGCCCGCACTGAGATCGACCATTTCATCGCGGCAAAGCTCGAGGCGCGTGGGCTGCACCCGGTCCGCGGCGCCAGCCGGCACACGCTGATTCGGCGCGCCAGTTACGATCTCACAGGCCTCCCGCCGAGCGCCGAAGAGGTCGATGCATTCGAGCACGATCGCTCACCCGAGGCGTTCGCCAAAGTCATCGATCGTCTGCTCGCCTCCCCTCGCTATGGGGAGCGCTGGGGACGGCTCTGGCTCGACGTCGCCCGCTATTCCGATGACCGGCTCGACTCGGAGCGCGACAACCCCTATCCGGCCTCCTTCCGCTATCGCGATTGGGTGATTCAGGCCATCCAGAACGATATGCCCTACGACGTTTTCGTGAAGGCCCAAATCGCCGGTGACCGGCTACCCGATCACGAAAAATACGAAGCTGGCCTCGGTTTCTACGCGCTGAGCCCCGAGATGCAGGACGATCGCGTGGATGCCACCGCCCGCGGATTCCTCGGTCTCACGGTGGCCTGCGCACAATGTCACGATCACAAGTACGACCCCATTCCCACTAGCGATTTCTACTCGCTGTTGGGCATCTTCCGCAACACGGAACTGCATGAGATTGCGCTGGCCCCCAAGGAAGCCGTCGATGCGTACAAAGCACAGGACGCCCTGGTTCATAAAAAGGAGAAAGAACTAAAGGAGTACGTCGGGGCGCAGTCGGCACAGCTCGGCCTCATTCTCGCTTCAGAGACGGCGCGCTACCTGCTCGCCTCCGGCCAGCCCTCGAACCATCCCTCGAACGAGGACGGAGACCCAATCGCCGGGCCCGCGCTCGATCGGGAAACGCTCGCCCGCTGGACAAAGTATTTGGCGGAGCCCGAAAAGCAACATCCCTTCTTGAAGGACTGGTACGCTGCCTCCACGCAGGATCAACGTGCGAAGGCGGCCGCGGAGTTTCAGACCCAGGTCCTCGCCGTTATGACTGAGAAAGCTCATATCGACGACGAAAACCACGTTCGCCTGGGTCTCGATCCCACGCGCGAGGATCTCTCGAACGCGAATCTCGTTTCACTGGACCGCGCCAAGTTCGGCCTCTGGGAAGATCTGCTCGGCGATCACGGAGTCCTCCACTACGGAGGCACCGACAAAGAGGAAACTAAAATCGACCGGTTCCTCTCGGGTGTTTGGCTCGATCACCTGAACCGGCTTCGCGCGCAATTAGCGGCGCTGAAGAAGGAACTGCCGCCTGCGTACCCGGTACTGCAAACCATTACCGACAAGGAGAAACCCGAGGAACAACATATTTGGATTCGCGGCGATCAGAACAATCCCGGCGACCTTGCTCCCCCACACTTTCTGGCCATCCTGTCCCGGGCCGGGCCGGAACCCTTCGCGCGTGGCAAAGAGCGGTTGGAGCTGGCGGAAGCCATCGCCAGCCCCGCCAATCCGCTGACCGCCCGCGTGATGGTCAATCGCGTCTGGCAGCAGCATTTCGGGTACGGCCTGGTGCGCACGCCCAGCAATTTCGGCTCGCAGGGCGACCGCCCCTCGCATCCCGAACTGCTCGACTATCTCGCGGACCGTTTTGTTCGTGAAGGCTGGTCGCTCAAGAAATTACACCGCGAAATCATGCTGACGGCAACCTATGAGTCGAGTGATGAGTCCTCCGACCGTAACTATGCCGAGGACCCCGACAACCGCCTGCTTTGGCGATACAACCGCCGGCGGCTCGACGCCGAATCGCTCCGCGACTCCATTTTGTTCGTCTCCGGCAAGCTGGATTTGAAGGCAGGCGGCCCCGCCGTCCGGATCAACGGAGAAAATAACCGACGCACGGTGTACGCTTTCATTTCCCGCCGCCAACTCGATCCGATGCTCGCGCTATTCGATTTTCCGAATCCGAACAACACCAGCGAACAGCGGCTGCAGACTACCGTCCCGCTGCAGAAGCTCTTCTTTATGAACAGTCCGTTCGTGATCGATCAGTCCACTGCCCTAATGGCTCGCGTTGCCGCGATTGCATGGAATGACGACGAGCGCATTACGGCCACTTACCGCTTTGTACTCCAGCGCGAGCCCACGCCTGAAGAGCGGAGGCTTGCTCACGAATTCGTCGCCGGAAATGCCGGTGCCTGGCCCGAATATGGCCAGGTCATGCTGAGCTCCAATGAGTTCACCTATATTAACTAAGGAAAGAACCAGATGATCTTTGCGCCATCGCGAAGGCAAATACTCCGCACCATGGGAACCGGCTTCGGCATGGCCGGACTCGCCGGTATTCTGAGCGCGCAAAGCGATGGGACCAAGGCCCTGCCCGGCGCGGACGCGCCTATGACTCCCAAAGCCCCGCACTTCAAGGCTTCGGCCAAACATATTATCTTTCTCTTTCTCAACGGCGGTCCTTCCCAGGTAGACACGTTCGATCCCAAGCCGATGCTGCAGAAGTACACCGGCCAGCCCATCCCCAGCGGCAATTTGAAGACCGAGCGTAAGACCGGCAATCTGCTCGGGTCGCCCTTCGCTTTCCGGCGCTGCGGCAAGAGCGGCATCGAGGTCAGTGAGATCTTCCCTAAGCTGGGAGACTCGATCGACGATGTCTGCGTGATTCGCTCGATGTACACGGATATCCCGAACCACGAACCATCGCTTTTCCTGATGAACTGCGGCCATCGGGTTCCCGGCCGACCGTCGATGGGTTCGTGGCTGACGTACGGCCTGGGTTCGGAGAATCAGAACTTGCCCGGCTATGTGGTCTTGTGCCCCGGTTACCCAATCGTGGGGGCGCAACTGTGGAGCTCCACGTTCCTACCGGCTATCTACCAGGGCACTTACATCCCGAACAGTGAGAAGACTCCCGACAAACTCATCAGCTATATCCGCAATCCATCGACGCCACTGCCCGAACAGCGGCGCGCGCTGGATCTGCTGCGGCAACTGAATCTGATCGAAGAGCAGCGCGAAGGTGAGGACAGCCAGCTCGAGAGCAGTATCCAGGCGGCTGAAATTGCCTATCGGATGCAAAGCGAAGCCCCGGAAGTTTTCGATATCACCAAAGAGCCCGAAGCCGTCCGCGGCCGTTACGGCGACCATGATTTCGGTCGAGGCTGCCTGATGGCCCGCCGCCTGGTGGAGCGCGGCGTACGCATGGTCCAGGTTTATTATGGCAATGGCCAACCTTGGGACAACCACGACGACATCCTCATTCATCGCAAACTGGCCCACGACGTCGACGGTCCCATCGCCGCCCTGCTGGCCGACCTGAAGGCCAGCGGTCTGCTGAAGGAAACGCTGATCGTCATCGGCGGTGAGTTCGGCCGTACGCCTGTGGTGGAGGTTAGCGGGCTGGTGAAAGTGCAAAATGGCCGCGATCATAATAGCCACGGTTTCTCGACACTGCTGGCCGGCGGTGGCGTGAAAGGCGGGATGACCTACGGCAATACTGACGAGTTCGGCTTCAAGGCAGTGGAGAATCCCGTGCACATACACGATCTGCACGCCACAGTTCTTCACGCCCTGGGCATGGATCACACCAAATTGACCTACCGTTACAGCGGCCGCGACTTCCGCCTGACCGATGTTTCCGGAAATGTCGTGCAGGACGTTTTGGCCTGAGCCGCCATTATTAAAAGTCTTTGAACACTGGCAACTTAGCGCAACTGCCGGCAATGGCTAGGACTCTGTCTAAATTCTCCGGTCAGCACAGCTGCTAGCGGGCGGGATGCAGAGTGAACAGAAAAACAGCGCCTTGGCCTTCCCCCGATTCGGCCCAAATGCGGCCGCCGTGTCCCTCGATGATGCGCCGGCACAGCGCCAGTCCGATCCCGTTGCCCGGAATGTCATGGCCATGCAGGCGCTTGAAGGGTTCAAAGACCCGGTCCAGGTGGTTGGCGGCGATGCCGATACCATTATCGGCCACACGAATCAGGCAGTCACCCGTGGGGTCCATATCCGATGTGATGTTCACGCGCAGCGGCACTCCGTCAGAACGGTACTTAAGCGAATTACCGATCAGGTTCTGAAAGACGCGGCCAAGTTGCGGGGTGTCTCCCAGCACGGCCGGCAGCGGGCCGGCGGTTACCTCGGCGCCGGCTGCGGCTATTCCTTCCGAAAGGTTTCCCGTAGCCATCGCCAGCGCGTCCGCGAGCGCCGTGGGCTTTAATTCCGGCTGTTCCCGGCCGATGCCGGAGTAGGCCAGCACATCCTGAATGAGCCCCGCCATGCGCTGGGCGCCTTCCAGCACCACGGCGAACAGATGCCTTTCCGATTCGTTGAAACGTTCGGCCGTGAGCCGTTCCAGGAGTTGAATATGCGTGGTGATGTTGCGCAGCGGTTCTTGCAGATCGTGGCTGCCGATGTAGGCGAAGCGTTCCAGATCCTCGTTGGACCGGCGCAGAGCATGGTTCACGCGCAGCAGTTCGGCGTTTTTCTCGGCCAGTTCGACATTCGCCTGCGCCAACCCGCGTTCCGCCGCGCGCAGCCGAAGCAGCGAACGCACCGTGGCTACCAGCACATCCGGGTCCACCGGTTCCACCAGGTAAGCATCCGCGCCCATGTTGAGAGCGGCAGTGGCCTGTGGCGCGGAGATGGCCGATGCCGAAATCTGCAACACGAGCACCGCCGCGCTTGCGGCGGAATTTTTGATCCGGCGGCAGACCTCGATGCCGTCAACGTCGGGTAGATGCACATCCAGTAGCACCAGGTCGGGACTACGGTCATCGACCAATCGCAATGCTCCAACACCGGTGCCGGCGCTATGCACGACAAACCCCGCGCCCTCCAGCACCCGCTGACGCGCATAACGCGTGGGCTCGTGATCGTCGACGTTTACCAGAATGGCGGTGGGACGCTGGTTCTTGCTCATGACATGCTGAGCCCCTCTGTTTCGTCTGTGAACAAACCGGGCTCTCCGAGCGTCTTCTTCATGTACTCCAACATCTCAGGCGGCCAGAAGTCTCCCTTCGGTAAAATCCCGGCGTGATGCTTGCCCAGGCGTTCGAAATCGGACTCTGTCAAGCGCCGTGAAGTATGTATGATAACTGGAATATCGCGCGTTGCCGGATCGTTCTTCAAATCGTCGAGCACTTCGAAGCCACTGCGGTCCGGCATCACGAGATCCAGCAAGATGAGGGCCGGGCGCTCGAAGCGGGCCCGTTCCGCGCCTTCGATGCCACCCCCAGCTTCCAGCAGGCGGTGGCTGGTGCCGCGAAACCGGTGGCGCACGACATAGCGCGCGGCCTCGTCGTCGTCGATAATCAGGACGGAATCCCCATCCGAAACATGCGTGGCGGCATGCTCCACGGCGGCGGCGCTTCCCAATGGGAGCCGCAGCGAAAAGGTAGAGCCCAAGCCGGGACTGCTGGCCAGCGTCAACTCGCCACCCAGCAAGCCCGCCAGCTTGCGTGCAAGCGGCAACCCCAATCCGGTGCCCTTGACGCGTCCCTGTATCTCGCTGTTGATCTGCGTGAACTCCTGGAAAATACGTTCCTGGTCCTGGCGCGCGATGCCGATACCGGTGTCGGCCACCGATAGGATCAAGCATGTGCCGGTCACTCTGTAAGAGACCCGCACCTCGCCGTGTTCCGTGAACTTGAGCGCATTCGAGATCAGGTTGCGCAGAATCTGCGCGACTTTTGACTCGTCGGATTCGAACCACAAATCTTCCGGCGGCTCCCCGAATACCAGGGCCACACTTTCACCAGTCACCAGCGGTCGCAGGACGCCGCGCAGCGTTCCGAATAACTGGCCGAGTTGGATCCGGCTCAGGTGTATCTCAGTCTTGCCTGCTTCCACCTTGGCCAGATCAAGCAGGTCATTTACCAGTTCGGTGAGGTCCTGCGCCGCTTGCCGGATATAGCCCACCTGCAGCGCCTGCTCCGCCGTGAGCGGACCGTCGGTGTGGCGTAACAGTAGCTGGCTCAAGGCCCTAATAGAATTGAGCGGAGTGCGAAATTCGTGACTGACGTGGCGCAAAAAGCGGCCTTTTAACTCGTCGGCGCTGCGCAGCGCGGCAGCTTTTTCGTCCAACTCGGCATAGAGTGCCACTACACCCCGATTGGTCTCGTCCAGTTCCGAGCTCATGCGGCGCAGTTCGATCTGGCGCTCCTCCAGCTCGACTTCGCGCAGACGTAGGACCTCCAGCGTTTCCAGCAGGTCCCGCTTTTGAATCCGACCCTCCTGATTGGGAGAGGGTCGCTCCCGCGCCAGTTGCGCCGCCATAGCCGCGATCTCGGAGTGCCTGATTATGCGTGCATCCAGTGGGAGATTCTTGGACAACCGGACGATGGTTCCTCCCTGGGAAGACGACTCGATGCCGAAAGTATCCATCAGGCGGCGGCTGCCCACCAGGCCAATTCCCCCCACGCCGGTGAATTGCCGGCGGCCTGCGAGCACCGAATCCAGATTCTCGATACCACGTCCCTGATCGGCTACTGTAATCCACAGCGCCTGCGGACGCATCTGCAGTGCCAACCCGAATTCGACGCGCCCGCCGCCGCCGTATTGAATGGCATTACGCGCGATCTCGGAGACGGCCGTGGCAATGCGCACCTGGTCCTGATTGGAAAAGCCGGCCAGCGCCGCTACCTGCCGCGCGCGCTGGCGGGCGCTCACTACGTCCGCTTCGTCGCGCACGATGACCGTGACCACCGCTGTCGGGATCGGCTTGGGCATGCTCGCGCTCATTCGCGGAAATATTTCCCCACCAGCACGCAAACATCGTCGCGGCCCCGAGAAGCGTCGCGGTACAGCAGACCCGCAATGATCGAAGGATGCCGGCGCGTTACGCCCGGATAGGGATCCAAAGTCCAACTGGTGGCGATGCCGTCCGAGTGCATCACCAGAATGGCCTCCTCCGGCAATTTGTAATCGAACTCCTGCAAGCGGCGGGCCTCCAGCCCCGCCGTGCCGTTGTGAGACACCATGAATTGCGCGCGGGCCCCGCCCAGCACGACTCCCGCGATATTACCAATACCCGCGTAGTGTACCTGCCGCTTTTCATGCTCGATGAATGAAACCGCTACCGCGGCGCCGCGAGTAGGGCGCAAGGCGCGATGCACGTCTTCCAGCATCGAGACCGCCGACTCAGACGGCCCGGTACGGAAGGTAGCGATGGCGGCGCTGGACGCATCCGACGCCAAAACGCCGTGGCCCAGCCCATCGGCGACGATTATGGAACTGGAATGCCCCTTGTGGCGCGCACTCCAATTATCGCCGCATACCGTCTCCCCGGGGTAGGGCGCGGTGACGGCCCCGAATACCCATCGCTCCGCCTGCTTCCCCGCCGGGTCCCGGTATTTGCGCGCCGCGATCACCGTCCCGCGGCCGGGTTGGGAATAGCCGTCGAAAGCGCTGGCCAGCCGCGATACCGCGCCCAGTCCTGTCCCCGCAGTTCCGGTAGTGGAATATCCGTCCATCATGCAAAGCGGGACATTCGCCATTCCGGGCCCACGATCGATAGAGAGAATCTCGACACCCGCGTCACCGCCGTGGGAAAGCCGCGTGATATGCAACTCGCCAGAGGCAGCGTGTTTCACGAGATTGGTGGCCAGCTCCGTGGCTATGATGCCGGCTTCTTCGGTAGCCGTCGGTTCCAGGCCCTCCGCCCGGGCGGCGGTGGTGGCGAGCCGGCGTGCTTCCGCCACGCGGCTCGATCCGTCTACGATGACCAGGGCGGGCGTCACAGGCTCATACCTTCCACCGTGCGATACTCACACGCGTTCCTTCGCCCGGCTTCGAATCGATGGAGAATTCGTTGGCCAGCCGTTTCGCGCCGCCCAGGCCGAGGCCTAAACCATTGCCCGTGGTGAAACCGTCGCGCATGGCCTGATCGATATCGCGGATGCCGGGTCCATGGTCCTCGAAGGTGAGACGCAGTCCGGCTTTAGTCGTGTCACGAACGATTTCGATGCGGGCCCTGCCTCCACCGCCATGCACCACGGTATTGCGAGCCAATTCACTCGCCGCGGTGACAATCTTGGTTTGATCGACGATATTGAAACCGATTTGGACGGCCGCGGTGCGCACGGACTGCCGGACCTGGACTACATCTTCATTGGTTCGGAGCGCCAGCTCGTGCGTTTCTTCAACCACCAACGGCCGGCTCCTCCGACTCTCGCGTCGCGCGCAGCAACTCCATGCCGCGGTCCACGTTTAGAGCCGTGCGGATGCCCGGCAACGACAGGCCCAGTTCCACCAGGGTGATCGCCACCGACGGCTGCATGCCCACGACCACTGTCTCCGCGTCCAGGATGCGTGCCATGCTGGCTATATTCGCCAGCATTCTTCCCATGAAGGAATCGACTATTTCCACCGACGAGATATCGATCAGAACGCCGCGCGCCCTGTGCTCGACGATTTTCGCTGTAAGGTCGTCCTGCAATGCCAGCGCCAGCCGGTCGTGCATGTCCACCTGGATGCTTACCAGCAGAAAGCTGCCCAGACGCAGGATAGGGATCTTTTCCATGTGGTTAAGCTTTCGCCACGATCAGACCCAGCTGTTTCAATGACACGCGAAACGCATCGGCCAAGGTGGCTTTGGTAATCACGTTGCCAAGGTCGACACCCAAGTGGATGATCGTCTGGGCGATCTGCGGGCGAATCCCGCTGATGATGCACTCGGCGCCCATGAGACGCGCCGCCGCCACCGTCTTCAGCAGATGCTGCGCCACCAGCGTATCCACGGTCGGGACGCCGGTAATATCGATGATCGCGATGATCGCCGCCTTGGCCACGATAGCCTCCAACAGGTTTTGCATCACGATCTGTGTGCGGCTGCTGTCGAGGGTGCCGATTAAGGGAAGCGCCAGAACCCCATCCCAGAGTTCCACCACGGGAGTCGACAATTCCAGCATTTCCTGCTGCTGCCGTGCGATCACCCCCTCCCGCGTCTTTACGAAGGCTTCCGTGGTAATCAGGCCGAGTTTGTCCAGCAAGGTGGTGGCGTTCCAGAGCAGCTCGGTCACCAGCTTGGGATCGTTCGTGGTTTGGGCGATCTGGTCGAAGAGCGGTTGCTTCAACGAAAAGACAAAAGTTGCCGTCTCCGTGGGGGAGAAGCCCTGAACGGCCCTCCTGCGCGACAAATCAACGAGGAGATCGCGAGTTTTAGACCACTGGGCGCTGGCGAGATCCTGGCTGGAACTTGCAGCCAGCGCCTCTTTCAAAACGGTCAGAAGGCTGCGCGAATCCGTGCGGAGCTCGGCTTCAGAGATCAAATCGCGGCGTCTTTCCAGGCTTTCCACCTGCTGCCGCATCCACTCGTTCAGCAAGTCGTTCTCGTGACTGTCAATGATAGCGCCCAAGGTCGTTTCGGCCACCCCGTTCCTCCAGGAAACTTGACTTTTCGTGCACTACTTCAGTGGCTATTCTATCGTGTTTGAGCACATGGTTAACCAAAGACGCCAAAGGGTTGTATTTCCACGTACTTAAGCAGGGCTTCTTTACCGCCACAAACTCCTCTATGAGAGCTCGTGGCATTCAAAAAGCGTGGCCGCCACGGATCGGTTTAACGCGGTGATAAAAGGAGGAAGGGCAAAATGATCTAAGGCGAGAGGGGATGGCTTATTGAAGGGTAGGCTTTCCGACGTGCTGCCGCTCGGCCAGCAAGACGACCGCGAGTGCTTCACCATCGAAAAGCGCCCCACGCCACCGGGACAGGAAACTGGCCGCTGACTTTCTGCGCATCAGCCCGCGCTATCTGAATACGATGGGGATCCCCGTGCTCGGAATTCACGGAGCCATTTCCTACGGCGTCGCCGAGCGCACCCGCGAGTTCGGAATTCGCATGGCGCTTGGCTCCCCGCCCGGGCAAGTCAAGGCGCCTGTAATCCGCGACGGCATCAAAACCGCCCTGGCAGGTCTGCTGTCCGGCGCCGCCGCGCTGGCTCGGCTCCGCGCGCGCTCTTGTGTGGCGTAGCGCCGCTAGATCCTGCCGTGATGGCCCGTTTCACTGCGTTGCTGCTCACGGTGGCGCTCGTGGCGAATTACGTTCCGGCGCGGCGCGCCACGCGCATCGATCCGATGGAGCCGCTGCACCAGGAGTAGAAGCTGCTATCCGGGTTTTCTCTTAGGCCTTCGCCTTCTTCGCAGGTACGATGGCGTCTTTCGCGGCTTTGGCGACCCGAAACTTCACCACCTTCTTGGCGGCGATCTTGATGGCCTCGCCAGTGGCAGGGTTACGTCCCATGCGCGCCTTGCGGTCCACACGCACCAGTCGCCCGATGCCAGGCAACACGAATATGCCGTTCTTCTTGACCTCACTGATGGCCGTGTCA
>DATGGM010000125.1:0-19540 GCA_035308525.1 Bryobacteraceae bacterium
TATCCTCGCGGGCGGCTTCGGCGCGCTTGATGGTATCGAGCATGGTATCGATCTCGAACGGTTTGGCCACGTAGTCAAACGCGCCGCCGCGGGTGGCGGCCATCACGGTTTCCATGGTGCCGCGGGCGGTCATCAGGATGACCGAACAATCCGGATCCTTATTGCGCGCCGCGTCCAACACATCCAGACCGGTGCGGTCGTCGATGTAGATGTCCGAGATCACGATGGGATAGCTGTTAGCGGAGAGACGCTCCAGCGCCTCGCCCGTGGAGGCGACCGCATCGACGGAGTAGCCTTCCAGCTCAAGGAACGTAACGACGGTGGTGCGCACCGCCGGATCATCTTCCACAACCAGTAATCGCCTCATCAGGTTTCTTTCACAACCTTGTCGATGGAATGCTTCTCCACCGCCTGGGCGGGAACAGGCGCGGGTAGAACCATTGTAAACCGGGACCCCTGCCCCGGGCGGCTCAACACTTCAATGGTACCGCCATGCTGCGCGACGATCTGCTCCACGATGGAAAGACCGATACCGGTACCGGCTTCCCCGGATTGTTCGGCGCGCTTGGTGCGGTAAAACTTCTGGAAGATTTGCTTGACCTCTTTCTTATCCATCCCGATGCCTTGGTCCTCCACCGAGATGTGTGCCTGCGCGTTCTTGCGCACCGCGGCCAGGGTGACCTGCGTGCGCTGCGGCGAATACTTAATGGCGTTGGTGAGCAAGTTGTAGAAGGCGTATTCCATCAGCTCACGGTCCCCGGTGAGGAGCGTGTCTTCGGGCGCGGCTTCGGTGAGAATGCGGATCTGCTTGCGGTCGGCCAGCGGGAGGGCGCGCTGCACACAGGCGGCCATCAGGCCCGCGGCGGAGAAACTCTCCTTCTTCAACTCCACCTCGCCGGCGGAAAGACGCTCCACGCTGAGGAACATCTCGATCATGCGGCCCAGGCGCTTGGATTCCGCATTGATCAGCTCCACGATCTGCTGGCGCTTCTCCTCGGGCAGCGTGTAGCGGCCCATCAATTCGCTGGAGCCCTGGATGGCCGTGAGGGGCGTGCGCATCTCATGGGTGACGAAGTGGATGGTCTGGCGGTAGCGGTCGCGCTCGGCTTCGGATGTGCGCAGCCAGCCGCGCACGACGAACAGCTGATAGGCGGCGGCGGTGACCAGCGCCAACCACGCCGCGGATACAGGCGCGCAGAAGGAAAAAAAGATGCGGTGGGTAAACAGCCAGTAGGGCGTCACGTGGGCAATCACCAGAATCGCCGCGGCCAGGCCATTCGCGGCGCGGCCGGTGAACCGGTTGTAAGTCAGGCCGATGCCGCCCGCCAGCATCAGGCTGAACAGGAAGACCGGCAAGGGCGGCGCATCGGTGATGAACAGGCCCTGCGCGATGGTCTCGAAAGCATTGGCGTGGACCTCCACGCCGACCATCGGCCGGCCCGCCGAATACGGGGTGAACAGCCAGTCCTTGGCGGCAGTTTGCGAGGTCACGCCCGCGAACACGACCCTGCCTTTAAAGCTGGCAGCCTTGCTGGGATGGTCGAGCAAATCCTTAAGCGAAACGCGCGGGATGGTGACCGAAGGCGGCGCGTAGCGAATGCGCATCAGGCGGCCGCCGGCGCGCGCGGATGGGATCGTGCGACTGCCCACCTCGATATCGGTGGGCGATTCCAGTATCTGCGCGCCGCGGCTCAGGCGGTAGCCTTCGAGCGACAACGCCCAGCGGCGATCGCGCCCGGCAGCCTTCTCGAGCGGCAGGCTGCGGCCCACCGAATCCAGCTCGTCCGGCTCGGCATGTACGTGCCCGAGGGCGGCGGCCTGGGCGCGGAAGCGCACGAGCGGATCTTCCCAAGCCGATCCATCGGGCAAGAGCTGGCAGGCCAGCAGCAGGTTGGGGGTGGCGTGCAGGGCGTCTTCCAGGTGTTGGTCGATGGCGGGGTCGGTTTTGTCGGCCAGGATCAAGTCCACCGCGACCGTCTTGGGAGAGGCCGCCGCGATCAATCGCAGGGCGTCGGCCAGCGGCTTGCGCAAACCAGGCACGCCGCCGAAGGCATTCAAAGACGGCTCGTCGATGGCCAGCAGGATGCTCTCCGGCTGCCAGGCGGGCGGCTGGTACAGGCGAAACATCCAGTCGTAGGCGTCGTTATCGATTTGCGTGCCGAAGCTCGTCCAACTGGCTGTAAGAGCCAGGACGCAGGAAGCCGCGATCAGCGCCCAGTAGATGGCGTTTTGACGGCTGGGGCGCTGCATAGTCTCACCGGCTGAGGGCCTTTTCGATCTCCGTGGGATCTCGCGGCAGCGCGCCGCTCAGGAGCCTGGCGCCGTCCTTGGTCACCAGCACCATATCCTCGATGCGAACGCCGATGCTCTCTTCCGGAATATAGATGCCGGGCTCAACGGTGATGACGCTGCCCTCGGCGAGCGGCTGGCTGAAGTCGGTGGCGTCGTGTACGTCGAGCCCCACGTGATGGCTTACGCCGTGCGTGAAATACTTGCCCAACGGCTCGCCGTGCAGGTCCTTGCCGTGCGTGTTGATGTACTCGCGGGCTATGGGGGTCAGCTCGCGCAGCGAAACGCCGGGCTTAATGGCGGCAATCACCGCATTCTGGGCGCCCAGCACAACATCGTAAATCTCGCGCTGGCGATCCGTGAAGCGCCCGCCGACCGGAATCGTGCGGGTGATATCGGCCGCATAGCCGGAGCACTCCGCGCCTACATCCATCAGCAGCAGCTCACCGCGATCCATGCGGCGGGAATTGCGGGAATAGTGCAGGATGGTGCTGTCGGGCCCGGCGCCCACGATGGGGGCGTAGGCGTGGCGCTCGCATCCCTGGTCGGAGTAGACCTCGGTCATGGTGGCGGCCACCTGATATTCGTACAAACCCGGCGCGGCGCGTTTCCACGCGGCGCGATGCGCTGCGAGCGTGGCATCGATGGATTTCTGGATCAGGGCCAGCTCTTCCGCCGACTTATGCATGCGCAGACGGGCGATCAGGGGACCGGCGTCGGAAATATCGCGGAGGGGCGCCAGTTCTTTAAACTGGCTGCCGGCGTCCGGCAGGGTGTAAATGCCCGCGTACCGATCGAGTTGCTGGCGCAGCTCGTTCTCGAATCTTTCCCGCGGCAGCACGGTATCGAAGCCGGTCAGTTGCGTGACGTTGTCGTCGTCCGGCCCGATTTTGCGGCCCGTCCACCTTTCCTGGTCCGGACGGCGGTGCGGGAGAAACAGGATGTCGCGCGGCTTGCCGTCCTGGGGCGGCGCGATGAGCAGGATGGCTCCGGGCTCCCGCCACCCTGTAAGGTAGTAGAAATTCGCCTCCTGGAAGAAGCCGGTGCGGATGTTTTCCTCGCCCTTATCCGTTCGGCCAAACAGGACCAGCATGCCATCGTGAAGCTTTTCGGCCAGCGCAGCACGGCGGGAGCGATACTCGCCGGGAGCGGGCGCGGCGAAACCGGGGCAAGCCGTCAACACGGCGCATAAGAGACAGGCGGCGCGCATATTCATACACAGTATAGCGGGATGCTTTGCGGGTAGACTGACTGGACGGCCGCGTGCATCGAACTCAGCCACCAAGTTACTGAGAGCCTGGATAACCAACGGATTCCGCCTTGGGAGTTGTGGCGAACCGACACAGACGGGCCATTTGGAGGAACACTTGCGCTGGCGAGACGTAACGATTGGCCTGGTATGCGCCGTTCACGGGCAGGCGGCTGTTTACACCACTTACATTGCCGACGCGTACGCCTACCAGGTATCGGCTATCGCCGCGGATGTGAACGGCAACACATATATCACCGGCAGCCGGGCCGTAGTGGTGCCGCCTCCTTCCGGCGCTCCGCTCACGGATGTCTTTGTCAGTAAGGTCGACCCGGCCGGAAACGTGACGCTGCTGGCCACGTTCAGCGGCAAAGGCTCGGATGAGGCGAACGCCATCGCGGTGGACGCGTCCGGGAACGTTTATATCGCGGGGAGCACGACATCGCCCAATTTCCCGCTGCTCAACCCGCTGCAAAGCATTCCGGACAGTTACACCGGGCAGACCAGCGTGTTCAACAGCTACCAGACGACCGCCTTCCTGGTGAAGATCGCGGCGGATGGGGCCGTGATTTATTCCACTTATCTCGGTGGAACCATGGGAGCCAGCGCGATGTACGGCGTGGCCGCCGACTCGAACGGTAACGCTTACGTGGTGGGCACCACCGAGGCTCCCGACTATCCGCGCACGGCGGGTATGCCGGCCGGGGGGGTAAGCCCCGGAGAGTTCTTTTTTTCCGGCGCGTTCTTCGCCAAGATCAGCGCGGCGGGCGACCAGATCGTTTATGCCGGAGTCCTCTCGGCGGATGGGCACGCCTGTGGAGATGGCAGCACCTGCTTCCTGGGTCCGATTACCACCGGTGGGACGGCGATTGCGGTCGATCCGGCGGGGAACGCGTACGTCGCGGGAAACACCGGCGGAGCGGGCCTGCCCACCACGGCGGGTGCGCTGTTGACACAGGGAATCGGCGCTTTCGTGGCGAAGGTGAATGCCGCCGGCACCGGGATGGTATATGTCACGCTGCTGGGCACGGCGAATTACTACTTACCTCCGGTCAGCGCCAGCTCCGCGCCGGGCAACTCGGTGCTGGCTATCGCGACCGACGCGGATGGGAACGCGTACATCTCCGGCGCGACGGAGGACCCGGCATTTCCAGTGACCGCCGGGGCATTCCAGACCACGCTGGCGAGCCCGCCCCCCGGTGCATTTGAGGCTCCGGCGTCCAACGCATTTGTCGCCAAGATCAACCCCACAGGGAGCGCGATGGTCTGGGCATCGTTTCTGGGCGGCACCGGACCGGACGTGGCGCAGACGGTAGCGCCCGATGCAGCAGGCAACGTGTGGGTGTCGGGGACCGCGCAATCGGCCAATTTCCCCAAGGCATCCGGTTTTCCAGGCGGCAGCGAGTTTCTGGCGGAATTCGACTCCAGCGGCGCGCAGCTGATATATTCTTCGCTCTCGCCGGCGAACACCGTGGCTGCCGCGCTGGTAGTGGATGCGGGCGGTACGGTCCACGGCGCCGGAGGCACCGGTTTGCTCTCCGCATTCACGCCCGGATCCGCGCCAGGCGAAACCGCGGCCCCCTGGCTGTTTGGGATCGCCAACTCGGGTGGCGGAACCCTGGCGGGACGCCTGGCGCCGGGCGAGTTGATTTCGCTCTACGGGTTGCACATCGGCCCGGCAACAGCGTTGTGGGGATCGTTCGATGCCGCGGGTTTCCTGCCCACCACACTGGGTGGCGTTCAGGTAACGATCGGCGGCGTGCCCGCGCCGCTTTTGTATGTATCGGACACGCAGATCAACGCGGTGGCGCCGGTGGGAGCAACCAACGCATCCAGCACGCTGCAGCTGACGGATAATGGGGCGGCTGTGCCCGATTTCCGCACGGTCGTAGACGCCGCCGATCCACAGGTATTCCGGTACGGGAGCGGTTTCGCGGCAGCGCTGAATCAGGATGGCAAGGTGAACGGGCCGTCGAATCCGGCCAAGGCGGGCTCGTATGTCTCGATCTGGGCGACCGGCACGGGATACTTTCCCGGATCCGACGGGCAAAAGGCAGCGGGGGCCGACGCGTTTTGCAGCAACCACGCCCTGGCCTGCGTGGTGGTGGATGCTTCTAGCGGAAATCAGCTGCCCGTGTCCTATACGGGTGCGGCGCCCGGCTTCGTGAACGGCGCCGTTCAAGTCAATTTCCAGGTCACGGCATCCGGGTCCTACTACTTCGCGGTGGTTTCGCTTCCCAGCGGCTACGGAGCTTATAGCGATGTCTTCAAGGTTTACGCAACGCCTTAGATGCGGCGCCGCTGTGTGGCTGGCCTGCACCGCTGGCGCGTACGCCGCCAGTTACACCACTTACATCGGCGATGCGTTCCCATTCCAGACGACCGCCATGGCCGCCGACGCGAAGGGAAACACATATATCACGGGCAACCGCACGATCATCGTGTCCACGCCGGCAAACGTGACCGATGTTTTCGTCAGCAAGCTGGACGCCGCGGGCAACCTGACTCAGTTTGCGACGTTCGGCGGCAATCTAGCCTGGACTGCGGCACCGCGGCGTTCATCTTCAAAGTCAACGCCACAGGGACCGGCTTGACTTACCTGACCTTTCTAAGCGCCGGCAAACCCAATCCGGAGGAGCCCAATCTCAGCCTTTACAGCGTCGTGGCAATGGCCGCCGACGCGGAGGGAAATGCATACGTCGCCGGAACGGCTTCGGACACGGGGTACCCTTCGGCTCCTTTCGTGGCATTCGCGCTGAAGCTCGATCCCACAGGCAGCGCCATCGTGTGGACGAATCTTCCGACCGGGACGGGACCATCCAGGGTGCAAGCCATCGCCATCGACCCCGCCGGCGACGTGTGGGTCTCCGGAACAACCCAAACCGCTAACTTCGTCAACGCCACCGGGTGGCCGAATGGCAATGACGAGTTCCTGGCCGAGATCGACCCCAGCGTTGCAACACTCGCTTATTCCGCGCTGTTGCCAGTCAATACCGTGGCGGCGGCACTGGCAGTGGATCCGTCCGGCACGGTGCATGCCGCCGGCGCCAATGGACTGGTGAGCGCCTTCAGGGAAGGCTCCGCGCCCGGCCAGACTTCCGCTCCATGGATGTTCGGCTTCGCCAACGCCGCCCGCGGCAACCTGACGGGACGGCTGGCGCCGGGCGAACTCATCTCGCTATACGGGCTGAACCTCGGTCCCGCGACACCCGTAGTAGCGACGTTCGATGCCGCCGGCTTCCTGCCTGCCACGCTGGGCGGCGTTCAAGTTACTATCGGCGGCATCGCGGCGCCGCTGCTCTTCGTTTCGCCGGCGCAGGTCAACCTGGTGGTGCCTGTGGAACTCTCGGCCGGCTCTCCGGCGAACCTGCAGGTCACCCTCAACAACACCCCTCTGTCCGTTTTCCGGGCGGTCACCGACAGCGCCGCGCCGCAGGTGTTTCAGGATTCGTACGGCGCGGTGGCCATCAACCAGGACGGGACTCTGAATTCGCCGTCGAATCCGGCGCCGAACGGTTCGTATGTTTCCATCTGGGCGACTGGCACAGGTTACTTTCAGGGCAATGACGGGCAGATGCAGACCGGAGCCAACACCTACTGCGCCTCAATCGGTGAGTGCCAGATTCTGGCCCAGTCTACCCCGTTTACAGCAACACCTGTAAACGCGACTTATATCGGCGCGGCCCCCGGCACGGTGAACGGCGTTGTGCAAATTAATTTCCAGGTGACCGGGGGCTACAACACTTACTACTTCAGTGTTAACGGGATCAATAGCGACCTGTTTGGTATCTCTGTAGCGCAGTGAGTCCGGCGATACACGCCCACCCCCTTGACAACGACGCTCAACCATGTTTAATCTAACGCGACGTGCGTCTTTCACGGGCGCACCACGTGGAGGGGGGCATATGGTCAATCGAGCGCGACTTAGTGTGTCGCTATTGTGCATCGCGGTTTGGGGAGCCGTGCAGGGTCTGGCGCAGGCGCCGGTGGGATCCATAAACGGCGCCGTCCACGACCAGAGCGGCGGTGTCATGCAGGGAACCACCGTCACTGTCACCAACAAGGAAACCGGCGCGGAGCGGCAGGCGGTGTCGGCCGCCGACGGGTCGTTCGGCGTAGCGCCGTTGCCGGCCGGAACTTACGTTGTGAGGGCCACGGCCTCGGGATTCCGCACGCTCGTTGAGCAGGCCACCGTGCAGGTGGGGCAGATCACTACCCTGGACCTGGTGATGCAGGTCGGCGCGGCCGGCGAAGTGATCAGTGTACAGGGAGAAGCGGCGCAGATCGATTACGACAGCCACACCATTCAGGGTGTGATCACTCGCCAGGAAATCGATAGCCTGCCGCTGAACGGACGCAGCTTCCTGAACCTGGCCATGCTGGAGCCGGGTGTCACGGTTTCCGCCAACAACGTAGGCCAGTACAACCGCCTTTTCGACGTGAACATCATGGGCGCGGATTCCGGCAACGGAAGCGTGCGCATCACGGTGGACGGGGCCACCATCGCGGACTCGGTCACCGGCGGCACTCAGCAGAACTTCTCGCAGGAAGTCGTGCAGGAGTTCCAGTTGTCGTCCGTCAACCTGGATCTCTCGAATGCCATCGGCGCGGGGGGCGCCATCAATATCGCGACCCGCGGGGGCACCAACGACTTTCACGGCGACGGCTTCTTCTATTTCCGCGACCATAACATGGCCGCTTATCCCTACCTGCAGCGCGTGGTCACCGAGCCGTCGAGTCCGTTCTTCGCGCGACGCCAGTCGGGATTCGACGTGGGCGGCCCGATCATCAAGGACAAGCTGTTCTTCTACTCCGCGCTGGAGCACACCAACCAGGTGGGAGTGTTCAGCGCATTTCCGAGCGACCCCTTGTTCCAGCAGTTTGCTTCCTACGCCTCCAGTCCGTTCCATGAGAACGAGATCAACGAACGGATCGACTGGACCATCAGCGCCAAGCATAGCGCCTCACTGCGCTACTCTCATGACGGAAACAACGGTTATGCTCCGCCCGGCGGCGGCGATCTGCCTTCGGATTGGGATGTGAACACGAACTGGGCCGATTCCGGCGTCTTCGGGCTCACCAGTTCTCTGAGCCCCTCTATGTCCAACGAATTCCGCTACTCCTACACTTTCTGGTCGAACACCAATAATCCGCCCACCGCGGCGCAATGTCCGGCGCCGTGCCTGGGGCTGGGCGGACCCAATTTGAGCATCGTGGGAGTTTCTAATTTCACCATCGGAAATGCCACCAATGCGCCGCAAAGCCGCATCCTGCGGCGGCACATCTTCTCCGACAACATCAGTAAGATGAAGGGCACCCACTCCATGAAGTGGGGCGCTTATTGGGAGCACCAGCAGGGCACCGGGACTTACGCTTATGCCGCGCCGGCCGCCGGCGTGCTGTTTTCGCCGGAGATCGTGCAGTATTTCAATTCCCTCGTCCCGGGGCCGTTTCAGATTTCCATCCCTTCCTCATTCACCACGTTGAATAATATTCTGCAGCTTCCCGTGGCCGGGTTTGCCATGGGTGTCGGGGACATCAACCAGCCGCCGTTGTGGAACCGGGGCAACGCGGACCATGACAACACCTGGCACTTCTACTGGCAGGACAACTGGCGCATCAAGCCGCGTTTCAGCCTGAACTACGGGGTGGCCTGGACGTACGAGAGCAATGCGCTCAACTACGATCTGACCAAGCCCGAGTACCTGGCCCCCATTTTCGGGCAGGGCAACCTGGGCCACGAACTCAATTCGCCGCACAACTTCACCCCCATGCTGGGCTTCGCCTGGACCGTGGACAAAGCCAACAAGACCGTGGTACGGGGCGGGGCCGGCATCTATTACGACACCATCAATATCGAAATCCGCCTGATTGAACGGGCCATGCTGGGGCCGGCCGGCACGGGCCGCGCCTTGTTGCCCGACAGCGTCTTCTTCCCGACTATCTCTCAGCTCAACGGCTTCGGGAATCTGCCCGCGCCGCTGCAGCCCAGCTCGCTTTCCAGCCAGCCCACCACCTTTACCGGCGCGGAATTTATCAGCCTGATCCCGGCATTCTACGCAGGCGCGCAGGCCCAGCTCGGACCTCCCGGCAATACCAGCCTCGCGATTCGAAACATCAATGTCTTTAAGACCGGCCAGGAGTTGCTCGCGCAAAATTACAGGGCGCCTTACTCCGAGCATGCCGGCATCGGCGTGCAGCACGAGCTCAGAAACGATTTCGTGGTCAGCGCCGACTTCGTCTTCAGGCAATACCTGCACCAGATCATTCGCGATACGGATCTGAACCACTACTACAGTAAGAACGGCCCCGTGATCCCGGCGTGCGTGGGCGCCCAAGCCCTCGACCCGCTGGCGCAGTGCTCGACGGGCGCCATCCAAGGCATTATCAGCGGCGCCCGGTCCCACTACAAAGGACTGCTGCTGAAGGCCAACAAGCGATTCTCCAATCGCACCGCGGGACAGTTATCCTACGCCTACTCGCACCAGATCGGCTACAACGGGCTGGTGGACGACTACAACTGGTTCGCAACCTGGGGTCCCCAAGCCGGGCATCAGCTCCTGACCGGTTCCATTATGGTGGATCTGCCGTGGGGCTTCCAGATCTCAGGTATTACCTCGTTTCAGAGCGTGGGACCGATCGAGCCTTACATCTCCGGCGTCGACCTGAACGGCAACGGGGCATACGGCGCGGGCGAGACCGGGGGCACGCCGCTGCCCGGCATCGGCTACAACCAGTTCAATCTAAGCGCCGGGAAGAGCCAGCTCATCCAACTGGTGAACCAGTTCAACCAGACTTATGCCGGAACCAGCAGCCCCACGACCGGACCCATTTCGACCATTTCGCTGCCAGCCAACTGGTCGTTCCCGCGCAGCTTCAACTCGCAGGATCTGCGCATTACCAAGACATTCCGTCTGGGCACCGAGCGGCTCCAATTGAAGCTCATCGGCGAATGCTTTAACATCTTTAATATCGCTAACTTAGGCGGATACAGCTACAATCTGACCTCGGACAGCGCCGGATTTGGCACGCCTACCAGCAGGGACTCCAACATTTTCGGATCGGGCGGTCCGCGGGCGTTCCAGTTGGCGGCCCGTTTTCAGTTCTAGACTCGGCTGAGATTGGTGAGACCAGGACTGCGTACGGAAAAGTACCGGTATCAACATCAGTAACAAAAGGCGACGAAAAAGTTAGTTTTCGCTTTCATCCTTGCACGATTTGGAGTAGATTACTGAGAGGAGGAAGTTCCATGTCTTCGGTCGCGTGGTCGCGCGTAGTGTCGATGGGCTTGTTGGTTTCCGCTCTGGTGGCCACTGTTCCCGGCGCAGCCGTGGCTGGAACTGTGGACATCTTCAGCAACCTGGTGAACGAGTCGAATAACGTCACCGGTAACGACACTGCCATTCCGGTGTCTCCGGCATGGGCGCCGGCCGGCGCCGGCTATGAGTGGATTTCGTATGGTAATACCGGATGCAATACTTATGTGCCGACTACGGGCCTTTGCACCCCTGGACCGGAAAATCCGGCCGGAGTAGTGGGCAACATAACGGAACCAAACCCCGTGGCCGCCACAGCCGTTTTCTACAAGACGTTCACGATCACTGATCCCTCCGATTCCGGCAACCTTTATGTGTGGGCGGACGATACCGCGCGCGTCTGGCTGGACCCCGGGACCGTTACCACAGGGGACGGCAGCCAAGTGACAGGCGCCTCCATGCTGATCGATGCCAACCCGAACCTGGGAAGCAATTGCGCGAATGCACCTCCCGGCTGCCTGCCGGGCATGGACGCCGTGCTGCCCCTGAACCTGACTGCCGGCACCTATACGCTGGTTATTGACGCGTACCAGTTAGTCGGTTTCAGCCCATTCGGCGTGATGTACGAAGGCGTGCTCACCAACACTCCCGAACCCGCCAGCCTGATGTTGATGGGGCTGGGCCTGGCCGGCTTGGGTATTCTGACCCGCCGCCGCAAGCGGCCTTAACCGGCAGCTTCTTCTTCGGTCACCAGCACTAATCCCGAGGGTAGTTCCTCGCCAAAAATACGGCCCAGAGCCTGGTCGTCGCGCGCCTCTTCAGCCTCCAACACAGCCAGATAGCGCTCGGCACGCGGCAGGTGCTCCAGCTTGCGGCGCACCGCTGTCAGAGTGGCGGGCGGCAGATCGCGCACGGGATCCTCGGTGCGGCGCGCCATCGCCGCCAGCGCGTCTCCCACTCCCGGAGAATCTAAAGGCAGGAGCGCTTCTGCCCAGCGACTCACCGCCGTGGGCGGCACTACCTGGTTGATCGGCCCATAGAAGAGTTCCCGGGCCCCTAGCCGTGAAAGACACCAGAGCTCGCTCTCGCGGAAATCCCCGGACTTGACGCGGCGCGTCAACGCATCGCCCAGCTCGACCTTGGCGCCCACCGGCAGCAGCTCGAGACTGGCCGCCGCGCGCCACATTTCGCGCAACAGGCTGCTATTGTGCCGCTGTTTCTTGCCCGCGCCGCGAGGCAGCAAAAAACCCGAGAGCCGCTGGTAAATATCATTCTGCTGGTTGCGATTCAATCCGCCGGCCAGGCGTCCCCAAAGAATCCACCAGTCGATTTCACACTGCACCTGGTTGGAATGCTGGAGGCCGCCGGCGTAGATACGGCGCGCCTGCTCAATGCGAAAGTCATCGCCCGGATAGCCGAATCCGGGGCGCAGGCAGAAGCCGGCCAGATTCAGCCAGCGGGCTTCGTAGGCTGGGCTCTTCTTGCGGCCATCGGCCGACGCCAGGAATACGTCGGCAAGCTGACGGATGGCGGCCAGCGGCCAGGAATTCTTGCCCAACCCGAGAAGCTGCTCCAGCCTGGCGGGCAGCTCCTCCGGCGGGATGGGCGACTTCGCTCCCGGCGAGAAGACGGCGGGGATCAGTTCCAGAGCCTGCTTCAGCGCCTGTTCGGCGATCACCGCGGCGGGCCTGCGAGCGGCCGGTTCGGCCGCCGCTTTACGCAACTCGAACTGCAGACGCCAGCGATTGTCGCTGATCTTCGATTCGCACCAGGTTTCGAGCGTGCCGAGCTCCGTCAGGCGCGCGCCGAGCTTCACCGGGATCAGGCGCTCGCCGGCCTTCTTGCCGAAGCGGATCACGGCGTGGAGCGGCGCGTGGACGTGGAGATCGGCGCCCAGCGTGGGCAGATCCACTACATCGCCGAGGCGGTCTTCGCTGCGCGTCAATGAGCTGTAGAGCCGGAACGATACCGGCTTGTTGGCTACAATCTGCAGCGCCTCGTTGTCTATTTCGAGCGTAGCGCCCTCTTCCGCGCCGCGCGGCACCAGGCACACGGCGGCCGCATCGCCGATGCCGATGAAGTAGGTGCGGGGCAATCCGCCGCGCACCAGCACGCCGCTGCCAGTGGAACGGACGTAGGAATAATACGCCGCGCCGGTCGCCACGGCGAGATCCAGATCGCGGTTCTCGAAGACCTCGGGCCGCTTGCCGTACCATTGGCCGACCGCATCGGCCACCCGCTGGCGCAGGATCTCGGGAATGAAAAAGCCGCCATTGAACAGGATCGCGTCGGGAGCCTGCCCGGCGCCCTCGAGGAAGGCGTTCAGATGCTTGGTGACCGCCGGGTCGGAGACATACGGCAGGCCCAACTCGCGAAACAGGCTGCGCTTCTCTTCCTTCGGCGGGTCGCCGCGCGCCGTCATGGGCAGGAAGCCTTCGAGCGCCAGTTCCAGAGCTTCTTCGCGCAGCACCTCGGTCTTGAGCGCTTTGCCGATGAGCGCCGAGCCGGTGCCCAGCACGGTGATCTCGACACTCTTCAGGTCCGGCTCGCTGAGCAGGCGCTCCTTGGCCACCGTGCATTGCCTGCGCAACCCGCTACGCTGCCGGATGGAGAGCGGCACGCCGAGCTTGGTCTCCACCAGCCAGGCGATGGTGAGATCCAGATTGTCGCCGCCCAACAGCAGATGACGGCCGACGGCCGTGCGCGTGAAATTGACCAGGTCGCCCTGGCGCTCGACGCGAATCAGGCTGAAATCGCTGGTGCCGCCGCCGACGTCGCAGACCAGCACGATCTGGCCGTCGAAGAGCAGCTTGCGGGATTGCGCCAGATTGTTGGCGATCCAGGAATAAAAGGCGGCGGCAGGCTCTTCTAGCAGCGTCAGTTTAGGCAGACCGGCCTCGGCGGCCGCCATCACGGTCAGCTCACGGGCTTCCTCGTCGAAGGAAGCGGGTACGGTGAGAACGATATCCTGGCCGGCCAGGGGAAGCTGTTTGATCTGGTCCCAGGCTTCCCGGAACACGGCAATGTAACGCGACGAGACTTCCACGGGGGAAAGCACGCGGCCGGTTTCGGGCGAATCCCAGGGCAGGATCTTGGCCGTGCGGTCCACCTCGGGGTTGGAGAGCCACGATTTGGCGGAGTGCACCAGCCTGGTGGGGACCAGCGCGCCCTGCTCGCGGGCGTAGAACCCCACCGGCTGGCCGTCTTCGAGGTACAGAAACGACGGCAGCGTACGGCGCGGCTCGATGCGCCCGGGGGCGACCAGTTGCGGCGTTTCGAATATGTGAACAGGTGGGAAATCGCGATCTTCGGCCTCGCGCTCGTCGATGTATGCCAGGGCGGAGTTAGTTGTGCCTAGGTCGATGCCGATTTTCATGGATGGGCGCGGATTCAGGCTGGAGGCCCAGCCGCCGTTTCCACCATAACATGGCTGGGAAACGCGCTAGGCTCCGCCGGCGGCGCTGCGGAGCTGCCCGGGCGGGGTCTGCTCGATCTCCAGCTTGCGCATCTTGTAGAGCAGGGCTTTGTAATCGATGCGGAGAATCTTGGCGGCCTGTTTACGGTTCCAGCGGGAAGCATCCAGCGCCCGCAAAATAGCATCCGTTTCCGCTTTGCGCTTGGCCTCGTCGACCCTCTCCAGGATCGGATAGCTGCTGCCGGATGCACCTACCGTATGGAAGCGGATCACACCGCCTCCCGCCGCGCCGGGGAGGGGCGCTTCGCCAGCGGCCAGCCGGGCGGCGGCATTGGTTTCGCGGCGGGCGCGCAGCGAGAGGAGCTGTTGCGTCAGTTCTTCAGCGTCCTGCATCACCAGCAGACGGCGCATCATGTTCTCGAGCTCCCGCAGGTTGCCGGGCCACTCGTATTCCAGCATGGCTTCGCGCAGCGCCGGTGAGAGAAGCGCGGCGGGCGAGGCATCGGGCCGGTGCTTGCGCATGAAGAACTCCGCGCCCGCCAGAATCTCGTGCTTGCGCTCCCGCAAAGGCGGCACGCGCAGGCTGACCACATTGAGCCGGTAATACAGGTCCGCCCGGAACCGTCCGTCCTCCATGGCGGTCAACAAATCGCAATGCGTGGCGGCCATCACGCGCACGTCCAGGGGAACGCGCTCCTTACCGCCCAATCGCTCACATTCCTTGTCCTGCAGAACGTGCAGCAGCTTGGCCTGCAGGCGGACGTCCATATCGCCGATCTCGTCGAGCAGAATCGTGCCGCCCTGGGCCATTTCAAACTTGCCGGGTTTGCTGGTGAAAGCGCCGGTAAAGGCGCCCCGCTCGTAGCCGAACAGTTCGCTCTCCACCAGTTCGGAGGGCAGCGCGGCGCAATTCAACTTCAGGAACGGTTTGCCGGCGCGCGGTGAAAGAGCGTGGATCTGGCGGGCCAGCACTTCCTTGCCGGCGCCCGTTTCGCCCTCGATCAGCAGCGGTACGTCGGCGGCAGCCACGCGCCGCAAAGCCGCCTGCAGATCTTTTCCCATCCAGCTTTCCGTGAGGCACACGTCCGAAGCGAATTCGGACGGACTCACCTCGGCAAGCGTCCCGTCGCTCAGTACGCGCTGGATGGCAATGCGCAGATCCTCGTGACTGATGGGCTTGGCCAGAAAGTCCGTAGCGCCGGCTTTGATGGCCTGCACGACGTTGGTGGTAGTGGCCTCGCCGGAGAGCATGATGACCGGCTGCTGGCGTCCGGCAGCGCGCATCTCGCGCAGCGTTTCGAGACCATCCCGGCGAGGCATCAGCAGGTCCAGCAGCACCAGTGAAATGCCGCGGTTGGCTTCGAGACAAGCCAGGGCTTCTTCGCCGTCCTCGGCGATCCCGATAGAGTAGCCGAGGCAGCGCACCACCATCTCGAAATAGTTGCGCGCATCAGCCTCGTCTTCCACGATGAGAATCGTTTTATCGTGTCTCACTCGTCGTCCTTTCCCACCGTCTCGGTCACCAGGTGTATGCCGCGTTCGGTATCCCAGGACTCGCCGGACGCCGCCTTGGGGAATGGCAGCATGAAGCTGAAGGTGACGCCCTGATTGCCCGACTCCGCATAGATCGCGCCGCCGTGCTCGGCCAGTATCCGTTTGCAAATCGCCAGCCCCAGCCCGCTTCCGGAGCGGTCCCGGCCGCCGCCGTAGGATGTGTACTCCTGAAAGATGGTTTGCAGGTGCTCGGGCGGCACGCCCATCCCGTTATCGGAAACTTCCATCCGATAGGCGTTGGCGCGCGCCGAAGAGTGTATGCGCCGGTCGAACAGGAAGCCATCCTGCGAAACGGCGGCGGAGCGCCTCTCCCAAAAGCCGGAAAACCCGCGGACCTTGATGTAGCCCCCACGGGGTGTGAACTTGCAGGAGTTCTCCAGCAGGTTGACCAGCACCTGCTCGACCTGCGCGGGGTCGAAATGCAGCGGCTGTTCCGGCGGTTGCAAATCCAACTCTACGGCGATATTCTTTTCGTCCGCCAGCGGCTGAATCTCGTGCATAGCCTGGCGGCAGCTCTCTTCGATGTCGGCTTCCCGGATTTGCGGCTGCAGGCCGACGCGCACTCCCGAGCTCCACTGGAACAGAGCGGTGGCCAGCCGGCTCAGGCGCCGGATGCTGTGCAGAGTGCGCGCCAGGACTTCCTGTTGCGCGCCGCTCAGCGGCCCGAGTTGTCCGCTCAAAAGGAATCCGCAATAGCCGTTGACCGCGGTCAAAGGCGTGCGGAAGTCGTGCACCGCGCGCGCCAGAAAGTTCATGCGGTCCTGATCGTATTCCTGCAGGCGCAGCGTGGTTTCGAGCAGGCAATCCAGAATCGCGTCGCGATCCTGCCGCAAAGATCGCACGCCGCCGGCATCCGCTGCGCCGGACGCATCACAGTGGTTCCCGGCGCGCTCGAGGAAGGCCTGCAGGGCGTCCGGATTCACGGGCTTCAAGACCAGGGTGACGAACGGAAAAGGCAGCGCATCGAGAATGTGCCTGGCTTCGTCGCGGCGGATGGCCACCATGTGCGGGCGGCAGGCCAGCTCACCGGATAGCCGGGGTAAGGGCATCTGCTGTTCCCAATCCCAGATGTAGAGGTCCGCCACCGGCACGGGCTCATCCGGGGAGACGGCCAGCAGATTCCAGCGCCTGGCAGGCAAGGTGGCCAACGCCTGCCGGCAAAGCCGCAGCATGACTTCACTTCGGGAGATGAGCGCAACTTGCATGTAAGAGCCGCTAGGGTCCAGGGGACGCCACTCAATTAAACAAGGCCGATTTGTAACTGTCAATTATGGAGTTGACTTAAATCTTCTAAGAACTTGTTTGCGGGCTCTTAAGGGATTCCCTACCCGTGGGAGACAGTTCGTACGCGCGACTCAGGCTGGCAGCGGGTTTGAGAGGGGCGGGAAAATCCGGATATTAGAGGACAAACGGGTATGCCATCGAGAAGACATAAGAATTCGCCGCTTCAAGCCACCACGGTGTAGTCGTCGATGCAGCAGCCGATGCCGAACCGGCCATCGTCCAACGATCTCACCCAGACTACGTGCGCGGCGCAGCGCAGGGCCTGGGACGCACGGGGATCGAGACGCCGCGGGAACCGGAGGATGCATCCGAGGCGGTCGCCCGGTGTCATCAGTTCGTCCACCACGAAGCAGAAACCGCGGCTGCTGATATTCTCCGTCATAGTGGAGAGGTCGCGGCCGTCCGGTTCCGCCTTGAGAATATCCAGGCGGCAGTGCAACGGCAGCCGGCGGCCAGCGCGGCGCTCACCCCGAGGAACGCCATCGCCACTGCGGTCAATCACCGCCGCGCTTCCCACGTATGGCATGGTCACGTAGTCCGAATGACTTTCTCAAAGTGCCAATCATTGTGAACGGGCTGTCCCGGGATTGCCGGATTGCTAGGCAAAGCGTGCGCCGCCATCGGCCGCGCGGCCTCCGCAGCATCCGGGGTTCCATCTCCCGGGCTTGCCGGCGGCGCAGCGGCAGGGATGCCTGGCAATACAACTGCATGGAATCGCAAAACATGCGAATCGGGCCCATGCTGGCCGCCGCACTCTGCCTGCTGGCGGCGTGTGCGCGTTTACCGCGGCAGCGCGAGGCCCGCTACATGGAGCAGGCGCGGCAGCTTGTGCAGAAGAAGGACTACACGCGGGCCGCGCTGCTCTACCGCAACGCCATCCAGGCCATGCCGGGTGACGCCGAGCCATACTATCAGCTTGGCCTGACCTATCTGGCCGCCGGCAGCCACAGCCAGGCCATTGAGTGCTTCCGGAAGGCCACCGAGATCGATCCCAAGCATGCCGCGGCACAGTTGAAACTGGCCGATCTGCTGGCCAGGGCCAACGATGCGGCTACCCTGTCGGACGCCGAAAGGCGCGCCCAGGAGATCGTAACGCTCTTCCCGGACGATGTGGACGCCTTGAATACCGTGGCGTTGACCGAATTGCGCCTGGGCAGAACCGAGCAGGCGGCCGCGCACCTGGAACAGGCGCTCAACCGGCTTCCGGGCGGCCTGGAGTCCTCAGCGCTGTTGATGCGCGCCCGGCTGGCACAACGAGACACGCAGGGAGCCGAAGAGGCGTTGCAGAAATGCTACCGCAAGGCTCCGCAGTCGGCGGAGCTGGCGCTGGTGATGGGCCGTTTCTATCTGGTCACACAGCGTCCCGGGCCCGCCGAGGAGCAGTTCCGGCGCGCTATCCGGATCAACCCGCGGTATGGCGCGGCCTTGCTCGACCTGGGCATCACCCTGTTCCACCTAGGCCGCAGTGACGAGGCCGGACGGATCTTCCAGCAGGCCGCCGCGCTTCCCGGCAAGAGCTACCGCCCGGCGTATGCGCTCTTTCTGCTGGAAACCGGCCAGCGGGACGCCGCTATCGGAGAACTGGAAAACCTCGCGCGTCAAGACCCTTCCGACCGCGCCGCGCGCACTCGCCTGGTGAAGACGTATCTGGCGGCTGGCCGCCGCGCTGACGCCGACAAGGCTCTGGCCGCGGCGCTGGCAATCAATCCAAGAGATGCCGATGCACTGCTGCAGCGCGGCGAGTTGTCGATCGATGACGGCAGGTATCAGGATGCTCAGAACGATTTGAACCTGGTGCTGCGCTATCGTCCGGAGACCGCCGATCCACACATCGCACTGGCGCGCATGTATCGCGGCCAGGGCAGGACGTTGAATGCGAGGCAGGAACTCGCGGAAGCGCTGCGGCTCGATTCGGGCAGGATCAGCGTGCGGCTCGATCTGGCGCGCCTGTTGATCGAATCGAAAGCCGCCAGAGCCGCGCTGGAGGTCTTGGGCCGCGCGGCGGATTCCGACAAGCGCACTCTCGCGTTCATCGTGGAATCGAATTGGGCGCTGCTGGACCTGGGACGCCGCGATGAGGCCCGGCAAGGCGTGGCCGAGGGCTTGCGCGCCGCGCGGACACCGGACCTGCTGCTGCAAGATGCACTCCTCAAGATAGGGGATAGGAATTACACGGGCGCGCGAGCCGCCTTGGACGCGGCGTTGGCGCAGAATCCCGAAGACGTGCGGGCGCTGCGGGCATTGGTGAAATTGTACGACGCGCGCGGGCAGTATGCCGCGGGGGTGGCCGCCTTACGCGAATACGTGTCGCGGCACGGGTCGTCGGCGCCGCTCCAGAATTACCTGGGCGAAGTCCTGCTGGCCGGCGGACAAAATGGCGAGGCGCGCGCGGCATTCGCGGCGGCCCAGTCGGCCAACCCCGGGTTCCGGCCCGCGCTGCTGGCGCTGGTGAATCTCGACGTCGCCGGGGGCAGGCTGGAGCCGGCGCACCGG
>DATGGM010000126.1:0-25739 GCA_035308525.1 Bryobacteraceae bacterium
ATCAGTGCGCGAGCAGGTATGAAGCCGGTCGCTTACCGGCCGGCCAGATTACCGGCGAGCGCTGAACCGGGACAGAACCTGGTTTTGTGCGCCGCCAACATTGGAACGGGGCGCAAGCCAGCGCCGGGCACATCCACAATCGACCAGACTTCATACGCGGCTCGTTCCAGCGCTTCAGACCCGAGGCGCCGCGGGACGGTTACGGCGCGGAGAAGCAGGCCCGCACGGCCGCGCTGACGGCCACCGGCTTGCGCTTCCCGGCGTCGATCGGACACCACATCGTTCGCGCCTTCGCGAGCACAGTCCGGTCGCTCGCCCGGAGCAGCTCGGTGAAGCGCTCGAAGCGCACACGGCTGGCGCTGCCCACCCAGGTGCGCGCGATGATCTGGTCGCCGGGAAGGGCCGGCTGCAGGTAATCGATTTCGTGGCGCAGCACGATCCAGAGCACCTTCGCCTGGTCGGCCGCCGGCGCGACAGCCTGCCAGTGCGCCACGGCGGCTTCCTGCACCCAGCGGACGTACGTCACATTGTTGACGTGGCCCAACTGGTCGAGATCAGAAGGTTGAACTGGAATAACGATCTCAAACGCCCGTGTCGCCGGATCCATTTCCACAGTATCGCGCGTCCACTCCTGCTATCCTGAATTCTCTGGAATCCAATCGTCCGAACAGAGGAAACCGCACGTGCGTGTAGTGGCCGGAGTGGATCTTGGCGGAACCGCCATCAACTATACATTAATTACCCCGCAGGAGAAGTTCTTAATCGAGGGGCTGTGCGAGCATCCCGCCCGGTCCAGGGAGGGACCGGGGGTCTGCCTGCAACAGATCGTCGAAGGCTTGCGGATCGCGGTCGAAAAGGCGGACCTGCAGGTTAGCGACGTGGCGGTCGCCGGCCTCGATACGCCGGGGCCTGCCAGCGCATCCGGCGTGCTGAGCGCGCAGGGTTCCACCAACTTCGTGCACAGTGAATGGTGCGGGTTCGACATCCGCGCCGGTCTGGCGGCGCGGTTGGGGATCCCCGTGACGTACCTCAACGACGGCAACGCCGGCGCGCTGTGGGGACATTTCACAATATTCGGGGCCAGCAGCCAGGCCACTTCCGTTACGGTGGTGATCGGCACCGGCTTGGGCGGCGGAGTCATCATCGACGGCCGCGATGTGAAGGGCCGCAAGGGCTTCGGCGGTGAGTTGGGCCATGTGCTGCTGCCGTATCAGAATATCCGCGGCATCGACGGGCTGGTGCCGCAGTGCAACTGCGGGCGCATCGGAGATCTGGAATCGGTGTGCTCGCTGACGGCCATCGGCAAGTCTTTCCTGCCTTATTTTCTGCCGCGCTTTCCGGGTCACGAGCTGGGCAAGCTGGATCTGACGCAGGCCGCCAAACTGGTGCGCGGCCTGGCGGAGAAAGGCGACCCCATGTGCAAGGAGATCTTCCGCGTGCAGGCGCATGCGCTGGGGGTCTTCTTCGACGAAATGATCAACACCTTCGATCCCGATGCCCTGGTGGTCGGCGGCGGCGCCATCGAAACCGGCCCCGAGTTCCAACGCTGGTTTATCGGCGAAATTCACGCAGGCATGCCGCCGCAGCGCGAAGAGCAGGCCGACATCCCCATCCACATCATGCCCAACGGCGATACCGCGGGCGCGCGCGGCGCGGCCATTGAAGCGCTGCAGTACGCGCGGCAGCACGGCCTTCTGTAAGTGCGCCCCCGACGCTCGACGATTAACGCCTTTTCTACGCCGGGGAAATCGAGCACATCGCCAATCTGGGTTCGCAGGCGCTGGTGTGGGCAGCGCGGCGTAGCCGTCCCGCCTGCCATGTGCGAACCTGTAGGGCATATGAGCACACTCGAGAACCGCCAGTTCAAACTGATCTCCCGCCCCGTCGGCATGGTCAAGCGCAGCGATTTCGACTTCGTAGCCGAGCCCGCCGGCACACCCGGTCCCGGCGAAGTATTGGTCGGGGTGCAATACCTGTCGCTGGACCCCGCCATGCGCGGCTGGATGAACGCCGGCAAGTCATACATCGCGCCCGTTGGCCTGGGCGAGGTGATGCGCGCACTGGGCATCGGCCGGGTGGTGGCTTCCAACGATCCCAGCCTGGCAGTGGGCGATACGGTAGTCGGCATCACCGGCGTTCAGGATTACGCGGTCGCCAAGGCCCGGGAGTTGAACAAAGTCGATCCACGGCTGGCACCCCTGCCGCGTTTTCTGGGCGCGCTCGGCATGCCGGGCCTGACCGCTTATTTCGGCCTGATCGACATCGGCCAGCCGAAGGAAGGCGAGACCGTAGTGGTGTCGGCGGCGGCGGGCGCGGTGGGCGCGGTGACCGGTCAGATCGCCCGCATCAAGGGTTGCCGCGTGGTGGGTATCGCGGGCGGTCCCGACAAGTGCCGGTACGTGGTCGATGAGCTGGGCTTCGATGCCACGGTGGACTACAAAAACGAGGACGTGGCGGCCGCGCTTGCCCGGCACTGTCCCAAAGGCATCGACATTTACTTCGACAACGTGGGCGGCCAGATTCTGGATATCGCGCTGGCCATGCTGGCCCGCCGCGCACGCGTGATCATCTGCGGAGCCATCTCGCAGTATAATCAGCTCGAAACCATCCAGGGCCCGCGCAACTACATGTCGCTATTGATCAACCACGCCCGGATGGAGGGTTTCGTAGTGTTCGACTATGCGGCGCGCTACCCGGAGGGCATGCAGGCGCTGGCCGGCTGGGCGCTGGCCGGCAAACTGAAGGCGCGCGAACACGTGGTGGAGGGCCTGGAGACATTCCCCGACACGCTGCAGAAGCTCTATCGCGGGGAAAACTTCGGCAAGCTGGTGATCAAAGTGGCGGACTAAGCCGCCCGCCCCCGCCGAAAAAAATATTGCCGCGGCGCGAAAAATCAATATACATCAAAAATGTTTTGATGTATATTAGTGTTGCTCTGGCCAATTAACCGCGCGAGGAATGTACGCTGCCGCCACCGTTACATTGAATCGCGACGAAATGGAACGCAGACGCCTCGAAGCTGCTGAGGATCTGCTGAAAGGGACCACGCAAGCCCGGGTCGCCCGCAAGTTCGGGGTGAGCCGCACTACGGCTTCCCGTTGGTCTCGCACTCTGGAGGGCCAAGGTCTGGAACGTCTCCGCAAGCGCAAAGCGCCGGGACGCCCCAGCCGGCTTTCCGCCAACCAAATGACCGAGGTGCGCGAGATGTTTGCCGGAGGCCCCCGGGCTTTCGGTTTTGAGACAGATCGCTGGACCACCGCGCGACTGGCACACGCCATCGATGCGCGCTTCGGCATCCGCTACGATCCGGATCACGTGGGCCGCCTCATGCACCGGCTGGGTCTGCGCGCCAAGCCCGCGGCGATTCCGCTGGAAGCACCTGCGGCCGAAGTTTACAACGGCGCGGCGAGCCTGATCGAGATGCAATTGTAACGTGGGCAAGTCAGGAGGGTGACGGGGCCCGTTTCAGGAGCGTGAAATCTTGCGGGCCCTGAGGAACGAGGAAATGCCGTATCCGCCCAAAAGGCAGACGCCGAAGGCCAGCATCACCAGCCGAAGGATGGCGCCGGCGCTATGGTCGAACTGTCTGATGGCGCGGAAACCAGAGAAAACAAAGAGAGTAGCCATTACGCAGAATACGAATCCGAGAACCTGGTGCCATAGGCTGTGCGCTGGCTTCACTACCGCCGGAACAACATGATGCAGAAACCGGCGGCCCTCTTTGTAAACTCGCGCGCCCTCTCGATAAATGTTACGCTTAGGCACAACATCAATGTTATCAGAAGTTAGTGGGTGCTGTTGTTTTCCGCCCTGACTGCCGATTAAAAACACGTAGAGAGCTTGTGAAGCCCGGCAGCCTCTACTACAATCTAAACGGGTACGAAGGAGGCGATCGTGAAAATGCAACGAGAGCGGTCACGGTCGCATCCCACACTATAGAGGGAGGTCGTTGTGGACGAGCCATTGAAAAACCTGATGCAGGAGCTGGGGAACGCGATCAACGACTCGCTCTCGGAGTCGGACCGCATTGCCGAGGCTATCGGCGAAATCAAGCGCGCGGGTTACGACGTCTTCCTGGTACTGGAAGCCACCATCGGCTTCAATAAGCGCGACGAAGGTGATGAAACCTCCGAAGATGAGCCGGCAGCCGAGCCGGAGCGCAAGCGCGGTTTCGAGAGCGCGGGCAAGGTTAAATTCACCACGCAGGATCATCGCTTCTTGAAAGCGCTGAAGATCGCCGTCGACGACGAATCCCGCTAGTCCGGATAGCCCTCAACCAGCTCGCAGTACACCCTCCACGTTTTTTCGAGCGCCTCATCCCAGGTAAATTCTGCGGCCCGCCGCAGTCCGCGGCGCGAGAGCTCCGCCCGGCGGCCGGCATCGCGCGTCAGTTCCACCAGCGCGCCGCTCAACTCCTCGACATTTTCCGGATCCACCAGCCAGGCCGCATCGCCCGCGACCTCCGGGACCGCCGAGCGATTCGAAGCGATTACCGGCACTCCCGCGGCCATAGCCTCCAGTACCGGCATTCCGAAGCCTTCATCGAGCGACGGGAAGGCAAAGATCATGGCGCGCGCGAACCAGCCGGCCAGTTCGGCCGGCGTCACGTAACCGAGCAAGCGGATCCGCTCGCGGCTGCGCGCCGCGCCGATCTTCGCCAGAATGCTGTCCGCGCCATAACCGGAGGCTCCCGCCAGAACCAGCCGCCACTCGCTATGCACTCTTTCGAATGCGTCCACCAGCCGCGCGATGTTCTTGCGGTGCTGAATCGCTCCCACGTGCAGAATGACTTTCTCCCTCGCGATGGCCGCATCCACGGGCAGCCGCACGCCGTGGTGTATCACCCGGACGCGCTCCTCCTCCACACCCAGCAAGCCGGTCACCTGCCGCGCGGTGAATTGGGAGACCGCGATGATCCGCTCGCTGCGGTTCGCGGCCTCGCGCGCCTGCTCCGCGAATCGGCGCCGGAACTCCGGAGTGGAGTATTCTCCGGTCAGCACAAACAGATCGTGGAACGTGGTCACGGCATGGCGCAGGCGCGTGCGTGGCAATCTCTGATGCAAGCCATGAAAGACATCCGCCGATCGCGGCGCGCGCGCCTCACCCAGCAGAAACCGCCCGGCGTTGGCGGGCAACCGCTCGCGGAAAGAACGCAGGAAGCGATGCGGCCGGTAGCAGAACATAAACTGCGCGGCCGGGTGGGCCAGCGGGAGACCGGCGAGCATCTCGCGCGAATAGCCCCCTACGCCCGAGAGGTCCCGGCCCACACTATAAGTCGCATCCAAGGCGATGTTCAATCTTCGATTCTATATTCCTTAAGCTTCCGATAGAGCGTGGTGCGGCCGATTCCCAGCATTTGGGCGGCCCGGGCGCGGTCGCCGTGGGTGGCGCCCAGGGCTTTGAGGATGGTCTCCTTTTCCACTGCCGGCAGGAACAAGCCGTTGGGGCGCGGCGGCGCGTGCAGCAGAGGCAAGGGCGCGGCTTCCGACCCGGCAGCCGCCGCCGAGCTCAGGGTCGCCTGAGCCTCCCGATGGTTCTGCAGCGAGGACGGCAGATCCGCCACGTGCAGCCAGGGGCCGGTATTCAGCGCCACCATGCGTTCGACGGAGTTTTGAAGCTCGCGTACGTTTCCCGGCCAGTCGTATTTCATCATGGCATCCATGGTCTCGGGGGTTAGCCGGTGCGTCGCTCCGAAGCGCCGCAGGAAGTGCCCGACCAGCTCCGGAATATCGCTCTTGCGATCGCGCAGCGCCGGCAGCCTCAGGGTAACGATGTTCAGCCGGTAGTAGAGATCCTGGCGAAAAGCTCCGCGCTCCACGTCGCGCGCCAGGTTGTGATGCGTGGCGGCGATCACCCGGATATTCACTTTCTGCTGCTTCACCGATCCCACCGGGCGGAATTCGCGCTCCTGCAGCAGCCGGAGCAGCTTTACCTGCATTTCCAGGGGCAAATCGCCGATCTCGTCAAAGAAGGCCGTGCCGCCGTCCGCCACCGCCACCAGCCCCTTCTTGGCTTCCGCGGCTCCGGTAAAGGCGCCCTTGGTGTGGCCAAACAACTCGCTTTCGAGGAGCGGCCCCACCAGCGCGCCGCAGTCTATGGGCACAAACTCGCCGGCGGGGTTGGCGTCGTGAATGGCGCGCGCGACCACTTCCTTGCCGGTGCCGCTTTCACCCAGCAGCAGGACCGGGGCGCGGGAATGGCCGAGTTTCTCAATGAGGCGGCGGACTTCGCAGATCTGTAGAGAAAGGCCCACCAGCCCGGTCGCGCTGTGCGCGTTCATACATCCCATCGGGAACGTCGGTTCAAATAGAATCTATACGTACTACAAGTGCCGACAGGATGGAACTATTCTCGCCGCTGATGCGATTTCCCAGCGCCGCAGCGCCGTCAGGGGTGGTTTCCTGGCCCACGACCACGTGCCAGAAACCGGGTGTGTCCGCTCGCTCCACCAGCCGCGCCCGGCCGTATTTAGCCGCCATCTCGCGGCGCAGGCGCTGGGCGTTATCCCGGTTCCGGAAGGAGCCGACCTGTACACCGAAAAAGGCGGTGGAAATGGCCGCGGGCTGCGTCAGGATCTCGAGTTGCACGTGCGCGGTTCCCGGTCCGATCATTTCGATAGTTCGCGCCGCGGCGTGCGACAAGTCGATGACCCGCCCGTCCACGAACGGACCGCGGTCGTTGATCCGCACGTCCACCGTTTTCTGGTTGTCCAGATTGTGGACACGCACCAGGGTGCCGAACGGCAAAGTCCGGTGCGCCGCGGTCATCTGCTCCATATCGTAAATCTCGCCGCTGGCCGATGCGCGCCCGTGAAACGGATTGCCGTACCAGCTGGCGATCCCGGTTTCACCGGATTCCGGAGGAACGCCGGGGATGATCGGCGGGATCGGGGAGGGGGCCGGCGGCGTGGTCGTGGGCGCGGCGGATTCCTCCGGCGGCGCGGAGGCTGGCGGAGGGGGAATTGGAGCGTTTCGCGCGACCTGGCGATGGCATCCGGCCAGCACGACACTCGCGGCGGCTGCGACTAGCAGCGCCTTGCGCATGCCCTCTAGTGCCGTCGGTCTCATTTGTACACGTCGCGCTTCAGATCGTCCGGCAGATCGCTCAACTTCCCAAGCATCTCATAAACCCGCGCCACCGCGTTATCCACCATGCGCTCGCCCGTGCCGGGTTCCACCCAGGTGCTGGCGCTGGCCGCGCCGTACCCGCCGCGCGACGCCGCCAGAATGGTGGGAAAGTAGCCGTTATAGCCGTTCGTGTAGCCGAGTAACAGTGCGTGCGGCACGGGACAGCGATCGCGCCAGTTTGTCTGGAAATCCACGAACGGCTCGCCGGGCATGGTCATCAGCGCAATCTCCCGGTTAATCAGCACCGTAGTGACCGGCAACTGTATCTCGGGCACGATATGTGCGCCGTACACCTCCAGGCCGTCCGGCCCCAGGAACTTCACCAGTGCGGCGCGGAACTTGTCGATGTCCCATCGCAGATGCGCGGTGAGTGTCGACTCCCGGAAGTCGATGCTGGACGCCTCGACCGAGCGGGTCTGAATCCCTTTGGCGACCCGCGCGGCCTCCTGGCCCAGACGCTCGCCGGTCCAGTCGCGCCGCCCGACGGCGTCCTCCTCGATCTTCGTGACCGCGTAGTATGGATTAATATCTCCGGGCGCGCCCTGCAGGAAAAAGCTCTGCACGTGGCCGCCGACTTCCCGCTCCATCAGGCGATTCATCACTCCCGGATAGTCGGCCGAATACTGCAAGTTGTCGGCGCCGAACACTACCGGATGGCACGCATAATTAGTGAGCACCGCGAGAGGCGTTCCGTCGGTGCGATCGATGCGCAGCACTGTGACGGTGGGGTCTACGGGCGCGGTGGGAATCCGCGTCGCATTGACTTCAAACCAGCTCACCGAGCCGTCGGCATTCACCCGCAAGCGATTGTGCCCGATGTAAACGGTGCCTTTGCCCATGCCGATGCGCACCGGTTCCAGCGCGCCGGCCGCTTGCGCGATGGCTTTCCTTATTTTCTCCAGGGCGGCCCGCTCCCAGGCTGGCGGCGAGTCCTTATACTCGTCGCGGATCACCGGCGCAGCGTGTGTGTGCGATGCGGCCACCAGCAGACAGGTGATGCCGCTTGATTGCTTAGCCGCCTCGCGCAGACGCGCTAGCGAACCCGGCCCGAAGCTGCGGCCCAGGTCGAGCGTCACCAGCGCCAGCCGGCGCGCAGCACCCTCGGGGCCGGCCTCCAGCACCAGAACGCGCGCGAACAGCGGATCCAGCGTGCCTGTCGCGGGCTGCCGGCGGTCCTCGTATCCCCAGAGCTGCTCGCCGGGCGGGGGTGTGATGTCCGCGCGCGCGACGCCCGCGCGCAGTACCGCGCCGCAGATACTTCGCGTCGAGAGCAAAACGATCAATATCAATGCCAGCCGCAGAACGCGCATATTGGGCTATCTCCTTCGCCGCCCCAACACCAGCCCGGCAAAGACCGTAATCAGGCCGGCCAGCGTGGCGAGAGTACCGACGATCAGGTAGTCGGCCTTGGTATGCGGCTGAGGCAGCACCCGCACCAACGACAGCGCGAACACCGCGAATGCCAGACAGGCGCTGGCAATCAGTGCCGCGGGCCGTGGTATGTGAAACCGCCGCGGCCGATTCTCGTCAGGCTTTAGGGTGGGCGCGGTCATACACCTCCATCAAATCGGTCAGCGATACCTGTGTGTACTTCTGCGTGGTGGAAAGGCGCGCATGGCCCAGCAACTCTTGTATGGCTCGCAGATCGGCGCCGTCGGCCAGCAGATGCGTCGCGTAAGCGTGCCGGAAACCGTGCGGGTGAATGGAAGAATCACCGTTCACCAGTATGCCGTAGAGTTTAACGACCCCGCTCACGCCGCGCGCGGTCAGGCGCCCGCCGCCATGGTTCAGGAACAAAGCGCGTTCCTTAGGGACAGCCTGCCGCACCGCCAGGTACGCGTCCAGGGCGCCGGCCGCCTTCGAGGCAAACGGGACCTGGCGTTCCTTCTTCCCCTTGCCGCGCACCCGGATCCAGCGCTCGGCGCGGTCGATGTCTTCCATATTCAGGCCCACCAGCTCGCTCAGACGAATGCCGCACCCATACAAGAACTCGAAGATGGCGCGGTCGCGGGCCGGATGCGGGCGCTCGAACTTGTCCGCCGCCACTGTGTCGATGAGCCCGTTGACCTGCTCGGCGGTCATCACTACCGGCAAGGTCTTCGGGGCTTTGGGCGTGCGCACCAACCGGGCCGGATTCTTGGGGATCAGCCCCTCGCGCGATAAAAAACGGAACAGCGAGCGCACGGCCGCCAGCTTGCGCCGTATGGTGACGGCCGCGAGTTTGCGGCCATACAGGTCAGCCAGCCACTCGCGAATTTCCAGCACTTCGAACTGGCTTGGCTGTGGGGGCTGGCTTTCCGGTGGCGTGAAATATTCGAGAAACTGCCGCAGGTCCGTGCCGTACGCCTCCAGGGTGTGCGGCGACACCTGGGTGCGCGCCATCTCATCAAGGAATCGCCCGATCTGCAGTTCCAGCTCAGACATTAACGGGGTACGGGCGGTTCCATTTCCGTGACTGTATAATCCGCGGGCGGCTGGAACAGGCCGGGTTCGGGTTCGGCGCGGCTGATATTCACCAGTTTCTGCGTGTGCTCGCCAGTGCGCGGATCGGAATTCTTGGCCAGCACCGTCACCTTCAACTCCGGCGACACCCAGGTTTCGTTCACGGAGCTGACTGGCTGGTCGTTGCCTATCATGGATCCCGCGGGCCAGGTAGTGGTGCTCCGTGTGCCCTCCACCAAAAGTCCTTCCATGGTGTCTGTTCCCAGCTGCTCGGTCTTTGTCTCGGGACGCCCGGCTTCGCGGGCCTGCGAGACCTTGCGCGCGGCAGGAACCCGCCGTAAAGTGGGCCGGTTTCCGGGTTCCGCGATGGTCTGCTTGTGTGCGAGCTTTTCCCGCGCATTCAGCAAGTAATGCACATGCGCCACAGGATCGATGATGTCAATCATGATGGGAGCGTCCGCCCCGTCCGGTCCGGGAATCAACGGGGATCGCTCGGTGCGAGTGCGGCCTTCCGAATCCCGATACAGCTTGACCGTCGATTTATGCGTGATGTGCGTGCCATCCGCCAGAGTCTGCACGGTCTCGGTGAGTTCCTCCGCGGAATAAGGAGCGCCAGCGATAGGGGGTCTTGCGAACGGGCCCACCGTCAACGCCCCCGGACGTGCGCGGACCACCACGGCCTCCTGTCCGTATCCCGCCAACACCGTCAGCGCCCCGAGCGCCGGCAACCAGACGCGACGACTCATATCTAGCCTCCAGTAAGAGTGTAGCGGGACTGTCCCACGCTGGCAAGATGCCGGTCCAGTGCCTCTTCCGCGCGGCGGCACACCTCGGCGTGGCGCGCCCGCTTGTCGCGCCGCAATTTTTGACGGGTCGGCTCGTCGAGTGGGGGCAGCAGGTCGAACGTGATGTTAGCCGGCTGGTAGTTGCCCGGATCGGCCCCGGAGATGTAGTGGCACAGCGATCCCAGGGCGGTCTCTCGCGGAAATGGTCCAGGTGTGGCGCCTGAGGCCAGCTCCACCGCATGTACGCCCGCCATCAGCCCGGTGGCGATGGCTTCCACGTACCCTTCAACACCTGAGATCTGGCCGGCAAACAAGATCCCCGGCTGCGTGCGCAGTTGCAACGTGGGCGTGAGCAGCGCCGGAGCGTTGATGTAGGTATTCCGGTGGATCTGGCCGAAGCGAATGAACTCGGCGTTCTCCAGGCCCGGAATCATGCGCAGAATGCGGGCCTGCTCGCCGAACTTCAGATGATTCTGGAAGCCGACCAGGTTAAAGCTGTCGGCGCGCAGATTCTCTTGGCGGAGCTGCACGGCGGCCCACGGCCGGCGGCCCGTGCGCGGATCCGTCAGTCCCATGGGTTTCATGGGGCCGAACCGCAGAGTGTCTCGGCCGCGGCGGGCCAGTTCCTCAATCGGCAGGCAGGCCTCGAAGTAAGGGACGTCTGCGTCGATGTGCGACGAGACCGGCTGTGCGTTCAGCAGCGCATCCACGAACGCCTCGTACTGCGTCCGGTCGAAAGGGCAGTTGAGGTAATCCGCGGTTCCGTCCAGCGATTTATCGTAGCGGGACGCCCGGAAGGAGATGGTCTGATCGATCGATTCAGCCTCCACGATGGGGCTGATGCTGTCGTAGAAGAACAGGCGGCCGGATCCCGTCAGCCGCCCTATTTCCGCAGCCAGGGCATCGCTGGTCAGGGGGCCGGTGGCGATTATGGTGATCCCTTCGGCGGGCACTTCGCGCGACTCTTCGCGTCGCACCTCGATGCGCGGATGCGCGCCGATCGCCCGGGTCACCTCGGCCGAAAAGACCTCGCGATCCACGGTGAGCGCGTGGCCTCCCGGAACGCGCGCAATCGCGGCAGCCCGCAAAACCAGCGATTTCAGCCGGCGCAATTCCTGTTTCAAAAGCCAGGGCGCGGAGCCTTCCTGCTCCGACTTTAGCGAGTTGCTGCAGACCAGCTCCGCCAGACGATCCGTCTGGTGAGCCGCGGTCGGGCGCACTGGCCGCATCTCGTGCAGCACCACATCCAGGCCTGCCTCCGCGACCTGCCAGGCCGCCTCCGAGCCGGCCAATCCTCCGCCGATGACGTGAACGATCACGGCCTGTTCTTTCCGCGCTCCGGGAGCGCTTCATGCGTCCGCTCGCGGAACGCGCCCTTCATCCCGGCAGCCAACGATACCGCGGAGTCGCCGTACTTGTCGCGCAGCCGGTCGGCGGCGGCCAGCGCCTGCTCCCAGCGATCCTGCTTGCCCTGGTCGAGCAGGTTCAATTGATCCCGCGCGTCTTCGAAGGACGAGACGTGCACGCCCAGCAGACGAACGCGCGCGCCGCGCTTCCAGTTCTTCAGAAACAACGCCCGCGCCTGGTCGAAGATTTCGGTATCGACCTGCGTGGGCCGCTCGATGGAATGCGCCCGCGTGATGGTGGTGAAATCCGAGTAGCGCAGTTTAAGCTGCACTGTACGCGCGTGCAGGCGCTGTTCGCGCAAGCGGCGGCCCACCATTTCAGACAGTTTGGCCAGCGTAGACTCGAGGGCTGCCAGGTCGTTGGTGTCTTCGTTGTAGGTATGCTCGTGGCTGATCGATTTAGCGCCGGCGTCGGTGCCGATTTCGGTGTCGTACCATCCGCCGGCATCCAGCCCCCGCGCCTTCCCGGACAGCGCCAGGCCCCACTTGCCGAAGCGCTCCTCCAGGAACCGCTCGTCAAGGCGCGCCAGGTCGCCTACCTTGCGAATCGATAGTTGGTGCAGGTTCTTCTCGGTGACCTTGCCGACTCCGGGAATCTTACGCACGTCCAGCGGCGCCAGGAACGCTGCCTCGCAGCCCGGCATGACGTACAGCACTCCATTGGGTTTGGCCTGGTCGGAGGCCACTTTGGCCACCAGGCGCGCCGCGGAAATGCCGATGGAGCAGTTCAGGCGGGTGGACGATTTCATGGCCTCGTGCAGCGCGTGGGCCGCGCGCAAGGGCGGACCGTGTAGCCGCTCCGTTCCAGTCATATCTAGATAGGCTTCATCGATGGAGGCCATTTCCACCAGCGGCGAGAAGCGGTCGAGCTGCTCGTGGACGCGCTTGGAATATTCGCGGTAACGATCCGGGTGGCCGTCCACGAAGATGGCGTGCGGGCAAAGCTTCGCGGCGGTGCGCAGAGGCATGGCCGAGTGGACCCCGAACTTGCGGGCTTCGTAGGATGCCGCCGACACCACACCGCGTTCATTCGGCCGGCCGCCCACCACCACGGCTTTGCCCTTCAGCGCCGGATCGAACAACTCCTCGACCGACACGAAGAACGCGTCCATGTCCACGTGGAAAATGGTCTTCACCTGCTGGGCCTGTTCTTGATGGTAACAGGGCGGGCCGCGTTGGCCCAACCCCGCCCTTGCGGGCGGGGCGGGAGTTGACTGTCTTACTTCTGATGGTTATGGCAGCATGCGTGACCGCAGCAGGACTGTCCATTGCAACAGCCGTTGTCAGTCACTGCCATGGACGGCGCGATGGTCAACAGAGCCAGCGCCGCCAGGGTAAGCACACTAATCATGATTTTCTTCATGAGAGTTCTCCTTTTGTAAATTGCGGATGTAAGTTACTGGTTGCGCTAACAGGCGCAGTTTAGATCAGGAGAACGCGGTTGCGAAGGAAGAGTCCCGCGGAGTTTACAAGTCTGTACGCGGCGCGCGCGGCGTGGCTGGACAGCGGCAAAGAACCGCTGAGCTGTGCCGGCAACGCGGAAATAGCCCAGTGCCAGTGGATCGCCGCGGAACTCGTCTTACTCTTTTCGAGGATCGAATAAAAACAATCCGGCGAAGTCTTGGACGGGCAAGGCGCCGGTTGCGAGTGTGACTTATGGCAGCAATCGTGCGTTACAGAATGGTCGTTAGCTGTCGAGGCACAGATAACTAAAGGGCACAGAAAAAGGACGCTAAGTAGGTTGGCTACGACCGACGTTGCCAGTGCTCGCTTCATAACGTCCGAAGTTACAGTATAGGACAAGTCGGTCCCGCTTGCAAGACTAATCCTTCTCTTCGGAGGCCGCTTCCGCTTCAATCGCCGCGGCCGGTCCGGCGGCTTCCGCTTCCGCCAGAATGCGCCGGGCTTCTTCGAGATCGGCGCGCGGCACTTGCACCTCGAATGCCAGAACTGGAATCGTGCTGGCCCCCACCACCACGGATGGGATATCATTCGCCTGCATGATGCCGTGAATGGACATGACCTCCATCTCGGCATCGTGGTTCGACGACCGGAACAGCGTCACCATGTCGAGATTGTGCGATATATCTTTCGCCATGATTTCAGCATATCGCAAGGCGCGCCAGGCAAACGTGCCTCCACCGCGTCAATGTGGCATAAAATAATAGTTCAAAATGCAGGTTCGATCGCTTGGAGGATGGCATGGCCGATCAAGATGACGAGCAAGACCAGTTGGCGAACAATATCGGGTGGTTTGTGGCCGGCGCGGTAGTCGGAATGACCGCCGCCATTTTGCTGGCCCCGCAAAGCGGCAAGAAGACCCGCCAGTTCATTGCCGACAAGACCCAGCAGGGCAAAGAAGCGGTCGCCGAAACCGGCCGCGACGTCTACGACCGCAGCAAAGAAATGGTCGAAAAAGGTAAGCAACTGGTGGAGGATGCCGCGGACCTGTTCGAGCGCGGCCGCAAGCTGGTGCGCGGCGTTTAGCGGATGTCCTCGATCGAGCTGGGCGCCTTCCGCATCACGCTGGTTCGTGAAGATATCTACTGGTGGGATGGCGGCGCCATGTTCGGCGTGGTCCCCAGAACGCTCTGGAGCCGCAGGTCGCCGCCTGACGAGCTGAATCGCCTGCCGCTGGGCTTCAACTGCTACATCGTGGAGACCGGCGAGCACACCATCCTGCTCGATACCGGAGGAGGCGACAAGCTGGATGCCCGCCGCCGCGAGCGCATGAAACTGCCGCCCACGGCCATACCGCTGCCGGAGAAGATCGCCGCCGCCGGCATCGACCCCAACAGTATCGATATCGTGGTCAACAGCCATCTGCACTGGGACCATTGTGGCTGGAACACGATTCTCACCGAAGGGGTTCCGCTTCCGGCCTTCCCTCGCGCGGCCTACTACACGCGGCGCGGCGAATGGGAACACGCTCACTTGCGGCACCCGCGCGACAGCGTGGCATACATCGACGCGAATTACGATCCGCTGGTGGAGTCCGGCCGCATGCATCTGATCGATGAGGACGCCGAAGTGGCGCCGGGAATCCGGCTGTGCGTGGCGCCGGGCCATACGCGCGACATGATGGTGATCACGGCCGCTTCTGGCTCGGGCACCTTCTGCTTCCTGACGGACCTGGTTCCCACCGCCGCGCATCTCATGCCCACCTGGGTGGCGGCATTTGATCTGGACCCCATTCAATCCATCGACAGCAAGCTGCATTGGCTGGGCGAGGCGGCGCGCGGCGAGTGGATCTGCGCATTTGCGCATGAACCTGACATGGCATTCGCGCGTATCGTTCTTCGGGAAGGCAAGTTCGAAGCCGTCGCATCTGGACCATCCTCGCCGTAGCTATCTCCGCCGCCGCGTATTATGCGGGCACCGGTCTGGGAGAATTCTGGCCGGCCGCCCTGATGTTCTTTGTCAGGATCGCGCCGCTACCGGTCGTGCTTTTGTTTTTGACGGTCATGGCGCTGGTATTTCGCCGGCGCCGTGTTGGCTGCCCGGTTCGCCTGCGGCGTTTGCCGTTATGGGCCGCGATCTTTGCGTTTCCAGCCGCCTGGACCTCGTACGAGTTTCCTGCCGCCGCTGCAGATCACATCCGTCGCAGGAATCCGGGGCATCACGTTTCTGGTGACGCTGGTGCCCTCGGCCATCGCGGTAGCGTGGACCCGCCGTTCGGTTGCAGCTCTGGCGCCGGCGGCGATCGTCTGCCTGGCTGTGTTGGCCTACGGGGCGTTCCGGCTGCAAACCCAATCGCGACAGCCGCAAATCCGCGTCGGGCTAGCGGCCACCGACCAGGGTATCTTCCCGGCCTACGCCACCAGTGATCCGGCGATAGCGCTGACGGCGGTACGCCAGTACGCCGCGCGCGTGAGGCGGCTGGCCGCCGAAGGCGCCCAGGTGGTGATCGTACCCGAAAAATTCGTGGGCGTCACCGTCATCGCCGGGTTCAACCGCTTCAGCCTCTCGCCGCCACGAAACGAAGCCATTGTTTTCGCGCCTGATGGACGCATCCTGCTGAAATACGAAAAGCACCACACGCTGCCGGGGTCTGAAACCGGCTACGAAATCGGGACAGAGCCCGGATTGTTCCCCACTCCCGCGGCGCAGCTGGGCGCCGCCATCCAGTGCGGGGTCGCCATCTGCAACCGTGTGGTCGCGGGGCTACGGGCAGCGCGGCGTGCGTATCCTGGCCGTGCCGGCTTGGGATTTCGTGCGTGATGGACGGCTGCACTCCCGCATGGCGGTGGTCCGCGGCGTGGAGGAAGGATTCGCCATCGCGCGTGTGGCTCAGCAGGGAATGCTGGTTCGGCTGGTTGTGCGTGCTGCTGCTGGCAGCCGTGATGGGCCGGGCGATTATGGCAGGTTAGCCACTTTGCCCGCCATTCTCCAGGAATACATCAGGAACGATGTGGCAGTCAGATCGATGGCCGGCTCGGTTGTGCTGTACGACTGCATGTTGTCCCGGTAAACGGCCATCTGCGATTGATTGAAAGTCCCATCGTTGCCGTTGAATATTTTGAAGACGTCGACGCCATTCGCGGGGCACAGGTTCATACCGGACAGCGTGCCCGCCGTGGCATGGGATGCAGGACCTTCGGACGCTGCGCCCCAGAGCACGGGTACGCCGGCCGACGTGCCGTTCAGAGCTCCCGCCAGGTTGGCGACTTGATGCTGGATGCAGTTGGGGAACGTTGTGGAACCGGCCCCCACAATGAATGAAGACCCCCAGGGATTTGCGCCCAAAATATTAGCGAGCCATCTCTGCGAGTAAGTGTTGTAACCGGCCGATCCGCTCAGGGCATAAGCCTCGCTAGCCATTACCGCGATGCCCGCGCCGTGCGATGTGGTATCGGCATTCCATGGGTCGCCGAAGCCCCAGGCGTCCGTGCCGGCCAGCGAGATGGCGTCGCTGGTCTGCTTCAACAGTTGACCCTGCATGCTTGCCTTGGTCACCGGCAGGCCGCTCGGGTTTCCGGCCTGTTGCAGCGCGCGGATCAGCTCGAAGTGCGCCAGGCCGCTGACATCGTAGAGGTTCAAAGTGTCGGAGTGGCCCGTGTTATAGATCAGGTTGATGTAGTTACTGGCGAACTGCGCCGCCTGCGCTAAATAGAACATGGGGTCGGTGACCGGCAGGCCCGGCGGCAGCTTCCCGCCAGAGGTGAGAGCGAAGTAAAGCTCGGTGGCGCCCAACTCCATATCGTCGTCCCAGACCGTTTCGGGATAGCCGTCGAAAGGGATGACGGTCAGCAGGCAGCCGGAGGCGCATGTGCCGCTGCCCACGGAGTTGGCCGGGTCCGCAAGGGAAGTATCCGCCAGCGCGATGATGTGCTCGGCACTCATGAGGCATTGATCGGCCAGGGCTGTATGCGAGTTGTGATCAAGTTGATAGCACAAGGCAAAGGCCGCGGCCAGACGCCCGGCCAGATTGGGGCTGATCTTACCGCCTGCCGGTCCGGCGGCGAACACCGGACGGTGACAGATGTAATGCGCGGCCGAGTTGCAGCCGTTCCAGTTATCATCGGCTTGCGGCAGACGCCAGATGTCATAGTCAGTGAGCAGGCTTCGGAAATTAACCCAGCTTTGGCTGTTGCCCACCTGGTAGTAAAGCGTCTTAGTGGTGTCGTCCCACATCTTCAGCAGAAACTCGATGCCGAAGCGCCCTTCCGGCACGAAATTCGACGACGTGGGAGCGCCGGATGCGCTTCCCGCGAACGAAATAGAGTTCGGCGGAGCAGCGGGATGCACCGGAGCGTGCTCTCCCATGAAGTTGGGGAAATCGCGTATGCCGACCTCTTGCAGAGCCACCGTGTAACTCGTGGTTTCGACATACTTCAGGTAGTCGCCCGCATCCCACCAGCCGCCGGATGCGTCGATGACTGAGCCGGCCGGCGTCAACGGCGTTCCGGTGGTGACAATATTATCGTTGCTGTTGAGCGGGGGAGTTTCGAACACAGTCGCGCTGGAATCGTTGAGATGGCCCGGGGCGGCGCGCAACGCATTGGGAATATAGTTCGGGCCGTCGCGCTCCGTTTCATAGAAGAACTTGGTGTTCAGAAGCAGTCCGGAATATAGAGTGACCGGATCGCCGACGGGAAAGACGGGCGAGGTGGCGGGCGCCGGACCCGTCACGGAAATTGTATACCCATCGCCAGCCGGGGCGGCGAAATCCAGGGCATACACCGCGTACGTTAACGTTGCGCTATTGCTCCAGGAGCCCAGCAGCGAGCCGATGGAGGCCGAATACACGGTCGTGCCCAATGAGTTTACAACCGTGAACATAGCGCCGGTTTCGGGAATGGTGGACATCAGGTAAGCGCGAAAGGGAATGCTGCCGGTCTCGTATCCGACCTGGCTGACGCGCACGAAAGCGGACTGCGCCATGACTGCCGGAGCCCACATGGCGGCGCATGCGGCGGCGACCAGACCGCGCAAAACGGCTGATGATGTGAGGGGAGGCATATTGGGGCTAAGTATACACAAAACCGGGCCTGATCAAAACGGCCACGCGCCATCTGCGCATGGCCTTCCTCGGGGCCACTATAATAGCCCTAGCATGCACGAAATGAGCATCGCTGCTTCGATACTGGGAACCATCGCGGCCGAATCCTCGCGCAACGACGCGCAGCGCCTGGCGCGCCAGTACATCCGCCGGGTACAGCGCACGACAGGCGGCCTCGATACGTGGCGGCAGTGGATCGATTCGGTCAGGTCCGTTTCCCGCACTTCACCGATGTGACCTTCCGATGCCCAAGCGCAAGCCCAAGCAGAAGCCGAAACGAGTATCCAAGCCAGCCAAAAGGCCTGCGCGCCAATCAAAGCCCTCCACAAAGCCGTCAAAAGCGGCGAAACCCGTTCTGCGGACGAAGCCCCCCACCCGGAAACGCGTGACCGCGAAGCCCAAAGAGTCCAACAAAACCAATCCCCTGGATGTCTCTGCCTTCCCTCCCGAATCCATCACCGTGCTCGAAAAGTGGATCTGCCTCGCCTGTGTATCGCACGTCTTCACGCGCCAACTGGAACTCGCCGCCCGAACCGCGCACCTCGAAATCAAGCGCTACATACCCACCATACAAGAGTTGTACGCCCCCACCCCGGCGAGGCCCTGGTTCGTCAAGGAGCTTGCCCGGAAGTATTGTCCCTACTGCGGATCGGCTGAAAAATGGCACACGCGTCTCCACGTCTATCGCATCGAAAGCGGCAAAGCGACGGATGCCTCACGGCGTGAGTTGTTCAAATCGTTGCCCCAATCCGGCAACCAGTTCGCGGTGCTCGAAGAAAAAGCCACCCGGCAGGACGCTTTCTTCGAGTGGCTGGAGAAAGTCAGTAAAGATCTCAATCTCGACGACCCCGGCTGGCTTCGCGAGGTCTCGCGCCACTATCTGAGCCGCAAAGAACCTAAAGCCGATTGGCAGGCGCTGTTTGATCAGATCCATTCCATCCGCCGTTCGCGCCGTCTGGAGAACGGTTGGGAGGTCGACAAAGGCCGCCTTTTCCTGGCGCCGACGCTATTTGACGAGCTCCTCTTGGTCCAATATCTCATCAGCCGGTCTCACCGGGCCGGCGGAGTGACCCTCGAGGGACGGTACACACTTGCCGAACTCTTCGCCCGCCTCCGCAATGCCGGCTACTTGCGCGCCACGGGCATCCGTGCGCAAAATCCGGGCGACGTCCTCGAAGAGCTAGTCGCCTATCTCGGTGGCGGTGAATCCCCGATCAAGTTCTACCACATAGTTGATCGGCGCGACTTTCTGGAAAAGGTAAAGACCCTCAAAGTGGCGAAGCCGCCCAGATCGAGAGCACGCTAGCGTGATAGTGACCCAAGAGGAAGGAGACATTGATGCACCGCAGAGCATTTCTCACAGGCGTGAGTAGTCTGGCAGCCACCGCGGCGGCACTGCCTGCCGCCGGCGGCGCTCCCTCCGGCATCCGCATCACTTCGAATACGCCGCCGCGCAAGGTAATCATCGGCACGGCGATCCAAGATCTTTGGGGAACATACCCCGGCCTGCGGCAGCGTCTCGACCAGCTCACCAGTGTCGTGGACCGGATGGTCGAACAATCCGGTAAGAAGTACGGGCGGGGCCCAGACCTCGCCATTCTGACCGAAACAGCCATCACCGGAGAGGCCGGCAAAGATGCGCTTGCCTGTGCGGTCCCGCTGGACGGTCCAGTGCACGAGGCTTTCAGCCGGAAAGCAAGCCAACATCGGTGCTACATCGTGGCGCCCACGTATCTGCTCGCAGCGGACGGGAAGCGCTGCTCAAATGCCGCAATTCTATTCGGCCGGAACGGCGAGGTTGCCGGGACTTATCGCAAAGTGCATCTGGTAGTTGCGCCGGATAGCGAGATCATGGAGAGCGGCTCCACGCTGGGAACAAACGCGCCGGTATTCCAGTGTGATTTCGGCAGACTCGGCATCCAGATCTGCTATGACATCGAATTCGACCACGGCTGGAACGAGCTGGCGCGGCAGGGCTGTGAACTGGTGGCATGGCCGACGCAGTCGCCCCAGACGGCCACGCCGGCATTCCGCGCCATGCGAGGTCGGTTTTACGTTGTCTCCAGCACGTGGCGGCACAACGCATCGATATTCGAGCCGAGCGGCCGAATCGCCGCGCAAATCCGGCCACCCGAAAGCGTGCTGACTTACGAGATTGACCTCAGTTACGCGATCCTGCCCTGGAGCGCTAGGCTGGAGAACGGGAAAGCCTTACGGAAGAAATTCGGCGAAGGTATCGCCTTCCACTACTATGAGGATGAAGATCGCGGCATTTTCTGGTCAAACGATCCTCGAATGACCATTCGCGAGATGGTGCGCTCCCTCGGCCTGGAAGAGCAGCACGAGCAGTTCGCGCGCGTGGAGCAGGTATATCGCAAGGCCGGGTTGCGGGAGTAACTACGGCACAACCTTCAGCACTCCCTGTGCGGAGATCGCCAGGGGACACGATCAAAGTCAAGTCGTTGAAGGTGTGACTTCCGGCTCTTAGACGCCTCCGCTACTTCCTCGTCAGCACGGCCGCCAGATAACGGAGTTCGGACTCTACTTCCGCCGGATCAGCGACCGTGTTTGCGATTTCCTCGCGGAAGAGGTCGCGGTAACGCCTGCGAAGCCGATGAATGGCCACCTTGATCGCCCCCTCCGAGGTGTTCATTTCCCGTGCCAGCGCGGCATAAGGCGCGTCGGACTGGCCAAGGAGAAACACCTTCAAACGTTCGAAATGCCGCGCGCGCCCGTGTTGCACGAACTCGTCCCGGAGTTTCTCCACGACTTGATCGAGCACCGAAAGCGCCCAGCGCCGTTCGAAGATCCGTTCCGGCGTCTCGTCGTGCGCGGGCTCGCGCTGGTAGCGGTCTTCGCCTGACTGGAATTCCAGCGGCACAAGCACCCCGCCGCCGCGCTTGTGCGCGCGCTCCCGGTCTTGTTCGTCGGCCACAAAGAATTTCAAAGAAGTCAAAAGGAAGGAGCGAAACCGGCCCTTTTCCGGATCGGCGCGATCGAGGTATCGCCCCTCCAACACCCGGATGAAGAACTCCTGCGTAAGATCCTGCGCCTGGTCGGCCGGATAACCGCGCCGTCGCAGATAGGCATACAACGGATACCAATAGTTCTCGCACAGGGAAACCAGGGCGGACCGAGCCTCCTTTCGCTGTGGATCACCCGCCGCTACCACCAGCGTCCACCGCGTGGTCGGAAACTGGGAGGGTCCGGGCAGCGTGTGCATAGTCTGGCTGTTCGTCATAAACAGGATAAGGAAATGCGGAGCGCAAGGTTACACGCTAAGGTTGTTGGGCGGACTCCGCCCTGGCCTCCTGCACCACCGGAATATCCGGATCGGCATCCTTCCAGAGAGCCAACAGACTCTTGTAGACGGCGGCCGATTTCGCGCGATCTCCGGAAGCGGACAACGCCCTGGCCAGTTGGAGCCGCGCCATCGGCCCCATCGGATCGTTCAGCATGATACCCGGATGATCCAGAATCTTCTGAAACTCGGCCGCTGCCTCGCGCTGGCGGCCCATTCGGGAGTAAGCGAGGCCGCGCACATAGACGGGATAGAGAGCTCCGTAGAAGGCGCCATCCCAGAATGCCGTACCCGGAACAGCGAGGTCGTAGGGAGCGGCCACTTGTGTCATTTCGAGCGCTTTCGCCGGGTTTCCCTGGTTGAGAGCTTCGAGCGCCCGCAGCGAGGGCAGGTAACTGAATTGGACAGACGTGTCCTCCGGGTAGCGCTTTTCAAGGTCCGCCTCGACCTTGTGAGCTTGCACGGACTCATGCAGCAGCGCCAGCGCAAAGGCAGGTCCATAATCGGCGTCCCTGCTTCGGTACAGCGATAACGCGGACGCCGCGCTTCTTTTCGCCTCCGTACGAATCCCGAATAGCGCATTCCAGGCGGCACGAGCGCCTTCAAACTGAGCGGCCCGCTCGCGCAAGCCCGCCTGGCGAGATAAGAGCACCGCGCGGTCCGATAGCCGGGCCGCTTCTTTCAGGCGCCCCTGATGCGCGAAGGTCAGAGCTTCCTGGTGTTCAAACAACCCTTGGGCTACCAGTTTTGCCTGACGGTAAGTCATTTCTCTGTCCATGGCCGCCTGGTCGCTCCTCAGAAAAGCGATAAAGTACCGGCATAGCGAGAACTGAACGACTTCGATCTTACGTTCCGATGCCCGACGAAGCATTGCCTCGGCTGCCGGCAGGCGGTTCAAGTAGATGTAGGCAAACGCCACATTTATGTAGCCGATAGAATAATCCGGATCGAGTTCGATCGCCTTTTGACCTTCTTCCGCGGCTTTGTCGTAATAACCCGACCCCTGCGTCGTGAAGGCCGCCAAAAATCCGTGGGGCACCAGATCCCGGGGGTACCGTTGGGCCCACGATTCGAGGGTCTGTCGCGCCAGTTCCAGGTTTCTGGTCACCTGCCGGTGATAGTTGAAAGTGATGAAATAGTTTTCCCGGTCGCTAACCCGATTCCGTAGTTCGTAGGCGTTGGCTATATTCTGCGCTCCAAGTTCAGGCTCCCCGAGGCCGGCATAGGCCCGGCCCAAGTAGGCGTAAGCCATCGCAAATTTCGGGTCGATTTCGATGGCCCGCTTCAGGAGTGAAAGGGTCTCCCCCGCCCTACTTTGTTGTACCCTCATTGCCGCGCTGTAGGACCTCCAGGCCTCCAGTGAGGGTGTGGTTACCTCCGCCGGCAAACTGAGCTCCTTTTCCACGCGTGGAAGCGATTCGACGGCCCGGGTCCGGAACCGGCTTGCCATCTGGCCCAGCGCCTGGAACACCTCCTCTTTCCTGGCTGCGGACGCCTGCTCTTCGTCGAGAAGATCTCCGGTCCGGCAATTCCTGGCGCGCAAACCCAATACGTACTGGCTACCGAGGCTTGTAATCGAGCCCTCCACGAACGCGCCACTCCCGGTTCGCTCGCAGATTTCGGACGTAACATCCGGGGTAAGCTTGGCATCCGGAGCCCGGACCATCAGGCGGAGTGTGTCCCGCATGCGCGCATCCGAAAGCAGGCTGAAGTAGGGCGACTTCCCAAGTTCCCCCGCCACCATCTGGCGAAGCGTGCCGTCGAATGCCTTGTCCCCCGTGGTATTCGCGAAATCGCCGAGAACAATCGCGCGCTTGCCTGTCGGCGTGGGTTTCGGCGGAGAGGCGCGGCGCGCGAACGACCAGATCGTTACGGCGCTCAACACGATGAACGCGAGCCCGGCGGCTACTCCGAAAACGGCGGGCTCGTGCCTGCGAAGAAACTTCCGCGCTCGATAAAGGTGGCTCGGTGGGGATGCCAGCACCGGTCGATGCTCAATGTATCTCTCAATATCGGCTGCCAACTCGGTCACCGACGAGTATCGCTGTGTCCGCACTTTTTCCAAAGCCTTCGTAGCGATCCGGTTCAGGTCGCCATCCACCAGGCGCCGCAGAGAGGCCGGGTCTGTCTGGCGGCGCGCGGCGATGTCGTCCGCCGCTGCGCCCGTCGCGGCCAGCTTTCGCGACAGCGGCGCGGCTTCTTCCTCCCGGATGATGCGCAGCATCTCGGCGAGCCCAGCCCGGCGCAGTCTGGCTGCTTCGAAAGGGACCGTGCCGATCAGCAACTCGTACAACAGCACTCCCAGCGCGTACACATCCGCGGTCTCATCGACATCCCCGGCCATCACCTCGGCCTGCTCCGGACTGGCGTACTCCGGTGTTCCCACCATCTGGCCGAACTCCGTCAGCAGAGTGTTCTCCACCGCCCACTGGTCGGTAGCCTTGGCGATGCCGAAATCGATCACCTTGGGAACGGCCGTGCCATCCCGCTCCATCACCAGAACATTCGACGGTTTAAGGTCGCGGTGGATCACGCCTTTCTGGTGCGCGTGCTGAACGGCGCGGCACACGGACAGAAACAGCTCCAACCGTTGCCCGACTGTCAACCGATGGCTGTCGCAGTAATGCGTGATCGGCTCGCCCTCGATGTACTCCATCACGAAGTAAGGCCGGCCTTTGGACGTCGCGCCGGCGTCGATGATCCGCGCAATATTCGGGTGGTCCATCATCGCCAGCGCCTGGCGCTCGTTGGCGAAGCGGGCCAGAACCTGGCCCGTGTCCATGCCGAGCTTGATTACTTTGAGGGCTACTGAGCGGCGAATGGGTTCGCGCTGTTCGGCCAGGTACACGGTGCCCATGCCGCCTTCGCCTAAAGTTCGGAGGATGTGAAACCGGCCGAAGTCGTCATCGCGGGCCGCGGCCGCCTCTGTATGGATGGTCTGAGTTCCGGATTCGTCGGCGCCAACCGAACTATCGAAAGCGCCCTGGATCAGACACTTCGGGCACAGGCCTGCAAGGTCTCCGGCTTCCAGCTCGGCGCCGCACTGAGGACAGACCGTCATAATCCGGCGCTGCTAATGATACATCAAACCCGATGGCCTGTAACCTCGCGCCGGCGATTCCTTATTGCCTGACGGAGGGAACAAACGTGAGATTCACACAAACGAAAACGATGTGGGCGGCATTTGTCGCGGCCAGTCTGCTCGGCACAGTTGCCATGGCCCAGTCGCCAACTTATACGGTCACCGATCTCGGCATAGTGGGCCTGAACGGCCAGCCGTTCGCCATCACTGACAACAGCCTGGTCAGCGGGGGCGCGCAGATCGGCAACACGCTGCATGCCGTGTTCTGGTACAAGGGCCGCATGGTGGATATAAGCACGCCGGGACTCCAAGGACAGAACAGCCAGGCATTCGGCGTCAACCGCTGGGGGCAGGTTGTGGGTGAGGCCCAAACCACCACTCCGGATCCTAACGGCGAGGACTTTTGCGGTTTCGCGGCGCTTGGTCTTTCGTCTTCCGGCACTACCTGTGTTCCGTTCGTGTGGCAAAACGGCGTCATGCACGCGCTTCCCACTCTGGGAGGCAACAACGGCTGGGCCTTCAAGATCAACATTTGGGGCGCAGTCGCCGGAACGGCGGAGAAGGACACGCCGGACTCCACATGCCTATCCGGCAGTCCACAAAAACTCCGGTTCAAACCCGTGGTCTGGATAAACGGACACCCCCGGGAACTTTCCACCGATCCCGGCAACCCGGATGGAAGCGCTAACGCCATCAACGATCTCGGCCAGGTGGCCGGTGCGTCTGGCGCGTGCGCCGCTGCCTTTAACTACATTTTTGAGACCTACCTCCAGCCTCTTCACGCCCTACTTTGGGAGGACGGCAAAACCACCGACCTCGGCACCCTCGGTGGGACGGGACTCGGACCAACCCCATTCAACGGAAATCAGGCGCTGGACCTCAACAACCGCGGCCAGGTAGTCGGGTCGTCAGACCTCAAGGGAGATGCCAACTTTCACGCCTTCCTGTGGACTCGCGAGACGGGCATGCAGGATCTCGGGACGGTTCCAGGGGACGCCAACAGCGTCGCCATCGGCATAAACGGTGCCGGCCAGGTAGTCGGCGTATCATTAGATCCCACTTTGACCTACTTCCGGGCTTTCCTGCGGCAGGAC
>DATGGM010000127.1:0-14706 GCA_035308525.1 Bryobacteraceae bacterium
CCAGCCGGCCCGTTCGCTCCGGCACGATTTCCTTTTCAAACACCGCCACGGATCCGTTCTGTCCGGTCGGCGGCAGCACCTGCACTTCGGTATCCTCCAGGCCGCCGTCGATGCCCACGCGCCCCATCACCACTTCCACGCGCACCTCGTTCGGCTGCAAGCCCGCCAGGTCGATGGCCGCGCGCACCGGAACCGCGTGTTCGCTCATAATGGGTCCCGGCGGCGCCGTTCCGGTTTCCACAAACCGCACGCGATCCCACACGTCGCGCACCTTCTGGTTCCAGGCCGCCTCGGCGCGCGCCGCCTGGTAACGGTTCTCGCTCAGACGCACCGCTTCGGCATGCGCCGGATCGTAGAACTCGCGCGCGTATTCCGCCACCATGCGCCGCGAATCGAACAGCGGCGTCAGGCCCATCAAGGACTGCTTCACGCGCTTCAGCCAGTCGCGCGGAATCGAATCGCGCCGCTCGTAGAAAAGCGGGACGATCTCGTTCTCCAGCAGGTAGTAGATCTCGCTGGCGTGCAGCCCGTCCTGCTCGTCCGCGTAAGGTTCCCGGTCGCCTATGGCCCAGCCGCCCGAAATCTCGTAAGCTTCGTCGAACCAGCCGTCCAGAATACTCAGGTTCAGCACGCCGTTCATGCCGGCCTTCATGCCGCTGGTGCCGCAGGCCTCCTGGCCGCGCTTCGGCGTGTTCAGCCAAAGATCCACGCCCTGCACCATCTCCCGCGCCACCTTCATGTCGTAGTCTTCGACGAATACCACGTGCTTCCACAGGTCCCGGTCGCGCGAAAGCTGCACGATGTCGCGGATGTAGTTCTTGCCTTCGTTGTCCCGCGGGTGCGCCTTGCCGGCGATCACGATCTGCACCGGCATATCCTTGTTGCAGAGGATCCGCTTGATGCGGTCCACGTCGCGGAACAGCAGCGTGGCGCGTTTGTAAGTAGCGAACCGCCGCGCGAAGCCGATGGTCAACGCGTTGGGATCCAGTACCTCTTCGGTATGCCGCATTTCCGCCGCGGAAGCCTGCCGGCGTAAAGCCGATGAGCGCTGCCGCTCGCGCACGAAATTCACCAGCCGGCGCTTGCGGCGGCGATGCATCTCCAGCAGTTCTTCATCCGGGATTTCCTTCACCTGCTCCCAGATGCTGGTGTCGGCAAAGCGCTCGCGCCAGTCCGGCTGCAGATACTGGTCGTAGAGCGCGGCCAGGTCGCCGTTGAGCCAGCTCGTCAGGTGCACGCCATTGGTCACCGAACTGATCGGCACTTCCCAAGCCGGCAATTGCGGCCACAGGTCGTGCCACATTTCCTGTGAAACTTCGCGATGCAGCTTGCTCACGGTGTTGCGGTGCGCGGATGCCTTCAGCGCCAGGATAGCCATCGAGAAGCGCTCCTCGCGATTCGCCGGGTTGCGGCGGCCCAGCCCCATTAACTGGTCGAAATCGATGCCGGTCTGCGAGCAATAGGCGTTGAAGTAGTGGTACATCAGGCCCGGATCGAACAGGTCGATGCCCGCCGGCACCGGAGTGTGGGTGGTGAAGACGTTGCTCGCGCGGGTGGCCTGGAACGCCTCGTCGAAGGTCAACCCATGCTGCCGCTTCAGCTCCCGGATGCGTTCCAGCGCCAGAAATGCCGAGTGGCCTTCGTTCATGTGATAGACCGTGGGCTCCAGGCCTATGGCCTTCAGCGCGCGCAGACCGCCCACCCCCAGCACGAACTCCTGCCGCATGCGCATGTCCGTATCGCCGCCGTACAGCGAATCCGTGATGCCGCGGTCCTGCGGCAGCAGGTTCTCCGGGACGTTGGTGTCCAGCAGGTACAGCGCCACCCGCCCCACCTCCATCTTCCACACCTGAATGTCCACCTTGCCGGTGGGCAGGTTGACGTGGACCTTAAGGTTCCGGTCCTGGGCGTCCCTTACCGGAAGCGCCGGCAGCGTATAGAAATCGTTCGTGGGATAGCGCTCCTGCTGCCAGCCGTCCGGGTTCAGCACCTGCCGGAAATAACCTTGCTGGTAGAGCAGCCCCACCCCTACCAGCGGCAGATCGCAGTCGCTGGACGATTTCAGATGGTCGCCCGACAGCACGCCCAAGCCGCCCGAGTATATCGGCAGGCACTCGGAAAGGCCGTACTCCGCCGAAAAATACGCGATCAACTTGCCGTCCGTGCGCGGCTTGCCGCCATTCACGTGCGCGTCATAGCGCTGGCAGGCCATGTTGTAAAGGGCTATATAGCGCGGGTCGGCGGCGGCGCGCTGCAGGGTCGGCCGGGAAACCCGGCCCAGCATCAGCACGGGATTGTAATTGCAATCCCTCCAAAGATTGGCGTCCAGCCGGCGGAACAGCGCGCGGATCAGCGGTTCCCAGGTCCACAGGATGTTGTAAGCCAGTTGCGGCATCCGGGACAATTGCTCCGGCAAAGCCGGACGCACCAGGAATTCATGAACAGGTTGAATACGAAATGGCATCGACGAGTAGCTCTTTATAAAATAGCGCAATCGCGGAAGCGGATGTCCCTAACCGAAGTCGGGCCGCAGCGGGTAGTCCACGATAATCGCGCGCCCGTCAGTCAGGGCTTTCAAGCCTGGCAAACGCTCAATCACGTTGAGCTTGCTGGTATCTACAATGGGCATCCCAAGATCCCCTCTGGAACCATCCTAGCAACCGCACGGCTACAGAATGGCGACATAAACCGCCCAGCCTATGTGCATACAATGTACAGGCCCCTGCTTTGCCTTCCGCCAGTCTATCCCTAACCCATTGACCCGTGGTATCTTTGCCACCACGGTGCCACGGCGCACACCGTGCACTGGAACCTGACATGGCACATGGCGGATTCAAAGACGTTCTGAAAAACGGCGGCTTCCAGGCCTTTCTCTGGACCCAGTTTCTGGGCGCGTTCAACGATAACGCCTACCGCATCATCGTTTCCTTGCGCGCCGTGCGCGTGGTCGCGCACGCCGGGCAAAGCGGTAAGTACCTGGCCCTGGCGGGCGCTATCTTCGTGCTGCCCTCTCTGCTCTTCACGGGCTACGCCGGCCACCTGGCCGACACCTTCAGCAAACGCCGCGTTTTGATCGCGGTCAAGTTTTTCGAAATCGCCGTCATGGCCCTGGGCATACTGGCGTTCTTCTCCCAAAGCGTCGTCTGGATGTTCATCGTACTGTTCCTCATGGCGGTCCATTACACGATCTTCAGCCCGGCCAAGTACTCCATCGTGCCCGAACTGGTCTCCGACCGCGACCTCTCCCGCGCCAATGCGCTGCTCGAAATGACCACCCTGGTAGCCATCGTCCTGGGCACGTCCGTCGGTCCGTTCCTCTACACGACCTGGGGCGCGGCGGAATGGAAGATCGGCGTCACCCTGACTGCCATCGCCGTGGTCGGCTGCCTGACCAGTTTCCGCATCACGCGCGTGCCCGCCGCTGGAGCGAAAGCCCCGCTCCGGTTCAACCCGTTTGCCGAAGTAGCCGACGGTACCCGCCACCTGTTGCGCGACCGGCCCTTGTGGCTGGCCGTGATGGCTATCTCCTACTTCTGGTTTCTGGGGCTGCTGTTCCAGATGGATCTGCTCCTGTTCGGCAGCGAGACCCTACATGCCAGCGACCGTATGGTGGGCCTGCTGGTCACCAGCCTGTCGCTGGGCATCGGCGCCGGCAGCCTGCTGGCCGGCCGCCTCTCGGGCGATAAAGTTGAAATCGGACTGGTGCCGCTCGGCTCCATCTTTATGGGCGTGTGCAGTATCGGCCTGTACGGCACGCAGGGTTCGTATGCCGGCTCCGTCGTCATGCTGGTGCTGCTGGGCATGGCGGCCGGCATTTTCTTCGTGCCCCTCAATGCCTTCCTGCAGCAGCGCAGCGAGAGCCGCGAAAAGGGCCGCATCATCGCCACCAACAACATCTACAACACGCTTGGCATGCTGCTGGCCACCGCCGTCTTTTACCTGTGCCACGACGGCCTGCACATCTCGCCGCCGCGCGTAATCCTGGCATTTGGGTTCGCCAGCCTGGCCATCACTGCCTACATCGTGACCGTGGTGGACGAGTACCTGATCCGCTTCATGCTCTGGATGCTGACCCATACCATCTTCCGCATCCACATCGTGGGGCAGGAGAACGTGCCGTTCCGCGGACCGGCCCTGCTGGTTTCCAATCACATGTCCCACGTGGATGGATTCCTGATCGGCGCGTGCGTGCAGCGCTTCATCCGCTTCATGGTGTGGAAGCCCTATTACCAGATGAAGGCGCTCCACTGGTTCTTCCGCAAGACCAACTCGATCCCCGTCGCCGGCGGGCGCGACGCGGTGGAGGCCATTCGCGCGGCGCGCCGCGAGTTGGCCGCCGGACACGTGGTGTGCATCTTCGCCGAAGGCGCCATCAGCCGCACGGGCAACATCCTGCCGTTCAAGCGCGGCTTGGAAAAGATCCTGGAAGGCCTGGACGTGCCCGTCATCCCGGTGCACCTCGACCGGCTTTGGGGCAGCATCTTCAGCTTCGAGCGCGGCCGCTTCTTTTGGAAATGGCCGAAGAGGATTCCTTATCCCGTGACAGTCTCCTTTGGCAATCCCATGCCGGCCAGTTCCACCGCGCACGACGCGCGCCAGGCCATCCAGGAGCTGGGAGCCGACGCCACCGCCCATCGCAAAACCGGGGGCGACACGCTGCCGCGGCGGCTGATCCGCAGCGCACGCCGCAACTGGAGCCATTTCGCCATGGCGGATTCGAGCGGGCGCGAGCTCACCTACGGCCGCATGCTCGCGGGCGGATTGCTGGTGGCCCAGTGGGCCCGCGCCCGCCGGGATGAGGAAATGATCGGTGTCCTCCTGCCGCCAGGCGTGGCGGGAGCCTTGATCAATGTCGGCATCACGCTCGCCAGCCGTGTTCCGGTGAACCTGAACTTTACCGCCGGTAACGAAGCTATGGCGGCCGCGCGCCAGCGCTGCTCCATCCGCACGGTGGTGACGTCGCGCTTGTTTCTGGCCAAGGCCAGGCTGGAAGCGCGGGATGATATGGTCTTCGTGGAGGATATCCTCGGCCGGGCCGGTTCCGTCGCGCGATTGCGCGCGCTGCTGGCCGCGCGCCTGGCGCCGGCGGCCCTGCTGGCGGGCGCGGCGCGGCCGGAATCGCTCGCTACCGTCATCTTTTCCAGCGGCAGCACCGGCGTTCCCAAAGGCGTGATGCTCTCGCACTACAACCTGTTGTCGAACATCGACGCCATGGCGCAGCTTTTCTGGATCGGCGAGCACGATCGCATCGTGGGCGTGCTCCCGTTCTTTCACTCCTTCGGATACACGGTCACCATCTGGTTTCCTTTGATTGCCGGCTGCGGTGTAGTCTACCATCCGAACCCCACCGATGCCCGGGCAGTGGGCGAACTGACCGCCAGGTATCACGCCACCTTCCTGCTCTCGACGCCTACCTTCTGCGCGGCCTACACGCGCAAATGCGCGGCCGAAGAATTCGCCACCCTGCGATTCGTGCTGGTGGGCGCCGAGAAGCTGCGCGAACCCGTCGCGGCGGCCTTTCGCGAGAAGTTCGCCATCGAACTGCACGAGGGCTACGGCTGTACCGAGATGTCTCCGGTGGCGGCGGTCAACGCGCCGGATTACGTCGCGGGCAAAGATACCCAAACAGGCAACAAGGCGGGCACCGTGGGACATCCGCTGCCGGGTGTAGCCGCCCAGGTCGTTGACCCCGTCACCTTTGCGGCACTAGGCCCGAATCAGCCCGGTCTCCTGCTGGTGAAGGGATCGAATCGCATGCTCGGCTATCTGGGCGAGCCGGAACGCACCACGGAAGCCCTGCATGAGGGCTGGTACGTCACCGGCGACATCGCCTCCATCGACGATGAGGGCTTCATCCGCATTACCGACCGCCTCTCGCGCTTCAGCAAGATCGCCGGTGAAATGGTGCCGCACCTGCGAATTGAAGACGCCATCGCGGATGTGCTCGGCGGCGCGTCTTGCGCGGTCACCGCGGTCGCCGACGACCGGCGCGGCGAGCGCCTGGCGGCACTCTATGTGCACGAAAGCGACCCGGCCGAGTTATGGCGGAAACTGTCGGAGACCGATCTGCCGCGCTTGTGGATTCCCAAGCGAGAGAACCTCTACAGGGTGGAGGCGCTCCCCCAGCTTGGCACCGGCAAGCTGGATCTGCGTGCGCTGAAGGCGCGCGCCGAAGCGTTAGCCGCCGTCAGCGCGTAGGAGTGTGTCATGGAAATCTTTCTGGTCTTTTGTTTGATCGTCTTCTTGCTGTTGCGGTGGATCTTTCTGCGCGACCGCCTGGCGCGCATGGAACAACGTATCGCCGAGTTGACCGCGCGCGTCAACGTGCAGAGCCAGACAGTGGCGGATATTTACCGCAAGAGCCAGGCTCCCGCGCCGGCCGCCGCGCCCCAAACCGTGGCCGCGCCACCCGCGCCCCCGCCTGAGCCGGCCCCCGTTCCAACCGCCGCGCCTCCGATCGAAACGCCTACCCCACCGCGTCCTCCAACCCTTCCGCGCGTTGAGCCGGTACCCGTGCCGCGCCCGCCAGTTACCGTGGCCGCGCCGCCTGCACCGCGGTCCAGCGAAGAATGGGAAGCCCTGCTTGGCGGAAATTGGCTCAACAAGATCGGCGTCTTCGTGCTGGTCGTCGGCATTGCCCTCGCCCTGGGCTATTCATTTACCGAATTCGGCCCCCTCGGCCGCGTGAGCATCGGCATCGTAGTGAGCCTCGCCATGCTGGTCTCCGGCGCGCTGGTGGAATCGAAGGAACGGTACCGTGTCTTTGCGCGCGGCCTGCTGGGCGGCGGCTGGGCCGCGCTCTATGTCACCGTGTACGCCATGCACGCCGTGGCCGCGGCCAGGGTAATCGACAGCCCCGCGGTGGGCGCCTTCCTCCTGCTGCTGGTGGCCGCCGGCATGATCCTCCACTCCCTGCGCTACCGCTCCCAGACGGTCACGGGCGTCGCCTATTTCGTGGCCTTCGGCTCGCTGGCCATCACCGACGTAACATCCCTCCCGTTTTTAGCGCTGGTCCCGCTGGCGGCCTCACTCCTGTTCGTGGCACACCGCTTCGCCTGGACCCGCATGACCCTGATGGGCTTGATCGCCACCTACGCCGTCGTCATCCTCCGCGGCGACACGGGCGCGCCCATATGGCAGGCGCAAACCATCTTCGCGGTCTACTGGCTGCTGTTTGAGGCTTACGATATCCTGCATCCCGAGGCGTGGCTCCTGCCGCTGAACGCCGCTGGCGCGCTCGGGCTATCCATCCTGAAGTGGCAGAACGCCGCGCCCGATAAGCTGTGGATGCTGCTGGCGGCCGCGGCCGGCGCCTACCTGATCAGCGCCGCGGTGCGCGTCCGTTCGGGTAAATGGCAGGGCGCCGCGACCCTGACGGCGGCTCTGGCGGCCGGCGCCATTTTCCAAAAGCTCGATCACCAGTGGATAGCTTCTGCCCTGGTCGTCGAGGCGGAACTGTTCTACCTGGCTGGACTGCGCCTCCGCGCGCCGTACCTGCGTTGGCTGGGGACCTCGCTGTTCGGCGTGGAGGCGTTGCGACTGTTGGCGCTCGACGCCTGGACACTGCCGCTCGCGCAATGGGCGCCGGTGGCCTCGATCGACGCCGTCATCTTCTATCTCAACCGCGCCCTCTGCGCCGCGGACGTCTTCTACGGATATGCGGCGGCCGGCCTGTCCGCCCTGGTAATCGGGAAAGAGACCCACGAACCGTACCGCAGCGTTGCCTGGCAGGCCGCCGCTGCCGCTGCATTCGCGCTCGGCTGGTGGCGCCGGCTGATCGATTTTCGACTGCAGGGATACCTGTTGCTCGCGCTCGGTTTGGCTGCCGCCGGCTTCGAGACACGCGAACTGCCGCTCTCGGTTGCGGCCGGCGTCTGCTACGCGGCAGTGCTGTGCGCGCTGTGGTCGTCGCCCACCCGGTTCGCCGGCGACGAGCGCGATTTCTTGCGCCTGGCGGGCGCCGGCCTGGCCGTAGCGGCCCTGGCGGCGCTGGTCTGGCGGCTGGTCCCCGGCGAATACCTCGGCGTGGCCTGGATGGCGCTGGCCTTGCTCATTCTCGAATTGGGTTTGTTTCGCCTGCCGGATGACTTCCGCAACATGGCCTACGCCGTAGCGGTGCTCGGCTCCCTGCGCGTCTTCGCGTTCAACGTGGCATCCCTCCAAAATGCCGGCCCGTGGCAGCCGCGCCTGATGCCGCTATGGGCCGCGCTGCCGGCTTATGCCATGGCGTTCCGCGCACGTCGTGAGAATACCGGCGGCCCACGCCTGGTAGCTTCATCGGTTGGCCTGATGTTCTCGATCGTGGCCGTATGGTCGTTGACGCCGGCGGACATGGTGCCCGGCGCCTGGGCGCTGCTCGCGCTGCTCCTGCTGCTGGCCGGGCGCCCGTGGAAACATGCCGCGTTCGTCTGGCAAAGCTACGCGACCGCGGCGCTCGCTGGCTTATTCTGCATGGCCAATCTGCCGGATGTGTCGCGCGCGCTGTGGACCTCCTGCCTGCCAATCGCCTGCTTCTACGCCGCGCAACTGCTCTCGCAGCGCGGCAGCCAGGCACGCACTTTCTTCTCCCTGATGGCCTCCGGCCTGACCACTCTGCTGCTGTATTATAGAGTCTCCGGCAGAGTCCTGACAGTGGCCTGCGGCATCCAGGGCGTCATCCTGCTGGCGTCGGGCTTCCCGCTCCGCGACCGCGCGCTGCGCATCTCCGGACTGGCGCTGCTGCTCGCCTGCATCCTCAAGCTGTTCGTCTGGGATCTGCGCCACCTCGATACGCTCCCGCGCATCTTCTCGTTCATCGTGCTCGGTATGATCCTGCTGGGAGTTTCCTGGATCTACACCCGCTTCCGCGAACACGTGGCGCGCTTCTTGTGATCCGCTTAACGGCGGGCGAATTTAACAACTGATTTACAGATCGCGGAACCGGCTGCGGGATTATCTTCCAGTTAGCTCCTTAAGCTAACTGCCGTTGGAGCACACGCTGAGCGATGTATTGCCCTGGAAGCTGAGATAGCCGTTCACCGACGTGCTGGTCGGCGCGCCGAAATAGGGCAAGGTCACCAGGTCCTGCAAATCGTAGGTAAAGCCGTTCACGGTGTACGGGAATCCTCCGTAATTGGGTTCACCTTCCAGGGGATCGCCGACCTCCAGAGGCCCGCCGCACGGGGAATTGTTGTTGGTGAAAGGATCGTCGGCCCACTCCCCAAGCTCATGTGACAAGGCCGAAACATTCTGCGAAAAGGCGCCCACGGCATCCACGTATGTCGCCTCCATATAGGCCTGGACGCCGGTGAAGCTGTGGTAGCCGCCGATGCAGCATCCCGCAACACCGCCGGAAGTGAGGTAGGTGTTGTACGTGAGGAAGATCGGTATGGTATTGGCTGGAATTGCCAGGCTGGTGAGCAGCCCTTGCACGATGCCATCGAACCAATTGATATTGACCAACGCGGCTGTGATCCCGAATGCGCTGACCAGCGAGCCGTCGGTTTTGGGAGGACTCAAAGTCTGTTCCGCCATGATCGTCGGACCGGCCAGCAGTAGATGAGAGTTGGTGAAGGTGCTGACGCTGCCCCAGAAATTCGCCCGTTGGTAGGCGTCGATATATTGGGTTGTGCCTACATTGACGCCACCCTGGGTGTAAGTAGTGGTTTTATCGAACAGCGGTGATGCCACCGTGTTCTGGACCACCGTCTTGCCGTTCGAAAGTACCGTCTCCGGATCATAGGTCGCGGTGGTGCCGCCACTCGTAATCACGAGCTTGATGGGGATGATGATGGCCTTTATCTTTGTCGTGAGGTTCTTCGACGGCGCCCTGCCCACCATCGTATATACGTACTTCTGGCCGCCATATATAAAATTACCGCGCCACGTGGGTAATGTCGTTTGGGGGGTCGCGTCGTTGGTGGTCCGTGCCGGCAGGACCACGAACCTCGGCTTCACCGCCCCGGTCGCGACTTCGTCCTCCGCCAGCGCCAATCCCGCCAGTGCAAAACAGGCCAGTGTTCCCAGTGCTAACATTCGTTTCATTTTTTTGGTTTTTTCTCCTGAGGGTCAAACTATCGTACACTATTTATCGCCGGACGCGATAGGAAGCCGATGCGAAGCTGAATGCCAATCCCGTCGCGATCACCACCACGCAGCCGATCACGTTGTACCAAAGAAACGAAATCCCGGTGAACAGGAACGCCGCAAAGATGGCCGCCTCCCCCGCCAGCATCCCCAGAAACGCGCCTGTACCATTCACCCGCCTGAAGAAGAACGCCAGCGTGAACACGCCCAGCAGCGAACCATAGAACAACGAGCCCACGATATTCACCGCTTCGATCAACGATCCCAGATGCTTGCCGAACCCGGCGAACGCCACCGCGTACGCACCCCAGAAAGCCGTCGCCACCCGGGATGCCGTCAGATAGTGGTGATCCGGAGCGCCTTTCCGGACGTGCCGCTTGTAAATATCCACCACCGAGACCGTAGCTAGCGAGTTAATCTCTCCCGAGCTGGACGACATGGTAGCGGCCAGTATCACCGCGATCACTAATCCCACAATTCCCGACGGCAGATACTTGGTCACGAACGATAGAAAGATGTAATTGGTATCGCTGAAGCCCTTCTCGCCCCCGCTGGTTTCCACCAGCTTGGCACCCTCGCGGCGCACTGCATCCATGTTCTTCTGCGCGCCCCTGTAGCGGGCCGCCGCGTCGCTTTCCGCGCCCGCGTCGTGGCTGTGCCGCGCTTCCACCATCGCCAGTGCCGCCTCTTTGCGCCGCAGGAAAGCGCTCTGATACCGCGACGCGATGGGTTCATATTGCGCGCGCAGCTCCGGCCGTCCAATGCGTTCATTCTCGGCCCGCTGGAACACCAGGGGCGCCGGCTCGAAGATGTAGAACACGAATACCATCGCCCCAATGAACAGGATGAAGAATTGCATCGGGATCTTGGCGATGGCCGTGAACAGTAAACTCAGCTTGCTTTGCGCGATGGACTTACCGGTCAGGTACCGCTGCACCTGCGACTGGTCGCAGCCAAAATACGAGAGCGCCAGGAACATGCCGCCGATCAGCCCGCTCCACAGGTTGTAGCGGTCGTTCCAGTCGAAATGAAAGTTCACCGCGTTCAGCTTGCCCGCCGCCCCCGCCAGGTGCACGGCATCCAGGAATGAAACCTGCCGCGGCATCAGCAGCACGATCATCACCAGCGCCACTACCAGGCCGAACAGGATGATCAGCATCTGCTGCACGTCGGTCCATGTCACTGTGCGTATCCCGCCGGTCACCGTATAAACCACCACCGTGATGCCGATGATCAGCGTCGTCAGGCGGTCCGGCCAGCCGAAGATCACGGAAAGCACGATGGCCGGCGCATAAAACGTCAGCCCCACCGAGAGTCCCCGCTGCATCAGGAAAATTACGCTCGCCAGCGCGCGGGTTTTGGCGTCGAAGCGGTTCTCCAGGTACTCGTAAGCCGTGTACACCTTCGCGCGATGGAAGATGGGCACCGCCGTCGCCGACAACACAATCATGGCCAGCGGCATGCCGAAATAGAACTGCACGAAGCGCATGCCATCCACGTACGATTGCCCGGTCGTCGAGATGAAAGTGATGGCGCTGGCCTGGGTAGCCATGATGGAGAGCGCCATGGCGTACCATGGCATGCTTTTGCCGGCCAGCAGATAGCGATCCACCGTGTTGCTGCCGCGCCCGCGATACAGCCCGTAGGCGATGATCGACGTCAGTGACCCGACCAGAACCACCCAGTCCAGAGGTCTCATGAAAAAGCGCGGGTGAAGAGATAGCAGAGCGTGATCAGCAGCGCGAGATAGGCGGCCACCGCCGTGTAAACCCGCCGCCACGTGCCCAGAAAGGGAGGCGGCTCATCGGGGACCTCGCGCGTCTCGAGGGGCATACGGGGAAGTGTAGCATGGGCCGTCGCGGACCGCCCCCGAACCTGCGCATCCCGCTATACTGGATCTGTAACTCCAAGAGCGCGAACGTCTTCCGGTAAACGGAACTTTTGACCTCGGAAGCCTCGTATTCTTTTAAGAGTGTTGCCAACCCTTATGACTGCTCCCATTGCAAGCATCCAAGTTGATCAGATCAAAGCGCTCCTGGCCGAAAAGGGCTACGAAGTAACCGAGCCCGCACCCGGAATCCTGCGCGTGCAGGAACTCTCCAGCGGTGTGGCCGTCCAGGCAGTGCTCGAGGGCGACATCCTGTACCTGTCGCTCACCTGCACGGTGGCGCCCGAAGCCGCCGTCACGCCGCCCGTCATGCGCCGCATGCTCGACGCCCACAACGGCATTTCCACTTCGTACTTCCAGCTCTATACCGCCGGGAAAGGTATGACTGCCATCACGCTCAACAATTTCTGCAAGCTCGAGGACCTGGGCCCCGAGGACCAGGACGATATCCTCTCCTGCGTCCATTTCCTGCTGGTCGACGTCATGGTGGCGCGCCGGCTTTTGAGTGGTTTGGTGTAATCGGAGAATAGCAAACATGGGATTCCTGAACGATATTTTCAATCGCGCCGGCCGCGTCGCCCGCGGTCAGGCTAATGAAGGCATGAGTGCCGTGGAGGACGCCACCTTCGACGCCACCGTCCGCCAGACCGTCGCGGACATGAAGACCGAGCTGAACAAGGCGGTGAACGCGTCCGCGGTGGCCATGAGCAATTACAACCGGCTGGACGCCGAATACCAGAAGTACGTCCGCCAGTCGCAGGAGTGGAAAGACCGCGCCGGCCAGGCCCTGGACGCCAACAACGAAGACCTTGCCCGCAAGGCCCTCTCCAAGAAGGCCGAAAGCGACAAACAGGTCGCCTCCATGCAGACCTCCGTCGACCAGGCGCGCCAGGCCAGCGAAACCCTAAAGAACCAGGTGATGGAGCTGAAGCACAAGATTGACGAGGCCGAACGGACCGCCACTACCTTGGTCGCGCGCAAAAACGCCGCGCAGGCCCAGCGCAAAGTAGCCGAAGCGCTGGCCGGCGTGGGTAACGCCGACAACGCCTTCGCGGCGCTGAACCGCTTCGAGGAAACCGTGTCCAAGGAAGAGGCCACGGCCCAAGCCTTCAATCAACTGGCATCCGCGGGCAAGGACGACGACTTAGAGAAGCAGTTCGCCGCCCTGGGAGGCCACGGTGTCGACGACGAGCTCGCCGCCCTTAAACGCGAGCGCCAGTTGCAGGCGCCCAGCATCCCCATAGCTATTGCGGCGCCCCGCCAAAAGACCGGCGAACAGGCGGGCGGACAATAGCCCGCGTTTTATGGGCCCCGTCACCCTAACTCTGGTAATCGTTCTGGGGGCTTTGCTCATCATGGTGCTAAAAAAACTGTTCGAAAGGCAGGCCCCCGCGGCCGCGCCCGCCACGCCGCCGCCGGATCTCGCCAGCCTAACCGTGGGCGATGCCCGCGTGGGCGATAACATCTCCGTCTCCGGCGCCGGAGTCAACTACGCGGATCTCGATTTCACGGTCGACCATAGCAGCCAGTATGAAGCCGGCGAACGCCGCTGGTTCGACATCAGCGGCATGAGTGGCGGCAAGCGCGTCGTGCTCGAAGTGCGCACCGAGGACGATGACCTCGATGTGCGCGGCTTCCTCGACGGCCGTAAGCTGACGCTCGAAGATCTGGGACTCTCCGAAGACGACCTCGCGGAAATAGATAAGCGCCAGAACACCGCCGACAATTTTCAGTTCGACGGTAAGAATTGGTACTACCGCATGAGCCGGGAAATGGGCGTCTTCCACGACGGCCAGCCGCAGGGCTCCGGCTTCTACGGCTGGGAATTCATCGAGGAAACCGGCAACCGGTTTCTGTCCATCCGCAAACGCGAAGGCGAGCCGTTCAGCGCCGGCCTGGCCGTCAAACTGAATCCCGCCGACGTCACCGTGTTCCGTCCGTAGATACTACAAGGAGTTTTCATCATGAGCCGCCGAGGGCTCGAAGTTCTAGCCGTCATCCTTAGCTTCCTGATCGTCGTGGTCCTGTTCGCGGGCTTCGACAATCTGCCGCGCAGGCTGCGCGCGGACATCGCCGCTGAAGACCAGCAACTCCCCCAGGCCGCCAAACAGTTTCAGGGCGCCCAGGATGAAGTCACGGGCGATATCTCCTCCGACCCCGACCTGTTCCGCGCCCACGACATGAACACGGCCTTCCCGGAGCGCTTCCGCATCGCATCCAGCGAGTTGCAGGGCGCTCAGCGAGACCAGGCAGCGCTCGATAAGCTTCTCAAAGCCAACCGCCGCCAGGATCGCGAACAGGCCGAAAAGCTGCTGAAGGAAGAGCGCGCGCTCCACGCCGCCGCCATCAACGAGGCCACTGCCGTCCAGACCGAAGCGCGCCACTGGGTGGATATGAAGCGCAATCTGCCCACCGAGCTGAAGCAGATGGCCGCCGACCGCGACACCCTCGCGCACTGGGATTTCGCTCCAGTCACCGCCGTGGTCTCCCGTGCCGAAGCGGATTGGCCGGGCAAGAAGTCCAATCTCGAGGAGCGCCTGGCTGCTTTGCGCGCCATTCCCGCCGATGGCGAAAAAGTCTGGCAGTCGAGCGACCCCCTGCGCCGTAAAGCCGAGGCCAAGGATTTCGCCGGCCTGGATTACGCCGCTCTGCTCACCTCCGCCGAGACGTTGCATACCGACGCAACTTCTCTGCCCACCAGGACCGGGGAACTGCAAACCCTGACCGGCCAGCTCTACACTTCGTGGGACAAG
>DATGGM010000128.1:0-8029 GCA_035308525.1 Bryobacteraceae bacterium
CCAGTCGCTGAACACGCTCACCAACAACTACAATCCCTACACCGCCTCGAGTCTCGCGCTCACGGTAACGCAGCCGCTGCTGCGCGGTTTTGGGCCGGCGCTCAACCGCCGCTTTATCCGCATCGCCGGCAACGATCGCAAGATCACTACCCTGCTCTTTCACGAGCAGCTGATCGCCACCGTCTACGGCGTCATCCGCCTGTACACGGATTTTGTGGCTCTTTATGAAGATGTGAAGGTGAAGCAGGAGACCTTGGCCGCCGCCGAGAAGCTGTTCTCCGATACCAAGGCGCAGGTCGACGAGGGCACCCTGGCGCCGGTGGAACTGACCCACGCCAACGCGCAGCTCTTCGCCACCCGCCAGGATCTGATCAACTCGCGCGGCCTGCTCGAGGAGCAGCAGGCCATCCTGAAGAACCTGCTGACCCGCACCGGGAATGCCGATCCTGAGGTGCAAGCCGCTACCATCATCCCCACCGATGCGCTGCAAATTCCCGAGAAGGACGAGGTCCAGCCTATTCAGGATCTGCTGGCCGCGGCGCTGGCCAGGCGTCCCGATCTGGGCCAGGCCAGCCTGCAGATCGAGAATTCCGAGATCGGCCTCAAGGGATCCCAGAACGCCGTGCTGCCCGAAGTGGACCTGGTGGGCATCCTGCAGAATAACGGTCTGGCGGGACCCCTGAGCCCGTTCTCAACGGCGGCAAATACGCCCTTCAACGGCGGTTATGGCACCGTGCTCGACCAGTTGTTCGCGCGCAAGTACCCCACTTACGGCATCGGCGTTCAGCTGACCGTGCCTATCCGCAACCGCGTCGCCGAAGCCGACCTGGCTCGCGACGAATTGCAGCTTCGCCAATCCCAGGTGCGCCTGCGCCAGTTGCAGAATGAAGCCCGCCTTGAAGTTGAGGACGCCGTGATCGCCCTGCGCCGGTCGCGCGCATCGTACCAGGCCGCCGTGGAAGCCACCCGCTACTCGAAGGAGTCGCTCGAAGCCGAGCAGACCAAGTACGAAGTGGGCGCGTCCACCAGCTTCTTCGTAATCCAGTACGAAAGCCTGCTGGCCCAGGCAAGATCCACCGAGGTGGCTGCCAAGAGCGCTTACGTGAAGGCCAAGGCGGCGCTCGAGCGGGCCACCGGCAGCATCCTGGAAGCCCACCAGATATCGCTCGAAGCCGGTATCAAAGGCCGCATGTAGGCCGCCTTATTCGCGATCTGCACGTTTGAGGAAATCCTCGAACGTGCGCCCCTCGGCCTCTTCGAATTTCTCCGCCATCATCTCCAGGCTGCGGATACGGTCCAGCCGGAAGACCCGGAAGTCCCGGCGCGTCTCGCACCACGCCGCCACCGACCACGTAGTGCCCCAGAAGTTGAGCGCCAGCGGATGCAGCGTGCGCCGCGACGCGCGCTTCCCCCCGTCCGTGTATTCGATCGATACTTTGCGCCGCTCGAGGATCGCCTGCCGCACCGTTTCCAGGCCGGCCGTGGCGCCCTGCGGCACCAGAAATCCGGGCGCGAACATGCGTGTGCGTTCGATCTCTTCCCGCCGCCCCGCCGGCAGCGCCAGCCCGATCTTGGCCAGCGCCGATCGCGCATGGCTCCCCAGCGCGGGGCCGCCCCACGTCTCCATCACCCGCGCGCCCGCCACCAGGGCCGCGACTTCGTCCATGGTGAACATGATGGGCGGCAGGTCGAATCCCGATTTCAGCCGGTAGCCCACGCCGGCCTCGCCTTCCACGGGAACGCCCGAAAGCGAAAGATCCCGAATGTCCCGGTAGACGGTTCTTTCGGAGACCTGCAGCCAGCCGGCAAGTTGTGCCGCCGTGGTCAGGCGCCGCCCGCGCAGGTGCTGCACGATCTGGAACAGCCGGTCGGCGCGCCGCATCCTGCCAGCGTATCGCTTTCCAACACTCCTGACATAGCGTTGTCAGGAGCCCCGCGCCATACTGTCTTCGAGAGCAGACATCATGGACACCGCCACTAACCAGGGCCGCATCGACTATATCGAATTTCCGGCGACGGATATGCAGGCTACCAAGACGTTTTACGCCGGCCTGTTCGGGTGGAAGTTCACCGACTACGGCCCGGATTACACCAGCTTCGAAGACGGCCGGATCGCTGGCGGCTTCGCGCGCCAAAACGCTGTAGCGCGCCCAGGACAGCTGACGGTGATCTACGCCGCCGATCTGGAGGGCATGGAAGCCAAGGTGCGAGCCGCCGGCGGCGGCATCGTCAAGGAGATCTTCTCCTTTCCCGGCGGCCGCCGCTTTCATTTCACCGATCCCAACGGAAACGAGCTCTCGGTATGGTCGGACAAGTAGCCCGCCGCAATCCGAGCACCAAAGCCGGAGCCGGCGGCCTGCGGCGCATCCCCGGTGTGGGACCATCCATCGCGGCTGACTTGCGCAGCCTGGGTATCGGCGAGATTGCCGAGCTCAGAGGCCGCCATCCGGAGTCGCTCTATGCGCAGCTCTGCGACAAGACGGGACAGCACGTAGATCGCTGCGTGCTGTATGTGTTCCGCTGCGCGGTCTATTTCGCCTCCGAGGCGAAGCATGATCCGGAACTGCTGAAGTGGTGGAACTGGAAAGATCGTTGACGCTGTGGGTCACTGACCCTTCTTAGACTCCAGCTCCGCCTTCAATTGCCGGTACGCCGTCTCCTCATAGTTCGTCTTCACCCGCTCGCGCCCTTCGCTGCCCGCGCGGGGAGGTTCGTGGCGCTCGGCGCGGCTTAACAGCGCCGCGGCTTCGTCATCCTTCGGATTCCGCTGCAGCGCCGCGCGAAAGCTTTCCGCCGCCGCTGCATACTGGCCGGCCTTCCACAACGCGTTTCCCAGGTTGAAATGATAATCGGGGTCCGTGCTGTCTCCTTCCACCGCCTTCCGGTAACTCTCAATCGCCGCCGTCACATTGCCGTGCGATTGTGCCGCGCCCAGGTCGTTATACACTTCGTTCAAAGGAACCGAGGCCGCCACCGTCTCGAAACATTTCGCGGCAGCCGTGTAGTCGCCCGTGTGGTAGCTGCACAATCCCAGATAGAATTGCGCTTCCAGATAGTGAGTGTCGCTGTGTTTCACGCGTCCCAGCCATCCGGCGGCCGTACGGTAATCCTTTTTGTCCCAATATGATTTGCCCAGTTGGTAGCATGGCTGCGAATAGCTCTCATCCAGCCGCGCCGCCTCCGTGAAGAAGCGGCGCTGCTGCTCCGGGTCCGCCGCCAGCAGTCCGCGGATGTAATGTTCCAGGGCGTCCAGCCGCACGCGCGGCCGGGAGCGCACAAACTGCTCCTCGGCGGGAGTGCTTTTCGGCGCCAGCGCTTCCAGCATCAGCCAACTCACCCGCGCTTCCAAAGCCGCCAGATCTTCCAATGGACCGGATTCGGCCACTTCCGGACCCTGCTTCAGCCGCTTCAGGTTCAAGACTCGCGCGCTGATGCGCAGCGTGCCGCGCACTCCATTGCCTGCTGTTTCCGCCGGGGCGGGCGTCAGCTCGTATTGGCCGTAGATCACATCGGAAGCGTCCAGGGCCTCGCCGGCCTTGATGACGGATGCCCGCGTCAGCAGCGCGTTGGATCTGAGCGAAAGACGGCGGAACGCTTCCAGGCGATCCTCACGCTCGAGCGCCAGAATGCCCTCCGATATCAGCGATTCGCGCACCGCTTCGGAAACGCTCTCCCCGATCCAGTCCAGGTTGGTGGACTTCGATTGATTGGTAAACGGCAGGACTAACACGGTTTCGGCATGCAGTGCCATTACGCCGGAAACCGTCAAAAACAAAACGGCGAGCCGTTGCTGCATCTACTGATTAGTGTAGCAACGGCCCGGCAAAACTCTGGGATGACTTCTTTAGTTGAGCACGAGCTTCATGTTCGTGCCGCCGACGCGAATTTCTTCCACTTTGTTCTTGCCATCGGCATTGCCAAACCGCACTGTGGTGGATGCGTACTTGCCCTCGCCGGTCTCGACCTTTACGGCCGCCTCGGTGGTCTCTTTGCCGTGCTTGATGACGATCTTCTGGTCCTGCAACTCGAACTTGTAGTCGCCGGCTTTCAACTCGGTTCCGCCGACCGTGGCCGGCTCAAATAAGGTTACGGTGTAAGTCTTTGCGCTGGCGAAGGCCATTCCGGCCACCAGGCACACGAACAACAGGGTTCTTTTCATTGATTTGGTTGCTCCTTAGAAAATGACGGCGGACCGCATCCACGAGAGTCGATTGCGCGCGCGGCCGTCTACAAGTAAATACGCTCGAAATCGCAAAACGTTGTCCCGGCCGATATCAGCAAATTGTCAGGAATTTCCGCACGCGGGCCAGCGCGGCTTCCTGTACACGGGGCTCGTTGCCGAAACCCTCCAGCCACTCCATTTCAGGCCCCTTCCGGAACCAGGTCATCTGCCGCTTGGCGTAATTGCGCGTGTTGCGCTGGGCGTAAAACAGCGCCTCCTGCGCGTTCAGTTCGCCGCGCAACATCTGGACCGCCTGCCGGTAGCCATGCGATTCGAATGGCTTAGCGCCCGCCGAGTACCCCCGGTCCAGGATGCCGCGCACTTCGTCCAGCAGACCGGATTCGAACATCCGGCGGCAGCGCTCGTCCACGCGCGCGTATAGCGCGTCCCGTTCGGGCGCCAGGCAGAGCTTTAATGTACGGTACCCTTCCAGAGCGTCCCGGCCCTCGCGAAACAGCTCTGTAACAGGCCGGCGCGCGATCAGGCGCACTTCCAGCGCCCGCATCACCTTGGGCACATCGTTCCGGTGTATGCGCGCCGCTGCCGCCGCATCGAACCGGGCCAGCAAGCCATGCAGCGACCCCGGCCTGCGCGATTCCCGCGCCGCCAGCCGCTCCCGCAACGCCGGATCGCGCTCCGGGCCGCGGAACAGTCCTTCAAACAGCGCACTGAGGTAAAATCCAGTACCACCCGCCACTACCGGCAGCCTGCCGCGCCCGGAGATATCGGCCAGCGCGGCGCGGCCCAGCCGGGCATAGTCGCCGGCCGTGAAAACCTGGTCGGGGTCCGCGATATCGATCAAGTGGTGCGGAATGCCCCGCATTTCCGCCTTGGTCAGCTTGGCGGTGCCGATATCGAAGTAACGGTAGATCTGTAACGAATCGCAGTTCACCACCTCGCCGTTGAATTCTTCGGCAACCCGTAGAGCCAGTTCGCTTTTGCCCGCGCCGGTGGGTCCGGCGACCGCTACTACTGCATGCAATGGGACCTTCCCGGACACGTAACACCTCGCGCCTCCCGGCCGCCGTTATACAATGAGAGGGAACGATTCGACCCTCCTGGGCATCTAGGTCGAAAGGAACCACAAGATGAATTTTCCCGCAAAAGCGCTTTTCCTTGCCCTGCCGTTTGCATGCTTGTCGCAGGCGCAGACTAGCACGGCGGCCTCCGCGCCGCCGGCCGATAAGGCTGCTGCCTACTATAACTTTTCCATGGGCCATCTGTACGCCGAGCTGGCGGGCGTGTACGGCAACCGCAGCGAGTACGTCGCCAAGGCCATCGACCATTACAAACAAGCGCTGAAGCTCGATCCGGGAGCCAGTTTCCTCTTCGAGGAGCTCACGGATCTTTATATCCAAAGCGGCCGCCTCAAGGATGCCGTCACCGAAGCCGAGGAAGTCCTCAAGCGCGAGCCCAATAATCTGGACGCCCGGCGTATCCTGGGCCGCATTTATACCCGCATGATCGGCGATACCCAGCAGGGCCGCATCAATGAGGAGATGCTGCGGGCCGCCACCGAGCAGTATGAGAAGATCACCGCCAAGGATCCCAAGGATATGGAAAGCTGGTTGACCCTTGGGCGGCTGTATCGCACCGCACGCAACTCCGTGGAAGCCGAGAAGGCTTACACCCAGGCGTTGGCGCTCGATTCCAACAACGAGGACGCGCTCACCGGCCTGGCGATCGTGTACTCGGATGTGGGAGACACCCGCAAAGCCATTGAGAAGTTGCAGGCCGTCACCAACAAGGATCCCAATTCCCGGACGCTCTCCGCCCTGGCCGGTTCATACGAGCAGCTCCACGATTACCGCAGCGCCGCCGAAGTGCTGCGCAAGGCCCTCGCGCTCGACCCGGAGAATGGCCGCGTAAAGCGCGCCCTGGCCCGCAATCTGATGTACTCCAACAACCTGGACGAGGCGCTGAAATACTACAAGGAAATCGCCGACGAAGACCCGCACGACACTGAAGCGCTGCTGCGCATGGCGCAGATCTTGCGTGACAAGGGCGACTTCAATAAGGCGCGCGAAACCCTCGAAAAGGCCAAGGCCTCCGATGCCGAGAACCTGGAAGTGCGCTACGAAGAGGTGAATCTGCTGGCGGCGGAAGGCCAGTCGAATAAAGCCATCGAAGATCTTAAGGGGATGCTGAAGGATACCGAGCGCAAGACTTACTCGGAGGCCGAGAAGGGTACGCGCGTGAATCTTCTGGAGCGCTTGGGCGAACTGTACCGCGGCGCGAACCAGAATCAGGCGGCCATCGATGCTTTCCGCCAGATTGCCGATCTCGATCCGGATTCCGGCGCGCGCGCGGCCGCCCAGATCGTGGATACCTACCGCACGGCTAAGGACTACAAGAATGCCCGGGCCGAAGCCGAGGCCGCGCTGAAGAAATATCCCGGTGAGCGCGTACTCAAGCTGGTGGACGCCTCCGTGCTGGCCGACATGGGCAAGGTCGATCAGGCCGTTGCCGAATTACGCACCCTGCTCAAAGGCGACCACGACCGCGAGACGCAACTGGCCATCGCCCAGTTATATGAGAAGGCCAAGCGCTACGAGGATATGGTCAAGCCCCTGGACGCGGCCGAAAAGCTCTCCGAAACCAAGCCGGACCAGGAAGCTGTCAAGTTCATGCGCGGCGCTATGTATGAGCGCCTGAAAAAGTGGGACGCCGCCGAAGCCGAGTTTCATAAGGTGCTGGAGTTGAATCCGGACAACGCCAGCGCACTGAACTATCTCGGCTACATGTTCGCGGACCGCGGCGTGCGCCTGGATGAGGCCCACAAGCTGGTTTCCCGCGCGCTGGAACTGGATCCTGAAAACGGGGCCTACCTGGATAGTATGGGCTGGGTGTACTTCCACCAGGACCGCCTTGAGGACGCCGAACACGCCCTGGTGCGCGCCCTTGCCAAGGCCGGCGTCGCCCAGGACCCCACCGTCCATGACCACTTGGGTGATGTTTATCTCAAATTGGGTAAGACCAAGGACGCGATCACTCAATGGCAGGCATCCCTGAAAGAGGCCGACCACGACTCGCAGTCGGAACTCGAGCCTGAAGAACTCGCCAACATCAACAAGAAACTGGAAGACGCCAAGGTGCGACTGGCGAGAGAAACCGGCGCAAAGTAGGACAGGCCTTGCGGCCTGTCCTCTCAAGAAGCGTTACAACCGGCTAGTGCCGCGCTCGGTAAATGCGCTGCGAGTTCCGGTTCATCTGCTGGTGGATGCGGGCTTCCTGGCGATCCGTGAGTTGGCCGCCATCGCGCGTCTTCATCCGCTGGGCCTCCGCGTTGATGCGTTTATCCTGGCGGTTTAGCGCGTGCGCCTGCCCCTTCGTGAGTTGGCCGTCCTTCACGCCCTGCTGGATGCGGTCCCTCTGGTTCTCCACGCGGGCTTCATGTCGCTGTGCCTCCCCCGCCGTGGTCCCGGGCGGGGCTGGCGTCGTGGATTGTGCGAAAGCCCCCGCCACAGTTAGCGCCGACCCAGCCATTGCGGTGAGAATGTAACGTTTCATCCCAGTTCTCCTTTCATATAAGATGGTTGCAAGCGGCGCTCCACCCCATCCAACACAACCACCCGGGGATTTGTTGCGGGGCCTCCAGCTTGCGATGTAAATGGAGGTATGCTTATTTATGCCCGCGAAGCGCTCGCATAGCGCCGGGCCTAAAGGATTAACTTTGCTATGAGTCTGAAAATCAATGTGCGCGAAAGCGGCAACGTGATCATCCTCGACCTGATTGGCCGGATCACCATCGGCGAAGAGGCGGCTTCGCTGCGCGACACGATCAGGGAACACCTGGATAGCGGTCAC
>DATGGM010000129.1:0-11834 GCA_035308525.1 Bryobacteraceae bacterium
CATCGTACTTCAACAGTCCTTCGACCACTCTCCCGGACGCAGCACGTACTGGCCGGCTCACGCTGGTAAGCGACGCGATTGTGAGTCACCTGGTCATGAACGATAGCGCCAAAGCGACCGGCGTGGTGTTCCTCGACCGCCAGAAGCGAGCCGAGCGGGAAGCCCGCGGGCGCGTGGTAGTGCTGGCAGCCGGCGCCCTGGAATCCACACGCATTCTTCTCAACTCGCGGTCACCCCGCTACCCCGAGGGAGTGGGGGCGTCCTCCGGGGTGCTGGGCCACTACCTGATGGACCATTTCACGTTGGAGGATGGTGGCGGCATTCTTCCCGCGCTAACGTCGTCACGGCGAGAGCCGGTTGGCCGACCCGCGGGCTACATCATCCCGAAATACGTCAACGCCGACCCGCGCTTCGGCAACAAGGATTTTCTCCGTGGTTACTACTTGGCCGGCGACAGCCACCAGGAACTCTACGGGCACGCATTCGGCATGCGGGGTTTCGGCAGAGAGTTCCGGCGAAAAGTCAGCCAGGACATCCCTTATCACTTTGGCATCTACGCCCAAGGCGAGTGCCTCCCGCGGCATGACAACTACGTGAAGCTCGATCCGGCCAAAAAAGACGCGTGGGGAATACCCGTGCTGCACATCAACGCGAGCTACGGGGAAAACGAGCATGCCATGGCGCGGGCCATGCACGCGCGGCTGAACGAGATTCTGGACACCCTCAAAGTAGACGAGCGACAGGCACCGTCGGCGAAGCTGAGCGTCTTCGGAAAGAACATTCACGAGTGCGGCACGGCCCGGATGGGCGACGACCCGAAAAAGAGCGTCGTCAACGGCTTCAACCAGGTGCACGATGCCCGGAACGTATTCGTCACAGACGGCGCCTGCTTCGTCACGCAGGGCTGCTACGAGCCGACCTTGACCATCATGGCGATCTCCGTCCGCGCGGCCGAGTACATCGCCTCCGAATCCAAGAAAGGGAACCTGTGATGGAGCCGGACGAATCGACCAGGCGTCTCTGGCTGCTCCGATTGGGCGGCGGCGCTGTACTAACCGGGTGCAGTGGCCTGGATTTGGAGGCCGCCCTACAACCGCCGTTGCCGCCCGGACTATATCAACCTTCCATTGATCATCTGGCGCACGTTCTGAAGCCTGTGGCCGGCGCAGAGGCTCCTCCCGCACCGCTCTTCTTCACCGCCGCGGAGTACCAACAAATCGCAAGCCTCGCCGGCAGGATGCTTGGCGAAGACCCTGGAGCGCCGCCTGTGCCGGAGATCTCGGCCTGGATCGACTTGCTGGTTCATGATGCGGCGGCGGTCCGCAAAGGCGCGCAATCGTTCTCTCCGGCCCACCGAGCGCTGGCTACCGCATTTTACGGCGATGCGGCAGTCGATGAATTGGAAACGTTCGATGCGCAACAGGTCTGCCGGGCCGGCCTTGCGCGACTCAATGCGGACCCAACGCGCACGCTCGAATCGTGGGAAGCCGCCGGCGATCCGTTTATCGGATGGCTCAAGCGCCGCGTCATCGAGGGGTTTTATACATCTCAGGCGGGCCTGAAGGAGCTGGATTACAAAGGGAACTCCTTTTACAGCACTTCACCCGGCTGCGGCCCCCCAACGTCCCGGCGGTGATCCTGGCTTGGATCATTCGATCGTCAGACACCCCCTATCCGTTCCTGAATAAGGTGTAAACTTGAGCGCATGTTCATCACGCGATGGTTGGCTGGTCTGGTTTCGGTGGCGCTATGGGCGCAGCCCGCACGCCACCCGTTTAATCTGGACGACTTGGCCGGCATGCGCGAGATCCGCGATCCGCAGTGTTCGCCCGAGGGCCGATGGGTGGCGTACACGGTATCTTCAACCGACGTGAAGGAAGACAAAACGAACACCCACGTCTGGATGGTCAGCTTCGACGGGAAGGATGACCTCCAGGTCACGTCGAGTCAGGATAGCGAATCGTCGCCGCGGTGGAGCCCGGACGGAAAGTATTTGTCCTTTACTTCATCGCGGCCCGGGCCCGCGAAGGGCAACCAGGCATGGTTGCTCAACCGGCAGGGCGGCGATGCGTTTCAGCTTACCGATGTCAAGGGGCGACTGCAATCGTACGAGTGGGCGCCGGATTCAAAGCGCCTGGCGCTGGTCATTAGCGATCCCGATCCCGGGGCCGAGCCGGCGGCGGATGGAAAGCCGAAACCGCCCAAGCCGATTGTGCTTGATCGTTATCATTTTAAGCAGGACATCCAAGGCTACCTGGTGTCCGATCGGCACACTTACGTCTATCTGTTCGACATTGCGACCAAAAAGCTGGACCGCCTCACCACGGGCAAGCAGGACGAATCCGCGCCGTCCTGGTCGCCCGACGGCAAGTGGATCGCGTTTCTGAGTAATCACGAAAAAGATCCGGATCGGGATCCCCATGCGGAACTGTTCCTGGCGGAGGCGCGCGCCGGTGCGGGCGAGAAGCAGTTGACCACTATTGAAGACCGCGCGGGACGTACGCGCCCAGAGTGGAGCCCCGACGCAAAATGGATTGCCATTCTGGAGAGTGACGACAAGAAATACGGTGCCTATTCCATGCAGCGGCTGGCGCTGGCGGCTGCGGACGGAAGCGCCAAACCGGCACTGGTAAGGGCAGCCGCCGACCTGGACCGGGGAGTCGCCGCGCCGCGATTCAGCGCCGATGGGCAGACGATCTCGTTTCTGGTGACCGACGACCGGTCGGTCTACCCAGCGCGCGTCAGGCTAAGCGGTGGATCTGTGGAGCGACTGGCGGCTTCGCCGATCGTGCTGAGCAGCCCGACCATGTCGGCAGGATGCTCCGCGGTGTTATCGAGCACGGACGCCAAGCCGGCGGAGGTCTACGCGATGCAGGGAGGCACGCTTCGCCAGCTCACCCATCAAAACGATTCGCTCTTCAACAGCATTCAAACGGCGCCGCCGGAAGAGACCAGCTTCAAGAGTAAGGACGGCACGGAGGTGCACGGGCTGTTGTACAGGCCGTCCGGTTACATCGCGGGCACCCGAGTCCCGTTACTTCTGCGCATTCACGGAGGTCCCAACGGCCAGGATCAACACGCATTCAGTACTGACCACCAGTGGTTCGCCGCCCACGGTTACGCGGTGCTCGCCGTGAATTATCGCGGAAGCGCCGGCCGCGGCCAGAAGTACTCTTGGGCGATCGCGGCTGACTGGGGCCATTACGAGGTCGAGGACCTGGAGGCCGGTGTAGACCACGTCATCCAGATGGGCGTAGCCGATCCCGACCGGCTGGGTGCGGGCGGCTGGAGCTACGGCGGCATCCTGACCGATTACATGATCGCGAGCGACCACCGCTTCAAAGCGGCGACGAGCGGCGCCGGAGTAGCCTTTCCACTCGCTCTGTACGGAGTGGATCAATATATCATTCAGTACGAAAATGAGATCGGCCCGCCGTGGCAGGCGTTCGACACGTACGTCAAGATGTCGTATCCCTTCCTCCACGCCGATCGCATCACGACACCGACTCTCTTTCTGGGCGGTGAGCGGGATTTCAACGTGCCGCTTCAGGGCGGGCAGCAGATGTACCAAGCCCTAAAGAGCCTGGGCATCGACACACAGCTTGTCATCTACCCCGATCAATTCCACGGCCTCACGAGGCCCAGCTTCATTCGTGACCGGCTGGAGCGGTACCTGGCCTGGTATGACAAGTATCTGAAGCCGGCGGCGGTGCAGACCGGCGCGACCACAGCGGCGCGGTGAGGGCAGCGGCAGTTCGGACCATACACGCATGCTCAAGGCACTCATATCACTCTCCTTTCTCTGCGTGCCCTGCTTCGGCGCGCAGACCTACCAACCCACCTGGGAATCGTTAGACCGGCGGCCCACGCCGCCCTGGTTCGCGGACGCCAAGTTCGGAATCTTCATTCACTGGGGCGTGTATTCGGTGCCGTCTTACGCTCCGGTGCTGCCCGGCAAACTCGCGTACGCCGAGTGGTACTGGCACGCCATCACCGAAGGACAGAAGCCCGGCGCGAATCCGGTTGATGCCGGGTCATGGACCTATCACCAACGGATGTTCGGGGCGGCGTACGATTACCGGGACTTAGCGCCACGGTTCCGGGCTGAATTGTTCGATCCCGATCACTGGGCGGAGGTATTCACGCGCTCCGGCGCGAAGTATGTTGTCCTCACATCGAAGCATCACGAAGGCTTTGCGCTCTGGCCGAGCCAAGAGTCCTCCCAGACCTGGGGACGCCCCTGGAACGCCGTTGAGATCGGACCGCGACGCGACCTGCTGGGCGACCTGACTACCGCGGTGCGCGGGAAGGGACTCCGGATGGGCATTTATTATTCGCTCTACGAGTGGTACAACCCGCTGTATCTTTCCGACAAGGTCCGCTATGTCGCGGAGCACATGATGCCGCAGTTCAAGGACGTGGTGACGCGCTATAAGCCGTCCATAATCTTCAGCGACGGCGAATGGGAACTGCTTTCGAGCGAGTGGCGCAGTCCGGAGATGCTGGCGTGGCTATTCAACGACTCTCCCACGAAGGATGAAGTGGTCATCAATGACCGCTGGGGCAAGGAAACCCGCCATAAGCACGGCGGCTACTGGACAACTGAATATACACCCGGCATGAGCAGCATGGACCACCCCTGGGAGGAGAGCCGCGGGATGGGCTTCTCCTATGGCTACAATCGCGCCGAACGCCTGGAGCATTATCACAGCGGCCGTGAACTGGTGATCCTGCTGGCGGATATCGTGAGCCGTGGCGGCAACCTGCTGCTGGACATCGGTCCCGCCGCCGATGGAACCATCCCCGTGATCATGGAAGAGCGCCTTCTCCAGATCGGTTCCTGGCTGAAGGTAAACGGCGAGGCGATCTACGGCACGAAGCCGCGGAAGGCCACGCGTCAGTGGAGCGCCGGCGCCGTGCCGAGGATCGACTACAATGCGGAGTTCAACGCCGATTACGACGTGGCGAAGCTGGCCGGCAAACCGGAGGGCAGCAAGGCTTCCATCGAGGCCTTCTTCACTTCCAGGGGTAGTGACCTGTACGCCATCCTGCCCCGCTGGCCGGGACGGCAGTTTAAGGTGAAGGAGTACGACGGCGCCAAACTGAAATCGGTGACATTGCTCGGAGTTGCGGCACCGCTTCGCTTCAAGTCTGGCGCCGGCTCAGTGACAGTCGAGCTACCCGAGCTACCCGGGGAGTTGCTCGCGCAGCCCGCCTGGGTTCTGAAGTTGAGCCACTGATGCAATCCTGGGGATCGTTGTGGTAGGTGACGATATAGCCAACAACGGGGGGCCCGTGTGCCTAGAAGAGAAACTTGAGCGCCAACTGGAACAGGCGTGGGTTGTTGACCGTGGTGTTGATGGCGCCGAAGCCGGGCGTATCGAGCTGCGGGCAGGCGGCGCAGATGCCGCTGCCGGGCGTACCGAACTGCGGGTGATTGATCAGGTTGAAGACCTCGGCGCGCAGGTCGATGCGCATACCCTCGCGCGGCAGCATGAAATGCTTGATGGCGGAGAAGTCTGTATTCACGAAGCGCGGGCCGGAGACAGGAGTGCGAGAAGCGTTACCCAGCTCGCCGGCGGGCGCGTCCGCGAAACAGGCGGTGTTGAACCACTCGTTGATCGACGGGTTGCTCAGCCCGGGGTTGCAGACCTGGTTGGGGCGAATCAGGCTGTTGCCGTTGTTCTGGAAGTTGACGCCGGAGGCGTTGCCGGCGACCACAAAGATGGGGAAACCGGAGGTGGCCTTTTCAATGCCCGTGATTTCCCAGTTCCCCAGCACGGCGTTGAGGGCCGGGTTCCAGGAGCTGCCGTAAGCTTTGCCTTTGCCGAACGGCAGCTCATAAATCACGCTGGCGGTGAAATCGTGATTGAGATTGACCTGCGATAATCCCCAATCCAGCTGCTGCCAGCCGGGCAGGGGGAAGTAAGTCGCGCCCAGGTTACTCCCCAACCCATCGGAGAATCCGTTGTCGTAGTTGCGGGAATACGTGTAGCCTATCAGGGCGTACAGGCCATGGCGGGCGCTCTTGGTCTCGGCCTTGATCTGCAGCGAATTGTAGTGCGCCACGCCGAGGTCGCTGATATTGGAGATGGTCGAGAAGGGGAAGTTCGTGGCCGGAACGCCGAAAGCCGCGCCACCGGGCCCGCATCCCAGTGTGTACCCCGCAACGGTTCCGCAAGCACCTGGCGAGCTGACGTTCAGGTTATTGCCGTCGATCAGAATGTGGGAGGAGCGGGATCCGGCGTAGCCCGCGGTCAGCACCACCTGGCCCGGAAGCTGGTGCTCCACGTTGACATTAAACTGTTGGACCCGGCCCAATTTGAAATTGGGGTTCTGGGAGAAAAGGGTCCCTGTGAAAGAGTTGGGATCGGGGGGAGCGGTAAAGAGGGGGAACCCCTGCGACAGGGTGATGGCGGGATAGGGAGTCTGCCCATACTTCGTGGCGCAGGCAGCCGTGGCGTTCGGGCAGTAATTGGTCCCAAAGGAAAAGGCAAAGGCGTCTGATTCGGCGTAGTAGGGCGGGTTCTGCCACAATCCCTGACCGCCCTGGTTCCACGAAGAATCGTGGAAGATGGCGTACCCGCCGCGGACGACGGTGGTCTGGCTGCCCCATGGCTTCCAGGCGAAGCCGACGCGCGGCTCCAGGGCAGTCTTATCCAACTGGATGCCGGCCCAGGAATTGGCATTCTGTCCGGAAATCTCAAAGGTCTGGCTGGGAAGCAGGAAGTTGGCCTGCCGGTTGGCGGCTTCACTGATGGGCGTTACGAAGGCCCAAGCCAGGCCCAGGTTGAGAGTCAGGTCCTTGGTGACGCGCCAGTCATCCTGGATGTAGGGCCGGTACATCTTCCAGCGGCGGCCGGTAATGGCGCCGTTAAAGGTCTGATCGTGGATGGCCAGATCGGTGAAACCCAGCATCAGAGACGCGGCCGGGTCGCCGCCCCAATCGCCGGACAGGATCCAGAACCCATCCTGGAATCCGTTGGCCAGCACATTCATCTGGTTGGCGCGGAAGGATCCGCCGACTTTGATGTCGTGGCTGCCGCGAATCATGTCGAACGAATCGGAGATGGAAAAGACGTTGGTGCCGCCCTGGAACGGGGAAAAACCGCGATCGCCGAGGGACCAGTATCCGGACAGTTCGGTGGAGGTGAGGCCGCAACTGATGCCGCCCAGGTTGGCGCCGGGGATGCCCAGCTTGTTGGCTTCGCACGAGCCGGTGCCGTAGGAATCGATGAAGTTGAAGATCCGGTTGTAGCCGATGTTGAACTGATTCACGGTGCGGGGCGAGAAGATATGCGTTTCCGAGAGGGCCGCGTTACGCCCGTGATTGGTGATGTCCTGGGTGCTGGCGAAGGCGCCGGCTTCGGCAAATCCGGGTGAACCGCCTGGCACGAAAGAAGTCGCCTGATCGTAACTGAAGCGCGCGAACATGGAATCCCTGGTGGAAAAATTGTGATCCAGGCGGACGTCGAACTCGCCTTCATTGAGCTTCCGCACGGGCTCATTCACATAGTTATAGCCGAGGGCCGGGTTGTTGGCGTTGGGGACGGGATAGAGGTTGATCATCTGCTGACCGATGGAACTGGTCAGCCCCTGCGGAATCTTATTGCAGTCGACGCCCAACGGCTGGCTGCCGTCGGCGGCGACCGGCAGCGGATTGCCAGTGGGGCCGCATTGGAAGGCAGTATCGGGCGCGCCGGTCACGTAGGGATTGCTCAGGAATCCGGAGCGGGGATTGCCGAAGGCATCGTTGGTGAAGTCGCCGCTGCGCATGGCGACGGAGGGCACCAGGCCGGTGAAGGGAATGCCATGGCGCTGCATCTTGGCCTGATAGTCGGCGAAGAAGAACGTTTTGTCCTTTTGAATGGGACCGCCGAGAGAGCCGCCAAACTGGTTCAGATTGAATTTTTCGGTGGTGGTGGCGAAGAAGCTGCGGGCGTCGAGGTCGGTGTTGCGGAAGAACTCGAATAGAGAGCCATGGAAGTCGTTACTGCCGGACTTGGTAGTGACCAGGACGGTGGGACCCGCGCGCGTGCCCCATTCGGCGGAATAGTTGTAGGTGAGAACCTTGAACTCCTGGATGGCGTCGATGGATGGCAGGATGGAGATGCCGCCGGCGGTCAGCTCATTGTTGTCGTTGCCGTCAAACAGCCAATCGGTGCTATTGGCGCGGGATCCGCCCACCGAAAGCGAGAAGGATCCGCGGGCGGAGACTTCGCTGCTGGGACCTCCATTGAAAAAGCTGCTGGTATTGGTTTCCTGGATGGTGCCGGGGGTCAGGGTGGCGAGCTGGACGAAGTCGCGGCCATTCAGGGGAAGCTCGGCGACCTGCTGGGAGGTGATCACCTGGCCCAGAGTGGGATTGGCAGTTTCAACGGCGACGGCGGTAGCGGTGACTTCGACGCTCTCCTTGACGGAAGAAGGGACCAGCTTGAAATCCAACTCGCGGTGCTCATCGACCTGCAGGCGGACGTCTTTTTGTTCGGAGGTCTGAAAACCGGAGAATTCCACGCGCACGGTGTAGCTGGCGACGGGCAGGAGCGGGACGAGATAATGGCCGGATTCGTCGGTAGCGGAGTCGCGGGTGATGCCCATGGTGGGCGCGGCGACGACCACTTTCGCGCCGGCGATAGCGGAGCCGGTAGCATCCGTCACGGACCCCGAAATGATGCCGGTAGCCTGGCCATAGAGACACGGGCAGGCGGCCAAAACGAGCAAGTAAACAGTTATGGCGAGGAACGGTCGTTTTGTTGGCATGATGCTCCTTTTCAGTGCCACACCGGAGTGGCCCCGCTAAGACTAATCCCCTGCAACACAGATTGTGAAGTACTTGGAGGGAACCAGTATGCCTTGATTATTACGGTTGTGTCAAGCCGAGTTTCGCCGCGCCTGCTTGGCGGCCTATAATGGGCTAAAGCTACAGCGCTCATGCGAAAACGAACCGGGCGGCGGGTGATCCTGCGCATCGCAATTATCGGCGTGGGGATCACGGCGCTGTCCAGCATGTATCACTACGCCATCAGGGCCAACAGCACGACGGCCGCGGTCACGTACCTGCTGTTGGTGCTTGCGGCGGCCACGCTCTGGGGACTTCCGGAAGCCATGTTTGCTTCGGTGTGGAGCATGCTGTGCCTGGACTACTATTTCCTTCCGCCGGTGCCGGCGCTGGGCATCCAAGATCCGCAGAATTGGGTGGCGTGGGGAGCTTTTCTGATTACGTCGCTGGTGGTGAGCGAACTGTCGTCGCGGCTGAAGAAAAGGGCCTATGAGGCGACCCAGCGGCAGCGCGAAATCGAGCGCATGTACGACCTGAGCTGCAGCCTGATGCAGGGCGATACGGCAGCGCTGCTAGCGGGGCGGATACCGGGCCAGGTGGCGGAAATCTTCGGATGCCGGGCGGTGGTCTTCTTCGATCTACTTTCCGGGCAAGTATATTGCGCGGGCTCGCCGGAGGCACTGGCCACGGCGGATCTCATTCAGGCGGCCAGCTCGTCGGACTTATCGCACGCGGCGGGCACAACTTCGGCGGTCGTGCCGGTGTTATTCGGATCGACCGCCATCGGCAGACTGGCATTCAGCGAGGCGTCGATATCGGCGCCGGCGATGCAGTCGATCGCCAACCTGGTGGCGCTGGCGATGGATCGGGCGCGAAAGCAGGAGGCGGCCGGGAAGGCGGAGGGCGCGCGGCGGCATCAGGAGTTGAAGTCCATGCTGCTGGATGCACTGGCGCACGAGTTTCAGACGCCGCTCACGTCCATCCGGGCGGGCATCGGCGCGATGCTGGCGGATTCGCCAGGGCGAGACCAGCAGGAGTGGCTGGAAATCATGGATGAGGAGAGCGGGCGGCTGAGCGCGATGATGGCGGAAACCATTCAGATGGCGCGCATCGAGGCAGGCCATGTCGACCTGGATATGCAGACGCATACGGTGGAGGACCTGGTGGGCAAAGCCCTCGAGAAGGAGATGGCGGGATCGCAAGTGGAAATTGATCTGCCGGCGAACCTGCCGCCGGTATCCGCCGACGACGGACTGATTCGGCTGGTGATCCGGCAGATCGCGGGCAACGCGCTGAAGTATTCACCGGGCGCGCCGGTGGTGATACGGGCGCGAGCCGACGAGAGCGGGGTGGTGATCAGCGTTACGGATCACGGCCCGGGAATTCCGCCGGACGAGCAGCAGCGCATTTTCGAGAGATACTATCGGGGCAAGCAAGGGCGCGGGCAGTTAAGCGGTATGGGGATGGGACTGCCCATCGCGCGTCAGGTGATCGAGGCCCATCATGGGCGGGTATGGGTGGAGAGCCGGCCGGGGGAAGGCGCCACCTTTTCGTTCAGTCTCCCGGTAGCGCATGAGGAGGCCAGCGTATGAGCGGAGCCAAGATTCTGGTGGTGGACGACGACTTGCAAATCCGTCGCGTGATGCGCAAGATGCTGACGTCGCAGGGCTACGCGGTAAATGACGCGCGCAGCGGGGAGGAGGCGCTGGAGGTGCTGCGGCGAGGCCGGCACGATCTGGTTCTGCTGGACCTGGCGATGCCCGGCATGGGTGGCCTGGAAGCCTGCCGGGCGATTCGCGCCGGCTGGGACCTGGCGATCATTATCCTGTCGGTGCGGGGCATGGAGAAGGACAAGATCAGCGCGCTGGATGCGGGGGCGGACGACTACGTGACCAAACCGTTCAGCATGCAGGAACTGCTGGCTCGCATACGGGCGGGGCTGCGGCGGTCGCCACTGGCGCCGGAAGCGGCGCCGCAGGTGATGCAGATCGGCGAGCTGGAAATCAATTTCGCGGCGCGGCGGGTGATTTCGAGCGGCCACGAGGTCCGTCTGACCCGCAAGGAGTTCGACCTGTTGCAGTACCTGGCGGCGAGCCCGAATACTCCCATTCCGCACCGGCGATTGCTGCAGGCGGTGTGGGGACCGGACTACGGCAACGAGGTGGTGTATCTGCGCGTGTTCATCAATCAACTGCGCAAGAAGATCGAACCGGAGCCGGCTAAACCGCGCTACATCCTGACGGAGCCGTGCGTGGGATATCAGTTCCACACACCGGCGGAGCCCAAGAAGGAAGAGGAATTGACACCCATCAACGCGAATTAGCCGCGCCTTTTGCTCCTGCCTAGACCGCTTTGGCCAGGTCGCGGTGGGTGGCTTTTACCTTGAAGCCGGCGTCGCCCAACCGCTTGCGGATGGCATCGGCGATCATTACCGAGCGGTGATGGCCTCCGGTACAACCGAAGGCGATGGTGAGGTAGCTCTTGCCTTCGCGGATGTAGTGAGGCATCAGGTAAATCAGCAAATCCGAAATGCGGTCGATGAATTCGACCGTCTGGGGGAAGGAACGGATGTACTTGGCCACGGCGGGATGACGGCCTGTCAGCTTCTTGAAGCGAGGGATGTAGTTGGGATTCGGCAGGAAGCGCACATCGAAGACCAGGTCGCTATCGGGCGGCACGCCATGACGGTAGCCGAAGCTGGTGACGTAGACCATGATCTTGGCCTCGTCGCGCTCGCCGCGGAAGCGGTCGCGGATAAAGTCGCGCAGCTCGTGCACGGTGAACTTGGACGTATTGATAATCAGGTCGGCCATGGCGCGGATGGGGGCCAGTTGGAGGCGCTCGGACTTTATGCTTTTGGCGATGGAATTATCCGTGCCCAGCGGGTGGGGGCGGCGGGTCTCGCTGAAGCGGCGGAGGATGGCGGTGTCGTCGGCTTCCAGAAAAATCAGGCGGGTATTGACGCGATGATGGATGCGGGCGTAGATGCCCGGGAAGCGCTTCAGGCCTTCGCCCTCGCGCACATCGACAACCAGCGCGGCGGCGCGGATGCTGG
>DATGGM010000130.1:0-8179 GCA_035308525.1 Bryobacteraceae bacterium
GTTTCGTTCCACAACGTGACGGCGAACAGGCGCCACGGCAGCTCGAAGCTCTCTGGCGACCGCATCCAATACATGCCCGCCAGGATGTCCGGCCGTCCGTCGCCGTCGATATCCGCCATGCGCAGGCCACCCTGGTTCGAAGGCGAGTAGAAGGAGTAAACGTCCCGGGAAGGCCAGCGCGCCGTTGGATCGGCGGGGATCTCGTAGAAACGCACCTGCGCGCGCTTGTGGGTCAGCAGAATGCCGCGGTGGCCGAGCAGAGTGGCGGGGAGCATATCCGGCGCGTCGATGCCAGTGTCGATCACGTGGCGCGCCCACTTGCCGCGTTGCGCGCGCGGAGCGCGAAACCAGACTAAGGCGGCCTCGGGGCCGCTTTCGCCGACGACCACGTCCAGCCGGCCGTCGCCGTCCACATCCAGCAGGCAGCCGCCTTCGGTGAACGCACGCCCGGGCCCTCGGACAACGCGACTCCCGCCTTGCGGCAGGCTCCTCCCAACCAGCCGGTCACCCCAGGTGACCAACGTGCGGTCGTGTAGAGCGTAGCCTGTCACGGTTTCGCCGCGCAAGCGCACTAACATATGTCCGGAAAAGCGCGGCAACCCGGCAGCCGCCAGAAACCGGCACGACAAAATGATGGCCAGCGCGCGGAAGAGCATGTCCGTGTATGGTGCTATTTTAGACTGCCATGCAGCCTTTGCTGGACTTGCTTACAGGGCGCAGCGACGATCTCGGTCTGGACCGGGCAGCGCTGGAACTGGCCCGCATCGAGTATCCGCGGACGGATATGGAACCGTTCATCGGGATTCTGGACTCCTACGCGGCGGAACTGTCCCGACGTCTGCCGGACCGCCCCGGCGGTTCCGAGTACGTGGCCGCTGCCAATCGTTACCTTTTTGAAGAACTGGGATTCACGGGCAACGCCGGCAACTATTACGACCCGCGGAATAGCTGCCTGAATGACGTGTTGACGTTGCGCACCGGTATCCCCATCACGCTGGCAGTGGTGTATCTGGAGATCGGGCGTCGACTTGCCCAGCCGGTTTACGGCATCGGGCTGCCCGGGCATTTTGTGGTGCAGTACCGCGCCGCGCAATACTCCGCCTTTATCGATGTGTTCCACGGCGGCCGTATCCTGACCAAGGCGGACTGCTTCAACCTGGCCCGCCAATCGGCCGGTGCATCGCTGGACGACGCCTCCCGGCTGCTGGCGGCGGTGGACAAGCGGCAGATCGTGACGCGCATGCTGCGCAATCTGCGGGGGGTCTATTTGCAGCGACGGGCCTATGGCAAGGCGCTCCAGACGCTGAACCTGCTGCTAGTCGCGGAGACTGATGACGCCGGCCGGGAAGATATCGAGAAGCAGCGCCGCGCGCTGCGGAGATGCCAGGCAGGCCTGAACTGAAGCCGCAAGCCGGGCCGCCGGCTAGCCGGAGACCACCTTGGTCTTCCGGAATAGCTCGTAGGCGCTCCCGAAGTACACCTGGCCAGCGAAATGGAACGCTGCCAGTTTCGGCTCCTGCAGCGCCTGGCCAGACTGTTCCGGCCCTAGGTGGACCTCAGTGAGCCGGGCGCCCACCGGAATCTGGCGCGGATCGCCGGTCAGATCCAGGGCGGGAAAAGGCTCGGTGGCTTCCCGGACTTCGCCGGGCGGCGCGCTCCATTTTTCGTTGAAAAACGTCCAGATGGCATCGGGACACCGGCTGGGACACACTGGAAGCTGCTCTCCGGCCTCCACCGGGATCATCACGCCGCAGGTTGTGCACCTATATAAACCGGAATCAGAGACCTGCTCTTTTGCCTTGTACAATCTATCGCTTCGCCCTCCCTGGCTGAAACGAAACCTTAGACTACCAAAATAAAACGCGCGTGTCTTGGCTACCCCCTTGACCGGCCCCCGGGGTACTCGATCGTACGCTTACGGGCTTTTGCTGGTGCCGAGTAGCTAAAACCAGCTATGCTTGACGGTTCCACACAGTACAAATATAATTGCTAGGCGGATCTTTTCGTCCCTAAAGGAGGTTTCATGGCAAGGGAGAGCACGCAACATAAACTGGATCGGGTGCGGTCGCCCCGCGTCCAGATCACCTACGACGTGGAGGTGGGCGGTGCGATTGAGTTGAAGGAGCTCCCGTTCGTCGTGGGAGTTCTGGGCGATTTGACGGGGCAGCCCGAGCAACCCCTGCCCAAACTGAAAGAGCGCAAATTCGTGGAGGTAAATCCCGATAATTTCGACAGCGTGCTGGACGGAATGAAGCCGCATTTATCGTTCGCCGTGGAGAACAAGCTCAGTGAGGAGCCGGATGCCGCCAACCTCAAGATCGATCTGCATTTCAAGTCCATGGACGATTTCGACCCGGAAAATGTGGCGCGCCAGGTGAAACCGCTCAAGGAACTGCTGGACTTGCGCACGCGGCTGGCCGATCTGCGCGGCAGCCTGCAGGGAAATGACAAACTGGAGGAGGCGCTGCTGGAAGCCGTTGGCAACACCGAAAAGCTGGACAAGCTGAAGAAGGAAATGGGAAAGGGGGAAGGTTCCAATGGCTGATCCACAGGGCGCACCCGGATCCGTAGGCACGGGTGAGCAGGTTCTCGAGAAGGGGCTTCTCGACCAGATCGTCGAAGACGGCCGCTTCGGCGCGGAACCGGCCGCCAGGGAACGCGGCAAGAATCTGGTGAAGGAATTCGTGGCCCAGGTCCTGGAAGGGTCCATGACCATCGCCCGCGATGCCGAGATGATGATCAACGCACGCATCGCCCAGATCGATCACCTGGTTTCGCTGCAGTTGAACGAGGTGATGCACCACCCCACGTTTCAGAAACTGGAAGGCACCTGGCGCGGCATCAAATACCTGATGGACCAGAGCGAAACCGGGGTGATGTTGAAGATCAAGGTCCTCAACGTGAGCAAGAAGGAGCTGCTGAAGGACCTGCAGCGCGCCCCGGAATTCGATCAGAGCGCGCTCTTCAAGAAGGTCTACGAGGAAGAGTACGGCGTCTTCGGCGGATCGCCTTTCGGCGCCCTGGTGGGCGATTTCGAATTCGGCAAGCATCCCGAAGATATCGAGTTGCTGGAAAAGATCTCCAACGTGGCGGCGGCGGCGCACGCGCCGTTTGTGAGCGCGGCGGCTCCGGACCTGTTCAACATGCAGAGTTATACGTCGCTCGACGCGCCGCGTGATCTGGCCAAGATTTTCGACACCACGGAATACGCCAAGTGGAAGAGCTTCCGCCAGACCGAGGATTCCCGCTACGTGGCTCTGTGCCTGCCGCGCACCCTGGGCCGGCTGCCCTACGGCAAGGACACCAAGCCTGTCGAAGCATTTAACTACGAAGAGCACGTGGACGGCAGCGATCACTCCAAGTATCTGTGGATGAACGCGGCATATGCGCTCGCCAGCCGTATGACCAATTCGTTTTCGCAGTTCGGCATGTGCGTCGCCATGCGCGGTGTGGAAGGCGGTGGCCTGGTGACCGGCCTGCCGGTGCACAATTTCTACACCGACGAGGGCGATGTGGCCATGAAGTGCCCGACCGAGGTGCCCATCACCGATCGCCGCGAAAAAGAGCTGGCGGATCTTGGCTTCGTGCCCCTGGTGCACTGCAAGGATACCGACTACGCGGCGTTCTTCAGTGTGCAGACCTGCCAGAAACCCAAGCTGTACGACACCGATTCTGCTAATGCCAACGCGCGGCTCTCGGCGCAGTTGCCGTACCTGATGGCTTGCTCGCGATTCGCGCATTACCTGAAGGCTATGATGCGCGACAAGATCGGCAGCTTTATGTCGCGCACGGAAGCGGAGCAGTATCTGAACCGCTGGATCCTGCGCTACGTGGTCCCGGACGACACGGCATCGCCGCAAATGAAGGCGCGCAGCCCGCTGCGGGAGGCGCGCATCGATGTATCGGAGGTCCCGGGCAAACCCGGTGTGTATCGCGCCGTCGCATTTCTGCGGCCTCACTTCCAGCTCGACGAATTGACTGTTTCACTGCGGCTGGTCGCGGAACTGCCGGCCCCCGCAAAATAACCGGCCGCAGAAGCTGCGGCGGCCGTAACCATTGGTCCACTTTGAGTATCTTCCGATAGGAAAAGGAGCACTGACGTGGCTGTTAATGCATATCTTTATGTCGATGGCGTGCAGGGTCCAAGCACGAGCAAGACCGGTTTCATTGACGTCCTTTCTTTCAGTTGGGGCGTCAACCAGACGACCGTGTACGGCGCGGGCGCATCCGGCAAGGAATCCAAGGCCGGGCGGGCGGATTTCCAGCATTTGACCATCATGAAAGTGCTGGACAAGACCTCCCCGCTATTGTGCGATCATTGCGCCTCGGGAGACATCCTGAAAGAGGTGTACATCCTTTACGACAAACCGGTGGGCGACAAGCAGGACGACTATTTCCGCATTTATCTCAAAGACGCTCTGATCACCTCCGTGCAGCTTTCGGGCAGCCACGAGAATCCTTCGGAGTCGGTGAGCTTCGCCTTCCAGGGCGTGGAGATAGCTTACAAGCCGGAGAAAGATGACGGCTCGCTCGACGCCGCCGTCAGCAAGGGATACGACCTGGAACTGCTCACTCCGAACTTCGCCGCGCCTAAAGCCCTCGGCTCCTGATCGGCTCAATGACGGCCAAACAGTTTTTCGATGCTGGCCAGGTTCGCAACGCGGAGGCCGCTCTGTCGGCGCGCCTCCGCGATTACCCTACGGATGTCGGGAGCCGTACGTTTCTCTTCGAGCTCCTGTGCTTCTCGGGCCAGTTCGGCCGCGCCGAAAAACAGTTGGGAGTGCTCTCGCAGGGAGGCAAGCAGGCCGAGATGGGCGCCGTCCTTTATTATTCGGCATTGCACGCCGAGAAGACCCGCCACGAATTATTTCAGAAGGAAGAATTCCCGGGTGTAGCCGCGGCGCCGTCCCCGCCGGGCACGCTGAACGGGAAGCCATTCCACTCCATTCGCGACGCCGACCCGGCTGTCGGCGCGCGCCTGGAGGTTTTCGCCGCCGGCGCGTACCTTTGGATTCCGTTCCAGCACATCGCCTCCGTCCAGATGGAAGCGCCGCATCATTTGCGCGATACCCTGTGGACTCCCGCGGCCGTGATGACGGGACCATCCTTTCAAGGCGCCGATATCGGCCAGGTTCTGATTCCCGCCATATACCCGTTTTCGTGGAAATCGGACGACGAATCGTTATGGCTGGGGCGGTCCACGGAATGGGTGGCCGACGACGGCGGGCACGAGTATCCCGTCGGTCAAAAGGTGTTCCTGGTGGACGGCGAAGAAGTGCCGCTGCTCGAGATCCGCTCGCTGGAGTTTGCTGGCGATGCCTCTTCGTGAAGACATCCTGAATCCCATCGCGGGCGACAATTCCTGCGGCCAGGATCTGCGCTATGCTCCGGTCTACGACAAGATCAAGGAGGCTCGGCGCGAGGATGACGAACTGGCGCAAGGCGCCTGGCAGCACGAGCGCAAGGTCGCTGACCACAACGCCGTCACCCGGCTGACGCAGGAGGCCATTGCCACCTCGTCCAAGGACCTGCAACTGGCAGCCTGGCTTACCGGCTCGCTGCTGAAGACCAAAGGATTCACCGGATTGCTGGACGGATTGATCCTCTGCCGCGGATTGATCGAAACATTCTGGGACAAGCTGTATCCCGAACTGGAAGATGGCGACGCCGAGTTGCGCGCTGCCCCGCTCGACTGGATCGGCTCGCGTCTGGATGTAGACGTGAAAAGCGCGCCCCTGACCCGCGACGGCTACAATTTCTTTCAACACAAAGATTCCCGCGCCATCATCTACGAAGACCAGGCCAAGACCAAAGAGCAGAAGGCGGCGCGCGAAGCCGCTTTAAAAGACGGCAAATTGCCGCCGGAGGTCTTCGACAAGTCGTTCGCGGAAACGCCCAAGGTCTTCTACGCCGAGGCGGAGAAGAATTTGGATGCCTGCATGGCCGCTCTCGCCGCGCTGGATGATTTGTGCCGCGATAAGTTCGCGGATGCCGCGCCGACCTTTGGAAAGCTGAAGAACGCGCTCGAGGATGTGCGCCATGTAGTCCACAGCTTCCTGCAAAAAAAGCGCGAGACCGAACCGGACCCTGTGGAGGAAGTTCCGCCGCCTGCCGCGGAGCCCGAGGCGGCGCTTCCGGCCGAGACTGCGCTCGCGTCCGTTCCGTTGGGAGGCGAGGTATCGCTGGCCCAGATCACCGTGGAACCGGGCGACCGGAATCAGGCGATTGCGGCGGTGGCGGCGGCCGCTCAATTCCTTCGCAAACGCGAGCCCCTCAGTCCGGCTCCTTATCTGATGCTGCGCGGACTGCGCTGGGGCGAGTTGCGCGCGTCCTCGGATGCGGCGGTGCTGGAAGCCCCTCCCACCGAATATCGCCGCCAGATCAAGACACTGGCGCTGAACAGCCGGTGGACGGAGCTGCTGGCCTCCGCCGAGAACGTGATGGCGCTCCCGTGCGGCCGTGCCTGGCTTGACCTGCAGCGCTTCGTAGTGGAAGCTTGCGTCAAGCTGGGCAGTGATTACGACGCCATCGCCATCGCCATCCGTTCGGAGTTGCGCGCGCTGCTCCGCGATCTGCCGCAGTTATTGGATGCCTCGCTCATCGACGATACGCCGGCGGCCAATCCCGAAACGCAGGCCTGGCTGCGCGAGCTGCTGGCCGAGCCCGCAGGGTTGGCGGCGCCCGCCAACATGCCCCGTCTGCCCGAAATGGACCGCGCCGCGGACGGCGGCTGGCAAAAAAAATTCGTCGACCCGCACGCCCTGGCCACCGAAGCCATGCGCAAGGGCCAGCCGCAGAAGGCCTTCGAGATCCTGCACGGCGAGCTGGAGCGTCAGCGCAGCGGACGCGGCAAATTCCAGCGCAAACTGCAACTCGCGCAGATTTGTATCGCGGCCGGCAAAGACGCGGTGGCCCAGCCGCTGCTCGACGACATCGCCGCCGCCGTCGAGAATCACAAATTGGAGGAATGGGAAGACCGGGAGATGGTCGCCGGTGTGCTCGCCTTCCTGCTGCAATCCAGCAAGAAAATCCAGGGCGATGCCAAGGCCAAGCAAGCCATCTTTGAGCGCATCTGCCGCCTGGACCCGGCCCAGGCGTCCCTGGTGTAGGCCATGGCCCGCCCTCCCGCCGACCCCGCCGCCGCTGTCACCTTGTCCACTCTGGACAGGCTGATCGACGGCGATCCGGGCAACTCGTCCGAAGCCAGTCCTACCCGCTCGCAATCGGTCCGTCAATTGAAGGAGGCATTGCGCCGCGACCTGGAGTGGCTGCTGAATACCCGGCGTATCGCGGTGCCGCCGGATGAATCGCTGAAGGAGCTGAATCGCTCCGTATATGTCTACGGTCTGCCCGATTTCACCGCGTATAGTTTGCGATCTCCCAAGGACCAGGTCAAGCTGGTCCGCTTTCTGGCTTCCACCGTGAAGCTGTTCGAGCCCCGGCTGGCCAATGTGCGCGTGATTCCGCTGGAGGAAACCTCGGCGGCCGCCCGCACCCTGCGCTTCCGCATCGAGGGGATGCTGATGATGGACCCCGCCCCCGAGCATGTCTCGTTCGATACCGTGCTGGAACTGACCAGCGGGGAGTACGAGGTGCGGGATGCGGGATGACCTGCTGCTGTACTACGAGCGCGAGCTGACTTATCTGCGCCAGATGGGCGCGCAGTTCGCCGAGAAGTATCCCAAGATCGCGGCGCGGCTCATTCTGGAACCTTCCAAGTGCGACGATCCCCACGTGGAGCGCATGCTGGAGGCTTTTGCCTTCCTGGCCGCGCGCGTCCATCTTAAGATCGATGACGAGTTCCCCGAAATTACCGAAGCGCTGCTCGGCATCGTGTACCCGCATTTCATCCGGCCGATCCCCTCCATGTCCGTGGTGCAGTTTCACCTGGACCCGGAGAAAGGCAAGCTCTCGGTAGGGTTGCCCATCGATCGCGACACCTTGCTGTACTCGCGTGCGGTCGACGGCGTGCCCTGCAAGTTCCGTACCTGCTACGACACCACGCTGTGGCCCCTCACCGTCACCGCGGCTTCCTGGACCACGCCCGATCGCTTGCGGCCGCCGCTTAAGGCTGCGGATGCCGGCGGGGTGCTGCGCATCGAGTTGGCCTGCACCTCGCCGGATATGGAGTTCTCCAAGCTGGAACTCGATCGGCTGCGGTTCTTTCTGGACGGCGAGA
>DATGGM010000131.1:0-8378 GCA_035308525.1 Bryobacteraceae bacterium
GCGATCTCGCGCGCGGTGACGGGCAGGTGCGGGCTGTTCCCCAGATGGTCGCCAAGTATCACCAGGCGGCCGGGATCCGCGTAGGGCAAGGGGCGAAGAAGAATGCCTTCGACAAGCGAGAAGATGGCAGTGGTTGCGCCAATGCCCAGCGCCAAAGCCAGCACCACCGTGAGGCTGAAGCCGGGACTCTTGCGCAATTGCCGGGAAGCCTGGCGAACGTCGCGGATGAAGCTCTGCATAGGGGAACACCTCGGCGGGTCCAGCACAAATTTTCTTATCTACCATGACGAACCGCGGGGACGGAAGTCACGCAGCCTGTGACGAATACTTCCCGACCCGGTGTCTGACGGGTTGGTTGCATCGGCCAAACTTCGCTCAGGATGACAAGATTAATTGTGGTGCGAACTTCAGTTATAGGGTACGAGCGGAAGACCACAGACCAATGCGGACCTAATCCCGCCGGAACGCATTGGCCTGCTCAAACTCTTCGCGCAGGGCCGGGGTGCGGAGGTTTTCGCGAATATAAGCCAGGCGCTGCTCGAGAGCCTGCAGCGCTGCTTCGATGGCAGCCGTATTGGTATGCGCGATGTCGCGCCACATGGAGAACGGGCTGGCGCCGAGCCGGGTCATTTCCCGCAAAGCGCGTCCGCCTACGTGTTTCAACTCGGGCGCGTCGCCCACCTGGTCTTCGAGCAGCGCGCTCAAGGCCGTGGCCGTGAATTGCGGCAGATGGCTGACCCAGGCCACGAGTTCGTCGTGGCGCCGGGCATCGAGGTCGATGGCTTTCGATCCCATCGCCGCAACCCATTGGCGCCAGTCGGCCGCCAGTTCCGCTCCGCGCGCCGATCGCTGCCACGAAGGATCGTCTGTAAACAGCCACGCCGCGCCGCGAAACAGGCTGGCTTCTCCCAGGGATGCGCCGCCGCGCTCCTTGCCTGCCATGGGGTGGCCGGGCAGGAACGCGGCCCGATCCGGAGTATTGAACAGGCGTCCGGCCGCCGCGGTGATCTGTCCCTTGGTGCTGCCGACGTCGGTCACAAGGTGATGGGTTGTGAGGGCCGTCGCCAGCTGCTCCATGTAATCGAGGGTGGAATAGATCGGAACGCACAACACGACCACGTCGCTGGCGTGCGCCAGGGCGATGGCATCGGAAGCGACCAGATCGATCGCGCCCAGTGCGAGTGCCTCGCGGGCGCCCTCGACGCTGCGGTTCCAGCCCACGATGGAGCCCTTGAATCCCGACGCGCGCAGCGCCAGTCCCAGCGAGGTTCCCAGCAGGCCGGTGCCCAGGATGGCGATGCGCTCGATCATGGTTCTCCTTGTCAGGAACTGCAGGGTGGGTGATTCGTGAATCGAAGACAGGATTAGATTACGGCAAAACCCAGAATGGGCAGGTTCTCTCAAACTCGTGCAGAGGTGTCGGCTTACGGAAGAGTTTTTTTTCGAGACAAGAGCAGCGAGTTGCGATGGCGCCGCCTGGGCGGAGTGGGAGGTTAGGAAATTCCCGCTGAGATCGAGTTTTGAGGCGCCACTCAAGCCCTCATCGATGGCTGGGCTTGACAAACCGGACCAAAAAAATGCCCGGCTGCCTTCTACGCAGCCGGGCTCGCCTCACGGGCACGGGGTGGTCCATGGGACGTTCGCGAAAATTGTGGAGCAGCGGGTTATCCGTTCTGCTGGCTCGATTCCGGGTGAACGGTGCGGTAGCTGGCGTTGCCGTGAGACCACACCAGCAGCAGCACGTCCTGTCCTGCCAGGTTATGCACATCGGTGGCGAAATCGCTGGCCGACTGCGCGGGCTTGCGGTTCACTTCCATGATCACGTCGCCGGGCTGCAGGCCCGCATCGTCGGCCGGGCTGCCGGGGCGCACCTGCTGCACCACCACGCCGTGGACGCTCTCGGGCACGTTGAACTGCTGCCGCGCCGGACCATTCAGATCAGCAACGGCGATGCCGATCTTGCCCTTGTTGCTGCCGTGTTCGCCTTCATTGCCGGCTACCTGGTTTTTGCCCTGGTACTGGCCGACGGTCAGGCTGAGTGTCATAGGCTTGCCGTCGCGCACGATGCCGAGTTTGAGAGGCGTGCCCGGAGACATTTCGCTCACCGCCATCTGCAGGCCGCTGGCGTTGGTGACCTTCTCGCCGTTCACTTCGGTCACGACGTCGCCCTGCCTGATGCCTCCCTTGCTGGCCGGGGAATCAGGCGATACCTGGGCCACGATCGCGCCCGAAGCGTCCTTCACGTTGAAGAAGTGGGCGTTATCCGGCGTCACGTCGTTGATGTTGATTCCGAGATAGCCGTGCTCTACCTTGCCGTTCTTGATCAGCTGTTCGGCGGTCGCTTTTACGATCTGGGTGGGAATGGCGAATCCCGCGCCGGCAAAAGAACCATTGTTAGTGATGATGAAGGTGTTGATGCCGACCAGTTCACCGTGCGAGTCCACCAGCGGGCCGCCCGAGTTGCCGGGATTGATGGCCGCATCGGTCTGGATGTATCCGCCGGGCTTGCGGGCATCATCGGAGTAGGGGTTGGGACGGTTCACCGCGCTCACAATGCCGCGGGTCACCGAGAACTGGAAGTAGCCGAAGGGACTGCCGAAGGCCAGTACCGTCTGGCCGGGTTTCAGGCGGGACGAGTCGCCCCACGCGATGCTGGGCAGATCGCCGGCGTTCACCTTGATGACGGCGAGGTCGGTGAGCTTGTCGGTGCCGATGACCTTGGCATTCAGCACCCGGCGGTCGTTCAGGGTTACGCGGATCTGGGTGGCGCCGTCGACCACGTGGTTGTTGGTGACGATGTAACCGTCAGGCGAGATGATGACGCCGCTGCCGACGCCGTGCTCGATCTGCGGCTGGCTGGGCACCTGGGGAAACATGTTGCCGAAGAACTGGCGCAGTCCGGGAGGCAGTTGCTGCATGCGGCCCTGGCCTTGTTCCTGGTCTTGGCCCTGGCCCTGGTCGTCTTCCGAAATCTCGTCTTCGCCGCGGCCGCGGGACGTAACCGCGACGTTGACGACGGCTGGTGTCACCTTCGAGGCCACGGCTTCCATGGCCTGGTCGAGAGAGGTCAAGGCGGAAACGCTGTTGTTGTCCAGGGGCATGGCGGCGGCGCCTGCCGCGGCATGCACCCGGCCGTGGCCGGCAAAGAACGCCGCGCCGAGCACAAATGCCCCGGCGATGGAAGCCGGAACCGCCAATTTCCTGGCATTCGCTACTAATTGATTAGTTGATACGGACATGGGTTGTTTTCTCCAATGAGTGAATTTCGCTTTGTTTCTGAAGTGGGTCGGGCTCGCGCCCGGCCCCGATGTGTCTAGATCTGGATAATCAGCCAGCCATTGGGCGTGGGCACGATGGCGTAGCGGGCGGGAATGACGACCGCCCTTGCGGCGCTCCGGTCAGGCGAAACGGCCAGGACTACGCGTGGGGGTGCGGGGAAGGTTGTGACCTCGGTGAACACGATGACGGCGCGCTGATCAAAACTGGGCAAGGGGGAGGGAGCCGGCGGCGGACTCAGCTGCGCCACCTGGTTGGGAGGCGTCTGCGGCCGGCGGGCAGTTTTCAAGACGGCGTGACGCATGGGCGGGCGGGAGTGACTCTGCTGAACTGCCGGCCGAATCGAAGCGTGGGTGGGGGAGGGGGCGGGCAGGTTCGCTTTCATCAACTCGGGCGTGCCGCCGAGGGCACGCGCGACTTCATGCGGATCGAGCGACTGAGCCTGGGGCAGGGTCACATGCGTGGGCCGAAAACTGACCAGCTGCGGGCTGTGGGAAAGGGCGATGGCGCATCCCAGCGCCCCGGCCAGCACGCTGCCGGTAGCGGCGATCGCCGGCCTGCGGCCCATGGACCGCACCGGCTGGCTCACGATCCGTTGTACGCGACGAACCAGCTCGGGGCGGCGTTCCCAGAGGCCCAGCACCAGGGAGAAGCCGCGGCGGAACAATGAAAGCTCCGCCAGCCGCGTGAGGCACAAGGCGTACGCCTTGCGACCGGAATTCGACTGCATGACGCGATCGTCGCAGGCCAGCTCGCGTTCCGCGCAGAGCCTGCGCTCCACCCACAGAAGAACGGGGTTCAGGGGAAACAGCACCAGGCCGATCTTCTGCAGCAGGTTGGTCCAGTCGTCGCCGCGGCGCAGGTGTTCCATCTCGTGGAGAACGACCTGCTCGAGTTCCTGCGCCGTCAAATGCTCGACCAGGGCCGCGGGCACCAGCACCCGCGGCCGCAGAAAGCCGAGCACGCTGGGCCTGGTCACCTCGTCGGAAGTGCAGAGCCGGGCCGCGCGCCCGCCGGGAACATCCGCCAGCAGCGCCCGCAAGCCGGGATCGACTTCCACGGGGGTTGCGCGTCCGGCGAGGCGGCGCAACTGCACAATCCCCAAAAGCAATTGCCCCGCCCGCCAGAGCGACAACGCGAGCCACACTCCTGCGACTCCCAGGCTCCAGCGCAGGTCAAGATGAACGGCCGGCAAGTGACGGCTCGGCGGCACTGCCGGGCGGCCGGCGAACATGGGGACAAAATGCAACAGCACCAGCAGGACGAATACGTTGAGCCAGACCACCGAGCGGGCAGCGGCGCTCAGTCCGGGCAGCAGGCGCAGACAGAAGTACACGCCAACCGCCAGCACCGCCCCTTCCCAGATGGCGGAGAACAGCGCACCGGCGGCGCTGGCGGAGAGGAAGGAAAGCGCATGGACGATCGCGTTCATCGCGCCTCCTCCGCAACATCCTCGGGCATCTCGGCGATCGCCTCTTTGAGACGCCGCAATTCCTCCGAGGTAATCTCCTCGTCGCCCAGCAGTGAGAGCAGCAGCTTTTCCCGGGAATTGCCAAAGAACCGTTGCAGCACATGGCGGACTTCCGACCGGCTGGCTTCCTGCTCTCCGATGCACGAGCTGTAGAGAAATGCCCGCCCGTCTTGCCGGTGGGTAACGTAGCCCTTGGTCTCAAGGATCCGGATGGTGGTCAGCACCGACGTGTAGGCCAGCGCCCCCTCGTCGGCCGTGGCGGCCACCACATCGGCCACGGTGGACTCGCCGCGCGACCACAAGACTCGCATGAGCCTCAGTTCGGCGGGAGTCAGCGTAATGGATCTCTTTGGCGGCATTTTTTTCCTGGCTTTGGAGTGACGTCCGTGGCCTGTTACGTTTTTAGACTACCAACTAATAATCTAGTTAACAACTAATTTTCTAGTTTTATCTTTTGTTTTATTTTTCTGCGTTCCCTGCCGTGGCTGCCGACTCGCGAGCGATGAAACCAGCCGGGGGTGAGTGGAGCTTTGCCTCCCACATCTCAAAATCGAGATGTGGGGCACCCAGATTTCATCGATCCAGTGGGGCGCGGGGTGAATTGACCACTCACTTCACTGCGGCTTCAAGTTGTACATGAAGATGGCGCGGAGTTCGAGATAGGGGCCGTGGAATTCGCGCGGCAAGGGGGGATAGTTGGAGCCGGTGATGGCGCCCCAGGCGGCGCGGTCCAGGGCCGTATCTCCGGAGCGGCCTTCCAGGTGCATCTCCAGGACGCGGCCATCCGGCCCTACCTTGAAGCGGATCATGCACTGGCCCTGCTTGAGGATGGGCGGATTTACCTCGTCGGGAATGAGGGGGTCCCAGGTGTGTTCGGTCTCGTAATACCAGCGCCGCAGCCAGGAATTGAAGTCGACGCCCTGGGTGTCGGAAAGCACCTGGACACCGCCGCCGGCCCCGGGATGCCGGGCCATGTCCGGGTTCCCAGGTATGTTGTCTGAGCCGTTGGAGGGGCCGCGGGAGCCGCGCATGGCGTCGCGCAGCTGGTCGGCGGGATTTTGCGATCCCATGGCAAAGGTGGGCCGCTGCGGGGCCGGTTTGGGCACCGGCGATTCGAGCTGCGGTTGCGACTCCGGCTTGGGCTGGGGCGGCGGAGGGGGCGCCGGTTGCGCCTGCTCCACCCTGGGAGCAGGAGTGGGCGGCAGCACGGGCGGGTTGGCCTTGTTCAGCGCTTCCAGGGTCTTCTTGTCGATCTGCGGGGCCTTCTTCGGAACCGGCTTCACCTCGGCCCTGGGCTGGGCGCGCTTGATCAGGTCGGGAGGCAAATCGAGATATTTCAGTTCGTCCTTGCGCTGGCGGATGGCGTCAAACGGGTCCACCACGGGCGGTACCTTGAAGATGTACTTGGGGATCCAGGTGAGGCCGGAGAGCAGAACCAGGTGGACCAGGATGGCGATCCAGATGCCTTCGCGGAGACGGGCCCAGCGCCGCTCGTCTTCGAGCTCGCTGATCATCTCCAGCAGTTCGTAGGTGTCGTAATCGACCCAGCGCGATCCGCGAATCTTGGGCATCTCGGGGGATGAGCGGTTATCAGTTTCGGGGTCGGGCAGCGGCGCCTGGCTGCCGATGGAACGGCCATTACCGGGTCCGCTTTCGGGCCCAGAGGTGGGTTGAGCGGTCTCCGGGGTGGCTCCCGTCGGGTCCTTGGGCTCGTTCACGGTGGTTGGCACTACGCTGAGGGGCATTCGTCCGACGGGAGACGCGGCGCACACACGAGCACCCCAGCGACGAGGACCTGTCGCTGGGGACCCCGCGGGCCGCCGCCGGCTCGCTTCGAGTCCTTTCCTGATATTCTCTCATCCCTTCCGGATGGAGGAAACCCGGACAGGGCACGGTGGGCTGTCTGACTCCAGCGAGGAGTGATCCGCACCGTACAATGGTCTTTTTGAATGGACGGATGAGGCGCGGTTTTGCCTCATCCTGGGCGATGGAATCGGCTGATGACGCCGTTGCCCGGTCCTGCGGCGATGCTGCTTCGTCGCGGCGCGGCTTGCCTGCCCCGGCCGCGAATGGAGCCCAACCGCCAGAACGGCTGGAAAGGGACGGGATTGAAGCAGTTTTTGGTCGCTCTTTGGCATAAATGGAACGTCGTGTTGCTGCCGGCGATTCTCAAGCTGGGATTCTGGGGCGCCGGGGCCGTGGCGCTGCTGGATTCTTCGACCATTCCGGTTCCCATGGACGCCATCCTGGCCGTCTGGATCTGGAAGGATCATGGCCACTTCTGGCTGTATGCGATCATGGCCGCGGCAGGATCGGCGGTCGGCGGACTGTTGCCCTATGGGCTGGGCCGGGCGGGCGGCGAGCTTTTTCTCCTCAAGCGCATCAACCGGGCCCGGTTCGAGGCCATGCGCAACCGCTTTGAGAGGCAAGAGTTCTGGGCCATGGCGATCCCGTCAATGCTGCCTCCGCCAACGCCCTGGAAGGCCTGCGTCTTCGCCGCCGGCGTGTTCGAGATGCGGGTCGTGCTCTTCATGCTGGCGGTCTTCACCGGGCGCCTGATCCGGTGGCTGGTGCTTTCGCTGCTGGTGATCAAACTGGGGCCCGGAGCGGTGCAGATCGTGCAGCAACATGCCCTGGCGGCGCTGGGAGTGGTCGGGGGGCTGGCGGTGATCGGTTTTGGGCTGTGGTGGAGAAAGAAACGACGCCGGGGCGAGGTTTAGTCGAGGAGCTTCTTGATCTCGTCGAGATCGAAGCGGCAGGAACTTCCGGGAAGATCGAAGGCGGATTTTTCCAGGGGAATCAGTCCGAAGTTGCTAAAGCGGTAATGCTCGTCGCTGCCGGGATCGAGAACCAGGATGGTTGGAATGCCCATGTGCTGGTATTCACGCAGCTTTTTGAGCATCTTCGGGATGGTATCTTCAGGGGACAGGATTTCGATGACCGCGATCGGCGGGTGGGTAATGATCTGCTCGACGGGGAGATTCCGGTCGAGGATGGTTACATCCGGAACCCGGAAATTGCCGGGTGTCACCTGGACGCGCAATTCCGGCGCAACACGGATTTTCCATTCCTTGCGGCGATTTCTGAAGAACTCAACAACCGCGGCCTGCCAGTCTGCATGACTCCACTCACCCATCGGTCTTTCCTCGATCACGCCGTCGACGTACTCCGCATCCGGCTCCCATGCGGTGCGCAGGTAGACGTCGAGAGGCACGCGATTTGTCTGTGCCGGGGCAGCCAAGACAGTTCTCCTGAGGCGATTCTAACCCCGAATCGCCTCAGTGGGCGTCATCAGAAAAAATGGAACTACGAAGCCGAGGGCACCGCGTGTACCCGGCTCATGCGGCGCACCAGCACCGGCACGCCAAATGCCAACCCCGCCACGATCGCGGTCGAGATCAGGTCGTTGCGATAGAAGGGAATGGCGGCGGCGAAGCAGGCCATCAGGCCGCTGAAGGTGTGCGGGTACATGGTGCCGCCCACCCACACTGCGTAGTTCGACACGACGAAGAATGAGGTTGGGCCGAGCACCACTCCGGCAGCCACACGCACGAATGTTGTACGGGCGCGCAGCAGGATCCAGCCCAGGGCCATCACGGCGAAATACCACGCCCACGTGGTGACGTACGCC
>DATGGM010000132.1:0-5223 GCA_035308525.1 Bryobacteraceae bacterium
GGGGAGAGCCACAGCCCCGTAGCGCGCGGCTAGTTCACTCCTTCAGCTCGACGATGGTGGCGCCGGCCCCGCCCTCCTGCTGCGGCGCCTGGTAATATTTCTCCACGTGCGGGTGCTGCGCAAGCATCTCCCAAAGGACCTTGCGCAGTATCCCCATGCCGTGTCCGTGCACGATGCGGATGCGGCTGGCGGTAGCCATCACCGCACGGTCCAGAAACTGGTCCACGTTGTCGCGGGCTTCCTCGGCGCGCTGCCCGATCACGTTGATCTCCTGGTGCACGGGCGCCAGTTCCGGCGCGGGCCTGAAGCTGACGTTCTTGGGCAATTTCGCGGCGGGTGAGGTTTCGGGCAGGACTTCCAGCACGTCATCGACGGAAACCTGCATCTTCATAAAGCCGGCTTCCACTTCCAGGCGGTCGCCCGCCAGTTTGCGACGCACGCGCGCAGGCTCGCGGATTCCCTGCAGGCGCACGCGCACGCCCTCTTCGATCTGCGGCCGGCGCAAGTCGCCGTGGCGCGCCTCGTCTTGCGTCGAGAGCACGGTGGTCTGGAACTCCTCGCGCAGCTCGCGCTTGGCTTTTGCTACGCGCCGCTCGGCCTGTTCGGCCGCCTTGCGTTGACCGGCGCCTCCTACGATCTGCCCGATGGTCTGCTGCGCCTGCTCGTCGAACTTTGCCAGCATCTGCTCGGTGCGGCGCTCCAGCTCTTTCAGCTTGGACGATTCGCGCTTCTCCCATTCGCGCGCGATTTCTTTTTCCCGCGCGGCCAGTTCGGCCTGCTGCCGCTTGAGATCCTCTTCCAGCGCCCGCGCGTCTTTGAGGCGCTGATGCAGTTCGCTGAGGAACCGCGAAACATCCCGCTCGCGGTCGCTCATGGATGCGCGCGCGCGGCGAATGATATCTTCCGGCAGTCCCAGCCGTGTGGCGATCTCCAGACCCGCGGATTTGCCCGGCATGCCGGTGTACAACACGTACGTCGGCTCCAGCGTCTGCTCATCGAAGCCCATGGAGCCGTTGAGCACGCCTTGAGTATTCGCGCCGTAGATCTTGAGCGCCAGCAGGTGCGTGGACGCCAGAGTGTAGGCGCCGGCGGCGCGGAAGTGATCCACAATCGCCACTCCCAGCGCGCCGCCTTCTTCCGGATCGGTGGCCGCGCCCAGCTCATCCAGCAGCACCAGCGAATCGGGCGTCACATCCAGCGCCATCTCCCGGATATGCGAGACGTGCGCGGAAAACGTGCTGAGGCTTTCCTGAATCGACTGATTGTCGCCGATGTCCGCGAGCACCTGGCCAAAGATGGGGAATTCGGCTTCGGCCGCGGACACCGGCAGGCCGGATTGGGCCATCAGGGTCAGCAGCCCGACGGTCTTCAACGACACGGTTTTGCCGCCGGTGTTCGGACCGCTGATCAGTAGCGTTTTGGAAGCTTCATCCAGCGCCAGCGAGACGGGCACGACCGGCTTGCGCTGCCGGCGCAGGACGTCTTCGAGCAACGGGTGCCGCGCGTCGCGCAGCCGCAGGCGCGCGCCAAAGCGGGGGATGGCGCAATCAAAATCCAGCGCGAAACGCGCCTTGGCGAAGATGATTTCCAGCTCCCCAAAAGTGTCCATGGTCTGGCGGATGGACTCCGCGTAGCCGCGCAGGCGCCCCGTCAGCTCGCGCAGGATGCGGTGCACTTCCTGGGCTTCTTCCTCGGTCAGGCGGACCAGCTCGTTGTTGAGATCGATGGTTTCGAGCGGCTCGACGAAAAGCGTGTGGCCGCTGGAACTGGCGCCGTGGATCACGCCGTCCACCTTGCGCCGCTGGCCGGCGATGATGGGGACGACGAACCGCTCGTTGCGCACCGTGACGAACTCTTCCTGGAGTACGCCCTCTTCCTGGTGAGTCTTCAGGAAGCGCTCCAGCGAGTCCTGGATGGACTTGCGCTGTCGCTCGATGTCGCGGCGCAGACGGGCCAGGGCCACGCTGGCGTGATCCGAGACCGAGCCGTCGGGCAGGATCTTGCCCTCCAGTTCCTTGAGCAGCGTGCGAAAGTCGCCGATCAAGCCCGCGCGCGCGCCGAGCCGGGGAAAGCGCTCGGTGACCGCGTTGAGGACCGACTTGGCGTCGGCCGCGCGATCCAGCACGCTGAAGAGATCGAAGATTTCCCTGGCTTCCAGGCTGGCGCCTTCGATGCGAAGCTTCTGCACCGCCTGCGTCAGATCCGGGAAGCCGGCGAAATCGATGCGGATGGCCGCCCCTCTGGCGGCGGTTTGCGGGCGGGCGGCGGAGCGTAGGTACTCAATGGCCTCGCCGGCATCGGCGAGATCGGCGTTCAGGCGGGCAGCATCCGTGTGGGGCGCGATCCTGGCCAGCTCCAGCTTGCCGGGCGGGCTGGACACATAACGGCCCAGCAAAGCGCGGAGCGATTCATATTCGAGAACATCGGCGCTGGTAGACTTCATCGCTGCGCCGCGTTACGTCCGGGCCGGCTTCCACTGCTCCAGGAATGCGCGGACTTCCTCCGGCCCGATCTTCACGGTGGATTCGAACTCTCCGTTCTTTTGCGCGACCACCACATTTCCATCCGGATCGAGTACCGCCAGGCTGGGCACGCCTTTGTCGAGCGCCGCGCCCATGCGCGCCGCCATGTCGTTATTGTCTTTCCCCTCCTCGCCGATGTTGATGTGGACCAGCACATAGTTGGCGTCCAACAAAGGCGCGAATTCTTTCGAGTGGAAAGTGTTGTCGAGCACGTGGCAGTCGTAGCACCAGTTACCGCCGAACATCACCAGCACCCGCTTGTGCTCTTTGCCCGCGTGAACCAGGGCTGCCTTCAGATCCGCTTCCGCCTCGCTGGGCTCGGGATATAAGTTGGGATTCGGCGTCACAGGCTCGGGCAGGCGGCGCGGCGCCCCGGCGGCGAAGTCCGTACGACGCGTAGCCGTGATGCGCCAGCCATCCGGCCGTTGCTCCCAGATCTGGACCATGGAGGCAACCACACTCTGGCCGTTCTTCATGGCGTGGACGCGCAGCAGCACTCTCTTCTTACCCGAGTTGGTGTCAACATCCAGGAGCTTGGCATTGACGTCCGTCACGCCGGCCGACTTCAACCCGGCCCAAAATTGCTGCTCATCAGCCAACGCGCCGTTGTCGCGGCCGACAACCACCTTCGCGGGCGGATTGCTGCTATACAGGCGGGCCAGGGATGCCTGGTCGCCGGCGGCGACTGCTGCCTTCCATTCTTCGAAGGGAGCAAAGGAACCGGCGCCGCTTGCCAGACTCGCGCATGCACACAGGGCGGCCGCCAATAACAGAGTTCGTGGTGAGGAGGTCATATCGGCTACTTCTATTCTGCTACAGTGAAGCGTACGGCTGCGGCACGATCCGGGAGGTGTACGGTGATCCAGACGCTGACCAGGAACTGGTTGTTGCTGGGATTCTGCGGCGTTCTTGAGGCGATGATTGCGGTCGTCTACCTGATCATGATGGGCGCCAATGGCCGCAGCACGGTGACACTGCTGGGGGAGCTCACGCTCGCCGCCGGAGCTTGCGCGATCGCCACCGGCCTGTGGAGATCCGCGGAGGGCAAGTGCTGGCTTCTGGTGTTGAATGGCCTGGCACTTGTGGCGCTGGGACTCATTTATTACGCCTTTGTCCGTTACAGCATCAGCTTCCTGACAATCGCGCTGCTCATCATCCTGACGGCGGCCAGCATCGGCTCTCTCGAATTGGTGACGGCAAGAAGCCTGCGGCGTGTGCGCCACGCGGTGGATGGCTGGTTGCTTGACCTGGCCGGAGTCATTTCGGTGGGCTTTGCCCTGGCGTTCCTCCTGTTCGGATTCGGCTGGGTCAATCCAGGGATGGAGTCGCACCGCGAGCTGGTTTGGATGGGCGTCTATTTTGGCTTCAGCGCAATCTGTATGCTGGGTCTGGCTCTGCGCCTGCCTAGACAAGCCTATTAAGCGCTATGCGCTCCGCCGCCCTGGTGCTGTTTCTGTACGCCGCACCGAGGTGTGGGTGGGCCCTCGGCCAACCTAAGTACATTGAACTCACAGCGCGTCCCGGCAGCTTCGCCATAGCGCAGGGAAAGAGCTGCGCCACGATCTACGTGGATGCCGCCGACTACCCCGGCGTGATCCGCGCTGCCGGCGACCTGCAGGCCGATATCGAGCGCGTCACAGGGTGCAGGCCAGCGCTCACACACGAGCGTGGCGGCGCCGCGCACACTATCGTCGTCGGGTCGCTCGAGAAGATCCCGCTCGTGAAGCAGCTCGTCGATACGGCGGCCATCGACGGCAAGGGGGAATCGTTCGTCACCCAGGTTGCAGGCGGAAACCTGGTCATCGCCGGCAGCGACAAGCGTGGAACCATCTACGGCATCTACGATCTTTCCGAGCAGATCGGCGTCTCACCCTGGTATTGGTGGGCCGACGTTCCGGTGGTGCACAGGGACGCGCTGTTTGTGAAGCCCGGCCGGTTCGTACAGGGCGAGCCTGCGGTCAAGTATCGCGGCATCTTTCTCAACGATGAAGCGCCGGCGCTCTCGGGCTGGACGCGCGAGAAGTTCGGCGGCTTCAATCATCAGTTCTATGTCAAGGTCTTCGAGCTGTTGCTGCGGCTGAAGGGCAACTATCTCTGGCCGGCTATGTGGGGCAGCGCCTTTAACGAAGATGATCCGCTCAATCCCAAGCTCGCCGACGAATACGGCATCGTGATGGGAACCTCGCACCACGAGCCGATGCTGCGCGCACAGCAGGAGTGGAAGCGGCACGGCCAGGGGCCGTGGAATTATGCAACCAATGCGGAGGTATTGCGCAAGTTCTGGGACGAAGGCATCCAGCGGAACAAGGCTTACGAAGGCATCGTGACACTGGCCATGCGCGGCGACGGCGATCTTCCGATGGCCGAGGGCGGCGACATGCAGGCCAACATGCGGCTGCTCGAGAAGATAGTTGCCGATCAACGCGATATTCTCACTCGATATTTCGGCCAGGATCTTTCGAAGGTTCCCCAGGACTGGGCATTATATAAAGAAGTCCAGGCGTACTACGAAGCGGGGATGCGCGTCCCGGACGATGTGACTCTGCTGTGGTGTGACGATAACTGGGGCAACATCCGGCGTCTGCCCACGGCGGAAGAACGCAAGCGCAGGGGCGGCGCGGGTATCTATTATCATTTCGACTACGTCGGCGGCCCGCGGAATTATAAGTGGCTGAACACGGTGCCCATCACCAAGGTGTGG
>DATGGM010000133.1:0-20435 GCA_035308525.1 Bryobacteraceae bacterium
ATGGGCAGGGTGATATATTCGGCGAAAGCGCCGGGCCGGTTCACACCTACGCCCTGGGTGTGCGCGCAGAGATGCCGCCGTCCCGCCAGGCAGTTGCGGCATCGGCCGCATACCACGTGGCCTTCGCCGCTCACGATGTCGCCGGCATAGAAGTCGGCCACGTTGGAGCCCACTTCGGCGATCTCGCCCACGAATTCGTGACCGATGACCAGCGGCACCGGGATGGTCTTACGGGCCCAGTCGTCCCACTTGTAAATGTGCACGTCCGTGCCGCAGATGCCCGCCCGGTGCACGCGGATCAGGACGTCATTAATGCCGATGCGCGGCTTTTCGACCTCTTCCAGCCACAGCCCGGGCTCGTTCTTGCTCTTGACCAGTGCTTTCATCTCTTTAGTGAAAGCCTACTGTAGCAGGGTAACGATGGCGCAGTCACTTCTGCTGATGGAACCCGGCGCGCGGCGACTTGGCCGCGAGCATTTGGCCTTCATCGTTGTTCACCAGGTCGAAATCCATAGTCCGGATGGAACCGTAGTGCGGGATAATGCGGGCCCGGAAGAAGTAAGTCTTGCCAGGTTCCGCCGTCAGACTGCTGGCCGCCACCGACGTCATGGGCATCCAGAACGGACGCGATTGCCAGTCGACGCACAGATGGTGCTCGCCGCCGCGATTCGCGCCGATCCAGGAGCCATTCAGCCCCACTCTGACAGTGGGCCGGCCGATCTCGTTCGGGGCGTGGTCGAATTGCTCGATCACGTAGACCGGCCCACGGCCTGGAAGCGATGCTCCGGAACGGGCGGCGAGGGCTGGAACGCCTCGTGGCGCAAGATGTGGGGTGCGGCGGGAAGATCCGCAGCGGCCCGCGCGGCGGCCTCTTCGAGAACTGCCGGCGCGGCCCGGGCGCGTAGGTTGACCACCAGCTCGTGGCGCAGGGCCGGAATGGCCAGCAGGTCACCTTCGATCACCGGATGGCCTCCGTTTCGGCATATCCCTGCGCGAATATAGCCGGTAGGAGCCTGGTCGAAGATCTTCAAGTGCGCGATGGACGCTCCCGCGCGTGTCAGTTCGGCGTCCAGGCGTTCAAGGAATGGACCCACAACTCCGGCGGGCGTTACCGGGGATGCCAGGTCTAACTGGGCCTCCCAGTTGAGCCAGCCCAACGCCGCTTCGGCGGCGGCGTACCTGCTGTAGTCGATGTCCAGGATGCGGCCGCCCGCGCGCAGCCGGCCGCTGAGTACTTCGTCGAGCCAGGCCGCCACGCCCCGGCCGGTGAGCGCGCTGACTTGCCGGGCCCCGGTCATACCGGGAGGTCTCTCGAATAAGTCGGACTTCGTGCACACCACGATGTCCGCTTCCGCGATCTGTTTCTCGAATAAGTACGCCAGCCGCGGGTCGGTGATAACCCGGCCCGGATCGACTAACACCGAATAAGGAGCGGTGCGAAACCGGTCCGAGTAATCCTGTTTCAGCGGCTGCAGCACCGTGGCCGAAAGATCCGCGCAGCTTCCCACCGGCTCGGCAAAGATGACATCAGGCTTGACGGACAGCAGGCTCTCGGCCGCGGCCACAAAGCCCGAGAACCGGCAACAGAAGCACGCGCCCGCGATCTCCGCCGCATCGATGCCCGCGGCGCCTGCCATGCGCGTATCCACCAGCGCCCCGCCTTGATCGTTCGTGATGATAGCGGCACGCATGCCGCGCTCGTGCAGCAACCGCGCGGCGCGCAACAGCAGCGTAGTCTTGCCCGCGCCCAGAAAACCGCCCGCCAGAACCAGCGTTGGACGATCAGGCAAGCAGTACCAGCTCCTCGCCGGCGTGGATGGTGATCTCTTCCGCGAAAGTGAACACCGCCCCCGCCTGGTCATGGGTCAGTGTCACCGCCCGCCCTTGCAGCGTGGCGGATGCCGTGGCTGCCGGACCCGCCGCCAGCGTGATGCTCCGCAAAGGCAGGCGGCCTTCGGTCACGGCCAGCGTGACGCGCCGCCGGCCGCTGTCGGCGGCATGCGTGAATGTACCCCACGCCGGCCCGGCCGACCAGAAGCATACGAACTTACCCGCGCCCGTGTTGAGCCGGGGCATGATCGCGGCGCTCTTCTCGCCGCCGTGATACCGGAAACCGCTCAGCGCCAGTACCCCCGACCAGGCCGACATGGCCCGCGCGTAGTGGTGGCCGCATTCGGCTTCGTCCCAGGGATTGCGGCGCTCGCCATCGTAGCGCCGCCGGCTGTTCTCGAATGTCTCCACGCCTTCCCGCACCATGCCCGCATAGATCATGGTGGCGGCCGCCTGGTACTCCAGGCCGGTCCAGGCCTCCGAGAAGTAGGGGAAGGGGACTTCCGGCCGCTTTCCCGTGCCGTAATCGCATACCACCAGCGCGGCTTCGTCGTTCAACACGTAAGTACGCTGCACCGAGTCATGCTCGTAAAGCTGCCTCTTGTAATTGAACTGCCAGATGGATTTCAGCGTCTCGCGGATGTGCGCCGGATCCACCAGCGGACCCAACCCCGCCACTTCCGCCAGGTACTGACCCATCAACTGATCCAGCAGGCAGCCGTCGCCCACCTGATACTCCGGCTTATCCGGGTTCTCCGCGCCCATGTCTCCCACAGTGGATTGTGCGATCTGGTCTTTCGGAATGCCGCGCACTTTCTGTATATAGTAATGACCGTTGAATAAGTTCGCGTCGATCCACTTACTCCCCGCGGCGAATAGCTGGTGATATTCATCAGCGGCATGTGTATCGCCCAGCGCGCGGGCCATCTCTTCGGCGGCGCGCAATGCTCCCAGATAGTAAATGCCGCAGAGCGGGTTAGGACCGTAGAACTCGACGTCGTAAGTATTGTGCTGCACGCCATCCAGCACGCCGCGGCGCTGCGCATCCCATCCGCCCGGCACCCAGGCGAACGCCACGGCGCGTTGGATGCGGGGCCACAGATCCCGCAGCCATGCCGTATCCCCCGACATACGCCAGTCCAGATAAGCCTTGATGATTTGCCCCATCTGGCCGTCGGCGGCGGCGTAACCGAAGCGATCTTTCCCGTCGGGAAGCATCTGGCGAAAGCGCAGTCCGCCCTGCTCGTCCTGCGAAAAGCCGAACGCCGCTTTACGCAGCGAGCGCGCCAGCGTAGGAAACAGATGCTGCGTGGCCGTCTCGTAATTCCAGACATGCGTGCAATTGCCGAAGCAGCAGCCGCGATGATCGCTCGAGCCTTCAAACCCGTGAAACTCGCCGTCGGACGTGCGGAAGGAAGTCTGCGTCACCAGCGTCGAGAGCGTGGACATCGCCGCGTCCCGCACCGCGGGCGGCAGGGTGCTCTCGCGCATGGCAACGGCGAAGCGGCGCGTGCGGGCTTCCAGATCGGGCAGCTTGGCTGCCGCGTATTCGGCTGCCTCCCACGCTCCCGCAAAGCGCGTACAGTAATGATTGCCTATCACCGTATTCTCATCGCCCTTGGGCGCCGTCCAACCCGACCAGGCCGGCGTCCGGTTGGGGCAGTGCCAGGCCAGCAGGAACGTATAGGCGGCTTCCGTCCCCGGCGCGATCTCCTGCTGGAGGCACAGTGCACCGGTGGTGTTGCGCTTCTCGGACTCCGGCCCGAGCATCCCGTCACCGCCGAAATCGTCCCAAAACAGCAGCGGGCTGGTCCACCACTTGGCATCCACCCAGCCCCGCAGGTAAGTCAGCTTGCCCTCCGGCTTCACCATGCACAATGCCAGAGTCCCGCCCTGTGGATCGCCGGCGGCCATCGAGGGATTGCTCATCAGCAGGCCCTTCAGATTGGCCGATTGGCGATACTCGTTGACGCGTTTGTCGCCCGCGCCGATGGGGTTGTCCAGCGACCACGCGATCGAAACCGTGGCCGCCTCGTGACCGGGATTGTGCACGCGATACCGCAGAATCGCCACCGGCAGTCCGGAGTCATCCGCGTCCAGCGGGATGAATGGGCTGAAAGCATCCAGCGAAACAGTCACCGGCAGGCGCGAGTCGTGAAATGCGATCCCCGCCAGAGGGAATTCGCCCGTAAACGTGGCGCCCTCCAGACGCGTAAGGCCGGGCGCGTTCTTCGATCCCAGCCCGTCCGGACCCTCATAGGGCGGCATCAGCCGGGCTTCCAGCACGTGCGCCACGGGCTTCCGGCTGCCCGCGCGGGCCCAGATTGAGGCGAAGGCGTATTCCGGCGACCGCCCTTTGTCCGGCCGATTGAAGATCTCCCAATCGCGCAGTTGTCCCCGGCCACCCAAACTGATACTGCCCGTGCCGATGCCGCCGATGGGCATCGCCAGCATGGCGAGTTGACGCCCGGCGAAGACCCGCGGATAGCGCATCGACGATCGGGGCAGCGTAACGGGCTTAGCTGCCGCCTCGGCCTTGGGCGCGGGCGCGCCGGGTGTCTGCGCCGCGCAGGGCGCGCCAGCCGCCAGGGCGACAGTCTTCAAGAATCCGCGGCGGCCGGTAGAGGTATCGGACATGTGTGTGCTCTTCAGTTACGGCTTCGGCGGATACTTCTTTAGAGCTTTCTTCACCATATCGTCGATCTTGCCTTCCACCTTGACCGGATTGCTTTTTTCCACGCTGGAAATCGCCCGCCAGACCAGTGAATGTGTAGTCGGGTCGCGCAAATCGATGACCAACGTGCCCTCGGAGAACGGCTCTCGCACCACTACCGTGCCCCATCCGCGCCATCCCGCGGGATAAGCCTCCGGTCTGACCCCGCGGGCTGCCCCGAATGTGTAGTGCACATTCAGATCGGCTGGTCCGTTGGGCGCCATCGCCAATCCCCGAGCCGTCAGGTTATTGGCGATGTCGGCTTCAATCCGCTTCTTCACAAGTTCGCCGCTCAGCGCCGGACTCCTGCTGTTCATCTGGCCGCCCCTGATCGCGAATGTGTGATACCTGGCAAACTGTGCGCCCGGGTCGAACTCGACGTGGACTTTTTGCGCAAATGCGCTCAACGCCGTGCATAAGACCAACACTAAAGTCTTCATTTCCGAGACTCTATCATAAACCAAGCCTCGGGAACCGTCCGCCGCCACGAACCGTCTTTATCTGTGTTAATCCGTGTCCATCTGTGGTTCCATGTCTCTTACACGGTAGAATGGTAATCGTGCCGCGTTTCGCCTACGTATTAGTGCTGACCGCCGCCTTACAAGCCCAAACCGCGTTCTTCCCCTTGAAGGACGTTAAGCCCGGCCTGCACGGCATCGGTAAAACCGTCTTCTACGGCAACCGCATTGATGAATTCCAGGTCGAAGTGCTGGGCGTGCTCGAAAACATCGGTCCCAAGCAGAACCTGATCCTGGCCCGCCTGTCGGGTGGCCCCCTGGCCGAAACCGGCGTTCTCCAGGGTATGAGCGGCAGCCCGGTCTATATCGATGGCAGGTTGGCGGGAGCCGTGGCCTTGGCGTTTCCGTTCGCCAAAGACGCCATCACCGGTATCCGTCCCATAGAAGAGATGGTCCGCGTGACCGACGCGGGCCGCTCATCGCCGCCTGGTCAGATGGCCCGCAATACAGTCTCACTCTCGTCTCTCTTCGCATCGAGAGACCTCACCCGCCTGCTGCCAGGCCGCCAGGAACTGGATGCCGGCGGAGCCAGAATGCTGGATATTGCCACGCCCGTCTCGTTTGCCGGATTCACCCGCGCCACCCTCGACCAGTTCTCCCTACAGCTTCGCGGTCTGGGCCTGGAACCGGCTCAGGGTCTTTCGGCCGGAGGCCCTTCCAGCACGCGCATGGGCGATCCCGCATCCCTGAAGCCAGGCTCCATGATCAGTGTCCAGTTGATGACCGGCGATCTCAGCATCGGCGCGGATGGCACCGTCACTTACATTGACGGCAGCCGTATCTACGCCTTCGGCCACCGTTTTCTGGCGGTCGGATCTACTGCGCTGCCCTTCACCCGTTCCGAAGTCCTGGCCCTATTGCCCGTGATGTCGGCGTCCTTCAAGATTTCCGCGCCTAAAGAGATGATGGGCGCCATCGTCCAGGACCGTAACACCGCGGTTTCCGGCGAGCTCGGCCTCGCCGCGGCCATGGCTCCTATCTCGATCTCCGTTTCGCGCGGCGGCCGGCGCATGGACAGTTACCAGATGCAAATGGTCAACGACCGCTTTCTGTCGCCCCTGCTGGTGCAGATGGCCGTCTTCAATACCATCGACGCCACCGAACGCACCCTGGGCGCATCCAGCTTCCGCGTCACCGGCGAGATCGAGTTTCAGGGTTCCGCCGCGCCGCTCAAAGTGAATAATATGTACGCCGCCGATACCGGCTCCGCCCTGCTCGCCTCGCTTTCCACCGCCATCCCCCTGGCCTACGTGCTGCAGAGCGGCTTCGACTCCCTGGAAGTAAAGCGGGTGGCTCTCGAGATCGAATCCTTCGACGCCAAGAAACAATTCCAGATCGACAGCGTCTATGCCGGGCGGCGCGAGGTCCGGCCGGGCGGAAAGGTCGAGCTGACCACGGTGCTGGTGGGCGAAAATGGCGCCGAACTGGCGCGCAAGGTCGAATACCAGGTCCCTCAGGGCCTGACGCCTGGGCCGCTCTATTTCACGGTGGCCGACGGCATGACCACTAACCTCGTCGAATTTCGCCAGATCATCGGCAACCAGCCGAAATCCATCTCCCAGGTATTCACCACCGTGAACAGCCTGCGCGCCAATACCAAGGCGTATGTGCGCGTGTGGCGTCCCGAGCCCGCCTTTCAGCTCGAAGGAGAGGATTTTCCGGACCCGCCGCCTTCCGTGGCCATGATCATGGCCGCCTCCCAGGGCGCGCTCGGCGGCATTACCCAGACGCGCAACTCCAAACTGGCCGAGCTCGAAATCGCCGCCGGCGACAGCGTCATCAATGGCTCGAAAACCATCCAGGTGGAGGTGAAGGAGTGACCGCCCTTCGCCCGCTCATCCGGGTTTGCGCGGCCCTCCTCCTGCCCGCCGCCGTCTTCGCATCCGCCACCACCGCCTGGGAAATGACCAGCTACCAGGACTTCATCCGCGGCCAGTTTCAAGGCGTCTCCCTCAGCCGCGATGGCCGTATGACGCTGGCGCCCAAGGTCGACACGCTGTTCTCGTCCGACCAGGCCGTCGTCTGGAGCGTGGCCGAAGGCAGGAACGGCGTGCTCTACGTGGCCACCGGCCACCGCGGCCGCATCTACCAGGTCGATCCCTCCGGCAAGAGTTCCCTCCTCTGGACCGCCGACCAGCCCGAAGTCTTCGCCATCGCCACTGATCATAACGGCGTCCTGTACGCGGGCACTTCCCCGGACGGCAAAGTCTATCGCATCGAGAACGGCAAAGCCACCGAGTATTTCGCGCCCAAGACCCGTTACATCTGGTCCCTGGCCGCCGGCCCCGATGGCGCGCTGTATGTCGGTACAGGCGATCAAGGGAAGATCTACCGCATCACCGCCGCCGGCAGCGGCGAGCTGTATTATGACACCGGCCAATCGCATGTGACGGGCCTCGCCGTGGACGCGCAGGGCCGCCTGCTGGCCGGCACCGAGCCCAATGGCATCCTGTATCGCGTCTCCGCGAAGGATAAGGCTTTCGTGTTGTACGATGCCAGCCTCCCCGAGATCCGCGCCATCATCCCCCAGCCGGATGGCACCGTGTATGCGGCAGCACTGGGCGGTTCGCTCGCCAAGCGCACCCAGGCAGCCACGCAGGCATCCACTACCGGCACCGCCGGCGTCGTCGTCCAGTCGGCGCCCACTTCCATCACCGTCGAGGCGCAGAATACCCAGCCTGGCGCCGAGTTCAAGACCCAGGGCGATGCCGCCAGGCAAACCCAGTCCGCCCCCACCCCCCAGGTGAGCTCTCAGTTCACCCCCACCGTGGATCTTACCGGCGTGGAGCGCTCGGCGGTCTACCGCATTAACCCAGATAACACCGTCGAAACGCTGTGGAGTTCCAAGGAAGAGAACGTCTACGATCTGCTGGCGCTGCCCAATCAGCTTCTGTTTTCGACCGATAGCAGCGGCCGCATCTACGGCCTGTCGCGCGATCGCAAGGTCACTCTGGTGCTGCAAACCAACGAAGGCGAGGCTACCCGCCTGCTGCCTTCGAACGGTTCCGTGCTGGTGGCCACCGGCGATATGGGCCGCATCTACCGTTTGGGCGAAGGTCCCGGCGTATCCGGCTCGTATGAATCGCCAGTGCACGATGCGGGTGCGCCAGCGCGCTGGGGGAGTCTCAGTTGGCGCGCCGAAATGGCGCCTGCCACCGGCATCGTCTTCCGCACGCGCTCCGGCAACTCTTCCAAGCCAGATAAGACCTGGAGCGACTGGTCCGCGCCGCTGAAAGATTCCGCGGCATCCGCCATCTCCAGCCCCAACGCCCGCTACATCCAGTGGAAAACGGAATTCTCCGGTGCGGGCGGTGCGGCCCCCATCCTGGATAACGTGACGTTGGCCTATCTGCCGCAGAACTCGCCGCCGGTAGTGAAGAGCATCAATGTGCTGCTGCAGATGGCCCCCGTCTCGGCTGCCAAGGCCGTTCAGCAACAGGCGATTTCGCCCTACACGGTGACCGTGACCGACAGCGGGGACGCCAGCGCGGCTGCCTCAGCAGGCACGCCCACCCAGACCCTTTCGCGGGCCGCCGCCCAGCAGGTCACCATAAGCTGGCAGGCCGAGGATCCCGACGGTGACCGCCTGGTTTACAACCTCTATTTCCGCGCCGATGACGAACGCCGCTGGATGCTGCTCAAGGGCGACCTGCACGACAATGCCTTCAGCTTCGACAGCGACGTGCTGGCCGACGGCAAATACTACTTCCGCGTGGTCGCCTCCGACCGCGAAGTCAATCCGCCCGCCACCGCCCGCGATGCCGACCTCACCAGCACCCCGGTCATGATCGACAACACGCCGCCGGTTGTGACCGTCGGTCCTGTGCGGCATAACGGAACCACCGCCGAAATCGAATTCGAGGCTCGCGACGCGGCCTCGCCCCTGCGCCGCTGCGAGTACTCGCTCGACGCCACCGGCTGGGTGCCCCTCGAAGCCGCCGACGGCGTCATCGACTCCCAGCAGGAGAAGTTCGTGCTGTCGCTCGATAAGTTAACCCCCGGCGAACACCTGGTAGTCATCCGCGTGCTCGACAGCGCCAACAACGCCGGGTTGGCGAAGGTTGTGCTTCGCTGAATAGACGTGAATTGGGCGCTGCTGCAGGGCTGCGCGTCCAACGAGATTGCATTTAGATGTGGCAGCAATTGTCTGTTCTCGCGCTCTGCGGAACGTCGGCACTATGGGCAGATGTGTGCGATGGTCTCCCTACCGGTCCTCCCAAGGGGACAGGGTCCGCATTCTTTGAAGGTCTTGGCGAGCCACCCCCGGCCTCCTTCCGATTATTGGTAAAAGACGGCGGACCAGCATTCCGTATCACAATTCGTCCTTTCTCCTTCGACAGCTTGCGGCATAAGAGGGGTGTCGACGTCGTTCACGCCGGCGATATCGAGGTGGCGCGCTGTCAGGATGGAAAGATGTTACAGCTTCTAACCATCATGGCGTGGCAACCTCTTGATTTTGGCGCAAGCTTCCATACGGATGATATCAACTTCGACGGATATCTCGATTTCTCCGTCCGCACGGAATACGCGGCCTCGTGGGAGAGCAAGTCGTACTGGGTCTATGACGCGGGTTCCGGGCTCTTCGTCCAGAACGAGTTGACACGGGAGTTGGGGGAGAACTGTTTCGCCGCGGCGCATGCCCACTGTTGGACATCAAATGCCATCGACTTCGATCCGAAGAAACAGGAGATCCGTACGCATCACTTCGGCGTGGGTAACACGGGCTGTGGAGCAGGAGCAGATCGTTATCGCGTCAAGAACAATCGCCTGATCCTCGTTCACAAAGAGGAGCTTACTCAAAGCGGCCCTTATCTTCCACGCGACTGCGTCGTTACAGTTTCGGAACTCGTCGATGGGACCATGCGTGTTACCGGGATACGGCGGGGCGATGCTCCGGTACGACCCGTGAAATGATTCGAGCCGCCTTCACCTTGAAACGGTTGTCCGATGGAGGCCCCGCGCCCGAGGTCCCTCAACGCTTCGGTATCACCGGCCGCCTGGATCGTGTCGGTGTTTGGGTTAAAGTCGGGCGCCGCGGGATTGTCGTTCGCGTCTGAGTTGACGCTGGCTAACGTCTGGATCAACTGCTGAGTCTGCGCCACCGATGAACGCTCTTCGGGAAAAGTAGTGGCTGCGGCCAACTGGTGCCGGCGCGTTGCTGTCCCCACCGCGGCCAGAAATTCCCGGCGATCCATGGTCCTCCCGGATGACGGCCGCTATCAGTGCCTCAACGCTACCAGCATCTTTTCGGAGGAGAGATAGCCAAACCGATGCATCTCTTTCCCCGATGTATCCAGCACGATGACCGTTGGGTATCCTGCCACCCGGAATCGCTTGACCAGATCTTTTTCCAGGTCGCCGTCCAGTTTAACTCCCACGTATCCTTCATTCAGAAGAGCTGCCACTTCGGCGTCGGTCCAGATCCATTCGTTCAACGACCTGCAGGGTCCGCACCACGTGGTCCAAAAATCAACGATCAGTCTACGCCCGGACTCCTTCGACTGGGCCATCCCCTTTTCGAGATTGCCCTCGATCCATGGGAATGGACGCGAGGACCGAGGGCGGGCGCGCTCGGCGGCCAGCGTGTCGTCCGGGGCGCGATCTTCCGCCTTGCTGACCTGGCGTTCCACGATGGCGAAACTTAGTGTCCGGCCGTCCGCGCTGAGGCTGCGGAATTCAAGCACCAGTTCCTTGCCGCCTTCCTGTTCGAGAAACATGAAACGGCTCGTGGAGCGGGCTTCTTTGTAGGACAGCACGCGTTTTTGAGCGTCCTTCTCGGAGGCGGCCAGCATCGACCATTTATCCTGGGCGTCGAATACGGCATCGTTGTCCGCATCCATGACCGCCGCGAGAGCTTCTATGCCGTTCACCTCCACTTTGCCACTACGCCACGAACTGACCGAATAACGGATGGAATTCGGCGCCGCCTCTCCTTCGCGAACGGCCCACAAATTGAGCATGTAGGGCTCCTCGATGCCGGCCCCGTATGAAATGGACAGTTCCGCGCCCGAGAAAGAGGACCACCACGCCTTGGTTTTTTCATTCTGCTTCGGATCCGCCAATAGGGCAGGACCGTCGTCGCTGAAATCCCCGTTCCGGTTGCGGTCGACATAGAGTCGGCATAGATCCCGCGGGTGAGCGGAGTCCGCCGTTGCCAGAATCTTGGTCCATGACTGCTTGCCGGGGCCGATTTTGATTGTGCCGGTTTTGGCCGGCCGGGCGGCGCCTTCCGGAAGTGGCTGGCGTCCCGGCCAATCGGAGAGCTCCACCGGACTCCCGTAAGGAGTGAAATTCGGCCTCGGCCCGATACCGGGAGCCTGATAGACCAGATTGACCTGCACAATTCTCTCCTGTTGCCCGGCAACCGGATAAGCTGCCGCCAACAGAATGCTAAACCGCGCGAACGCTCGCAAAATCCTCTGGTTCATGATCTATTCAAGCTTATTCCAAAAACCGTCGGCCGTGACGCTACACCGGCAGAAATGCCACTCGGGGAATAGAACATTTATCAGGCAATATAATGCCCTCCAGGCCATTGTCACCGGCTTAAACTCACCCACCGATCGAACCAGCAGAGCGCCCTGGTGCTGGGGCTCTCGGGCGATTGACACTCTGGGTCGAAGCTGGATTTTTTGCCGTCTGTACGCCGTCCTGGGCGCCCCACGCAACACGCGCTCGCAGCGCCCAGCGCCCCGTGATAGCCTGCACGTTCGGAGTCACTGCCCTATGAAGCGATGTGTCTCGGTGGTAGCGCTGGCCCTGATGGTTTCGCTCTCCTCGTTTTCCCAATCCAAGCAGAAAATCTTCCACCTGGCGATCGGCGATCCGGATCGCCGCATGCGCGACGCCCGCGTGGTGCTGGACGGCATCACGGACTCGGCCAGCGGCGACGTGTTCACCGCCAACCAGCTTGCGGCCCGCCTGCACGATACGCGGCTGCTGCTGATCGGCGAATCGCACACCACGGCGGACTTTCATCGCGTGCAGCTACGCGCGATCCGGGCTCTTCATGAAGCCGGCCGCAAGGTGGTGATCGGTCTCGAAATGTTTCCGTATACCGAGCAGAAGTCGCTCGATAACTGGCGGGACGGTTTGCTGACCGAGGCGGGCTTCCTCACCCTGGCGCGCTGGTATGAATTCTGGGGTTACCACTGGGACTACTATCGCGACATTTTTCTCTATGCCCGCGACTATCGAATTCCCATGTATGGCGTCAATACCCCCCGCAATGTGGTGACCGCTGTTCGCCAGAAGGGAATCGACAAACTCTCGGACGACGAACGACAGCACGTGCCGCCCCATATCGATGTCGACAACGCCGATCACCGGGCGTTTTTCCAGGCCTCCTTTGATGACGACGACTCCATGCACGGCCACATGCCCGAATCTATGTTAAAGAGTATGCAGGCTGCCCAAGCCACTTGGGACGCCAGCATGGCCTACAACAGCGTGAGGGTTTTGAAAGATGCTCCTCCCGATTCCATTCTGGTGGTGCTGGCGGGCAGCGGGCACGTGGCTTACGGCGTGGGGATCGAGCATCAGGCCAGGCAGTGGTTCGACGGCAAGATAACTACGCTGATTCCCGTGCCCGTCGAGGACTCCGAGGAGAAGCCCGTGCCCAGTGTTAAAGCTTCTTACGCGAATTTCGTCTGGGGCATTCCCTATGAGGGCGACCCGCTCTATCCGTCGCTGGGCTTCTCCACCCCATTCACCGGCGCGCGGAAGATCATCGCCATTGAGAAGGATTCAATTGCCGCCCGCAGCGGCTTCCAGGTGAATGACGAGGTACTTGCGCTCGACGGCATCGCCGCGCCGGACCGCGAAACCTGGAACCGCCTGATGGCCGCCAAAAACTGGGGCGATTCCGTCGTCGTGACCGTCAAGCGCGGCGGTGCCGAGGTCAGAATCAATGCGGAACTCCGCCGGACGCCGCGCAGCCAATGATAAATTTGGTAGATGGGTTCCAGGATCTGGCGCATCGTGGGCGCGGCATTCGTCGGCATGCTGGGATTCGGCGCCGTCATCCCCATGCTCCCGGTTTACCTGCACGAGCAGGCCGGCGCATCTACGTTCGTCACAGGCCTCTTGATTGGTCTGTCATCCGCCTTCGCGCTACTCGGACGGCTCCTGGGCGGAAAGACTGCTGATCGAAAAGGCCGGCGCATCGCTCTCCTGTTTGGAATGGGGCTATGCGCCGTGGCCGGCGTGCTCTACCTGCCCGTGTTCGGCCTGCCCGCCCTGGCGGCCGGACGTATGCTGCACGGCCTGGGGGAAGGCTTCTTCGTCACTGCGGCCGTGGCATGGGCGGTCGACCTCGCGCCCGACCACCAGCGCGCGCGCACCCTCGGCTATCTTTCGTCTGGAATTTGGGGCGGCGTTTCCATCGGACCGGCCATCGGGCAGGCGCTCGGAACTATGGCATCTGTCGCCCTGCTTCTGACTCTCTCGTCGATCGCCGTGATGGTCATCGTTTTCATGACGGATGAACAACCGCGGCCCCACGGCCACGCCCAGTCGCGCTGGTTTCCGCCCCCTGTACTTCTACCCGGCATCATGCTGGGATTGGGCAACGTCACATACGCGGCCATGGCCGGATTTCTCATTCTACTCTTGCACCATCGCGGCCACGGCACCAGCTGGGCCTTTTCGGCGTTCGCCGTCGCCGTGCTGTTCGGACGGGTGGTCTTCGGCGGGCTGCCCGATCGCATGGGACCGCGGCGAAGCCTGCTGGCGGGCTATGCGTGCCTCGCCGTGGGGTTGATCGCCATCATCGCCGCTCGCAGCTGGCGCTTTGACGTGCCGGCCGCTTTGTTGGTGGGGCTGGGTTATTCCTTTCCATGGCCTGCGCTGGCATCCGTGGTGGTGGGCCAAGTGCCCGTTTCGGAACGCGCATCCGCGTTGGGCGCGCTCAACGCTTTCTACGATCTGTTCGTTGCAGGCAGTTCCGCCATCGCCGGAGCCGCCGCCGGCCACTGGGGGTTTGCCGCGCCTTTCTGGATGGCGCTTGGCGCCGTCGGCGTCGCCGCGGCCCTGGTACTCACGATCGGTACTGGGGCGCCCCCGCTCAGGCGGCCGCCCCTGCCGCCGAGCGCGCGCCGGGCGGACGCCGTATCCGCATCGGCTGCCGCTTCCAATATGTCAGCGATCGCCAGCACCATTCTAGCGGCCCAAACCGGTAATGCCGCAGCCACACGGGGCTGGCGGCCAGGGACATGAGCCAGCATCCCGCCACCACGTAGTACAACTGATACCGCTCCAGCCGCCCATACAAGCCCAGCCCGTAGCCCGTAAATACGAAGCTGCAAACCACCGACTGCCAAACGTAGTTACTCAGGGCCGTCTGCCCGATGGCGGCAAGGCGGCTGGTCAGCCACCGCAGCGCGCCCGCTTTGCACGCCATCATCAGCAGCGCCATGTCCGCCAGGGCCACCGGCAGCCGCTCCGTGTCGTAGGTCACGTGCATGAACGCTAACGTGACGCGTTCGAAATGGCTCGTCACCGCCAGCCAGGCCGTGTACGAGTTCAATGGAATCCCGATCAGGAACCCGATCGCCGCCATCCAGGCGTAGAAGCGGTACGATCTGGCCGCGCTGAACACACCGAGTTTGAACAGGCCCATGCCGATGAACATCATGCTCCACACATCGCAATTCACCGGGTCATAATATGGCAGGCCGTGCCAGGCCGCCACGGCTTTCGCCCGTGCGCCGATCACTTCCAGCGGACTGCCGCGCCACGGCTTGGCGTCCTTCTCCAATTCTTCTGGTGTAGGCCTTCGCTGTTTCCGCTGCGTCTCTATTTGCTTCGCTGCCTCCGCCTGCGCTTCGGACGGCTTCCGGCCCGCCTTCTCGGCAGTGGAGGCGGCCGCTGCCAGGTCCCGCCGCTCGCGCACCCCGAACGCCTTCACGGTGGTCCACCCTGTCTCGTATGCCATGAACAGGACGCCGATGATGATCAGCTTGCTCGCCGGGAGCTTCCGGAACGGAAACAGAATCAGCGCGCACAAAGCGTACGGGTACAGGATGTCGCCCCAAAAGAGCAGGAAGGCGTGCGCCAGTCCGAACAGCAGCAGCCAAAGGTTCCGCCGATAGTAGATGTCGGCCGCGCTGGTGGCCCCGGAGCGCTCCTCGGCCCGCGAGGACAGCAGGATCACGCTGGCTCCGAAGACCATCGAGAAGATGCCCCGCATCTTGCCCTCGATCAAGATGCGAAACAAAGCCCAGCCCGCCAGGTTCAAGCCGGTCGCCCCGCCGTCACTGTCGGATCGTTGCCCGCCGCCAGGTGCATGCCGAACACCAGCACGTTCGCCGGCAGAATCCCCAGCAGCGCAAACCCGCGCAGCGCGTCCAACGAGTTGATGCGCTCTTCCGGTGCGATCGGCCCAATAGGTGTCATTCGGTCCCCCTGCTACGGCGTTCGAGGAAAAGACTTGACGAAGAATATCAGGCTCAAACGTAAATGTGCAAACAAGCCCGTTGGTGGGAACTTCCGCCGGCGGGCCCCGCAGATCGCGTGGGATGACGCAAGGCGGCCAGCATTTCGAATTCGAATCGCGAGAATGGATTCAAGGTGGCGCGCAGGCGCCTCAGTGCGGCTCTTTTCTTGCGAAGTTGTTCGCCCATTGCGCCGAGCGCGGGGGCCGGGATAATGTTAGGATAAATAATCACAGCTGATTATCTGAAACAGGCGTAATATAGGGTCGAGGGCCCGACAAGCAGATGAGTCGGAGACTCCAATATCGCGACAGCGCGCTCAAGGCGTACCCCGACGTCTACATCCCGGCGGCGATTGACGCGTTGGAGGTCTTGGCGCCTTTAAACCGGGACCGGCGCGAAGTGATGGAAAGGCGCATCGCGCGGCGGCGCGCACGGGCGCGCGGCCGGCAGCGCATCGCTTTCCTCGACCCCCAGGCGCTGATCCCGGGCACGGCCATCCGGGTTCAGGACGCCCGGGACGGCAACTTCGAGGGAAGCGAGATCCCCGCCGATCTGAAGCGCCAGTGGATCCAAGGCACAGGGCCCGGCACCAAACCGCGGGCGCCTATCGAGGGCGGCCTGCGCAATGTAGCGTACGCGCTCCTCTCGGGCGCCGACGGCTGGATGTTCGATGGCGAGGATGCCCTCGGACAGATCGATACCATGTCGCTGGACAACCAGCGCAACCTGCGACTTGCTATCGCCGGGGACTCAGTATTCCTGCGCGTCGCCGAAGAAGTCGCCGGGGAGATGAACCGGTGGGCGCGGGGCTTCTTCGGGCGGCCCATCATCGAAGACTGGCGCCGGCAACTCGACTTCACCACTAAAATCTTCCGCGTGCGAGGTCTGCACCTGGACGACCGCCACGTGCGCGAAGAGGACGGCACGGGCTTCTCCGCTTCGATCGTCGACATGGTACTGTACGTGGTCAACAACCACCAGCGCCTGCGCGACGCGGGGTCATCCATCGTCCTTTACCTGCCGAAGATCCAGACGGCCGGGGAGGCGGCGCTGTGGAACGACCTGTTTGCCGCGCTCGAGCGGCACCTTTCGCTTCCGATTGGCACGATCAAGGCCTACGTCCTCGTCGAGCAGATCGAGGCGGCCTTCCAGTTGATGGAGATCCGCGCCGCCCTCGGCCGGCACTTCGTCGGCTTCAACACGGGGCGGTGGGACTACATCAACAGTGTGGCCGACGCGATGGCCTGGGACCTGGACTTCCTGAACCCCAACATCGACGCCATCGTCATGACCTACGGCTACATGCGCAATTACGAGGACCGCGTGCGCCGGGCGGTGAACACCCCTGACCGCAACGGCCTATGCGCGCTCTGGCAAGGTGGCATGGAGCCCAACATACCGGTTGGCTCCGCGGCGGGCGTCGCCGCGGGGATGCGCCGCGCGAAGGCCGGCGGCAGCCGTGAACAACTCGCCGGAGCCAGCGGCAAGTGGGTGGCCCACTGGAAGATGGTGCACATCGTGCGGCGGGTTTGGGAAGAGGCCGGCGCCGACAATCAGCTCGGACGCAAGTTCCCGCCGCTTACCTATACGCGGGAAGACGCCGACGGGCTGGTTCTGCTCGAGCCGGCGCCCCGCACCATCCGCGGCGCCCGCGATTTGCTGAGCGTCGCCCTGCAGTATGGCAACGCTTTTGGACAGGGTTTCCAGGCCGCGGCCCTCAAGCCGGCGGACTTCTTCGGCGATGACGACCAGCTCTACCTGATGGAGGACATGGCCACCGGCGAGATCCGTGTCAGCATCCTGTGGGAGTGGGTGCACAAGGGCGCCCGGCTCACCGGCGACGACCCGGCGACCGGCACCCGCACCGGCGATACCTTCGACGCGGCGCTCTTCGCGCGGTTGCTCGCCGAAGAGTACCAGAAACTGCTCGACGCCGGTGACCGCGACGTCCATGACGACTCCAAGGCGACCACGCTGCCCATCGCGCGGGAGATCGTCGCCACGTACGTGACCTATGGGGTAAAGCCGCCCTGGTACATCGACCTCTTGAACCTGAACCTCAATAACTACGACCTGGCGTCCGCCAGGTCCCGCATTCAAGCCTACCTCGAAGCCTTCGAGCAAGACGGAACGCGAATCACCGAAAACCTCGACTTTTAGACGCGGCAAGAAAGGAGCGCAAAAGTTATGAGATCGTTTGAGAACCAAATCGCCGCAACTCAGCACTGGTTCGACTGCCCCAGATTCGCCGGGATCGTTCGTCTCTATAGCGCGCGCCAGGTGGCGGAGCAGCGCGGCACCATCGCCTTCGATTACACCGTGGCGCGCGAGGCCGCGGCCGCATTCTATGACCGCCTGCGACAGCTCTTCCGGGAGCGCAAATGCATCACGACGTTTGGTCCGTACACGCCAGGGCAGGCCGTGGCGATGAAGCGTATGGGAATCGATGGGATCTACCTCGGCGGGTGGGCTACTTCCGCCAAGGGCGGCCCCAGCGAGGATCCGGGCCCCGATCTGGCCAGCTATCCACTCAGCCAGGTACCCGAAGAAGCCGCGGCGCTCGTGCGCGCCCTGCTTACGGCTGATCGCAATCAGCACTTTCTGCGCTCGCGGATGACGGAGGCGCAACGCGCCGCGACGCGAGCTCACGACTTTCGGCCGTTCATCATCGCCGACGCCGACACGGGCCACGGCGGTGACCCGCACGTTCGCAACCTGATCCGCCGCTTCGTGGAGGCTGGCGTGGCGGGTTACCACATCGAGGACCAGCGTCCGGGCACCAAGAAGTGCGGCCATCAGGGCGGCAAAGTGCTGGTGGCGCAGGACGAGCAGAACAAGCGGCTGAACGCGGCCCGCTTTCAGCTCGACGTCATGGGCGTTGCAGGAATAATCGTGGCCCGCACCGACGCGGAAGCCGCCAACCTGATCGACGGGCGAGGCGACGAGCGCGATCAGCCGTTCCTGGTTGGGGCGACGAACCCCGATGTGCCGGCCTACAAACCGTGCTTTCTGGAGCTGATCCGCCATTTCCACGAGTTGGGAGTCGCCGAGCTCAACGGCCATCTCCTGTACGCCGTCCAGGACGGAGAGTGTGTCGCCGCGCGGGATTGGCTGGAGCGCCGGGGCATTCTGGCGCAGGCCGCCGGTGCGGTGGCGTCGTTGCAGGCAGGTAAAGAGACGTCGATCGACGCCATGTTCGACCGGATCGCCGCTCGCTTCCTCGAAGCCTGGGAGGACGAGGCCCGGCTGCGGACCTTCCCGGAGGCCGTTGCCGAGGTGCTCGAGTTCCGCGAGAGTGAAGGCGAGCCGCTCGAAATGAGCGCCGGCGAGTGGCGGCGCTTCGCCGCGCGCGCCTCGCTCCACTTCGCCCGCAATAGGGCGCGCCAGCTCGGCGCCGACGTCGAGTGGGACTGCGAAGCTGCTAAGACGCCCGAAGGGTATTACCAGGTGCGCGGCGGTATTCCGTACGCCATCGCCAAATCGGTGGCTGCGGCGCCCTTCGCCGACCTGCTCTGGATGGAGACCAAGACAGCCGACCTGGCCGACGCCCGCCAGTTTGCGGAGGCGGTCCACGCCGAGTTTCCCGACAAGATGCTCGCCTACAACCTCTCGCCGTCATTCAGTTGGGACACCACCGGCATGAGCGACGAACAGATGCGGCGATTCCCCGAGGAACTCGGCAAGCTGGGCTTCGTCTTCAACTTCATCACGTACGGCGGTCACCAGATCGACGGCCTCGCCGCCGAGGAGTTCGCCACCGCCCTCAAGCAGGACGGCATGCTCGCTCTTGCCCGTCTGCAACGAAAACTCCGCATGGTCGAGTCTCCCTACCGTACGCCCCAGACCCTGGTCGGGGGACCGCGCGGGGATGCCGCATTGGCCGCTACGTCTGGGCGCACGGCGACGACCATGGCGATGGGTAAGGGCTCGACCCAGCACCAGCACCTGGTACAGACCGAGGTGCCCAAGAAATTGCTGGAGGAATGGCTGGCGATGTGGACACGGCACAATCAGCTCCCCGGTCCGCTCCACGTCCAGTTGCGGCCCCAGCGCGCCGGCTCGGAGCTGTTGGAGCTGGGAGTCTACGGCCAGGGAGAGGAGAAGCTCGCCAATATCGTCTTCGCCCCCATCCACGACCGGCGCGAGCGCAGCATTCTCTCGGTGCGCGACCAGAACACCTTCGCGGAGCCGCTGCGCAGGAAACGGCTGATGACCCTCATCCACCTCTTTCTGGTGCACCGCTTCAAGGCCGACTCGGTGCACTACGTCACCCCCTCGGCGGACAACCAGTACCAGGCCGCGAAGATGAAGTCTCACGGCATCTTCCGCGAGGTCAACACCGAGGTCGGCCAGATCATCGTCGCCGACGTCGACCACCAGCGGATCTCCGAGCTCTTGGCGCCGGATCAGACGGCGTTGGGGAGGCTGATTCGCAAGGAGAGTCGGGCGCCGGAGACTAACTGCGGTACGTCAGCGCGCTCGACCAATAAACCGTCATAGCGACTGCTCACGATCCGCTCCGTCGTATAGCCGCCGTTTTGCTGTTGCCGGCAAGGTCATGCTGCTCACCTTAGGAACCTGCCCGGCGCCCATCAATTATCCGCCACGCAGCCGAGGGTCGCGGGTCGCCTATTCAGGCAGGTAATTCATGAATCGAGGGACCGGATGGCCCTGGCCGCCATCGACCTTTAGAATAACCCGAAGATAGATGAAGAGCGGCGAGACGGCGTGGGCCGGGTCTAACAAGGCCCGCGACAAGCATCTGGATCGACACGCGGCAGCATAGGTCGTGGAGTGCCAATGCGTAATTTATCCTTTGAAACATTTTCCCTTTGAAATGTTTAGGCATTGCGGTACCATGGTCTCGTTGGGAAAGGTGCCGAGAGGGAGAACAACAATGACACAATCGCAAATCGTTCAAGCATTAGCAGAGAAGTG
>DATGGM010000134.1:0-8718 GCA_035308525.1 Bryobacteraceae bacterium
CGCAGGAACTTGTTCATGCTCTCGTTCATGTGCACCGGGATACGGATGGTGCGGGACTGGTCGGCGATAGCGCGGGTGATGGCTTGCCGGATCCACCACGTGGCGTATGTGGAAAACTTGTAACCGCGCCGGTATTCGAACTTGTCGGCGGCGCGCATCAGGCCGATGTTGCCCTCCTGGATCAGGTCCAGCAGGTGCAAACCTCGATTCACGTACTTCTTGGCGACGGAAACCACCAGGCGGAGGTTGGCTTCGACCAGATCCTTTTTAGCGCGCTCGGCTTCGGCTTCGCCATGCCGGATCACGGTCAGGGTATGCTTCAGGTCGGGCAAGGTGGCGCCGGCCACTGTCTCGCGCTTGCGGATTTCCTTTTTCAGGTCCTTCAGGCGCAGCTGGAGTTGTGCGGGACCAGCTTTGACCTCGATCTTCTTGGCCTCGCGGTCCAACTGGCTCAGCTCGTCGACGGCGCGCTCAATCTCCTTGGCGAATTCCTTCCAACGGCTGGAACGAAAAGGGATAGCTCGAATTCCCAGGGATACCTGAACCTTGGTCCGGTTTAACCGATTGCACCAGCGCTTACGCTGCCGCTTCATGTTGACGGGAACGGTCTCGAGCTTGTCGGAGACCTGCTGCTGCTTACGGTACAACCCGATCAGATCGGTAAAAAGCTTCAGCAAATCGGCGCGCTTCTTCAGATCGGCCGGGGTGCCTTCCTCGACGTCGCCGATATCGACTACATTGTCGATTTCTTCGTCGCCCTTTTTCAACTGCTCGGCGAGTTCGACTACTACGCGCTGCACCAGGGCGGAGCGGCTGATGGCCTTCTGCATGCGCAGTTTGCCGCGCTCCATGCGCCGTGCCAGATCCACCTCGCCTTCCCGAGTAAGGAGCGGAACTGCTCCCATTTCACGCAGATACACACGTACCGGGTCGTCCGTATAAATGGACTCTTCCACCGGAGCGGGGTGCAGGAAATCGGCTTCGTGCTCCCCTTCGGGGCCGAAGAACTTGGCATCCTCCTCAAAATTGAGGTTCAATGCATCCGGGTTCTCCGCCAAAAACTGATCTTCGAAATGATCCACCGTTAGACTCACCTCCCCCATACGGTCACAAGCGCCAAATTGTCACACTTGATTCGATTCTGGGGCTACTAGAAAGCTTCGGAATTGCCTGTCTGGCACGCCGGGAAACTGTGGCAACTTCGGCGATTGGACATCAGCTGATGATAGCATCTATCGCCTGGAATGTTAAGTTCCATATTTAAAGATGTTTCAGAAGTGTTTTGGTTACAGAAATCCACACTTCTCTCAAGGCACTTTGTGGCGCATGAGGGTCTTGAGCTCGTTGAAGAAGGCTTCCTCGTCCTGAAAGTCGCGGTAGACGGAGGCGAAGCGGACGTAGGCGATCTTATCCAAGTCCCGCAGGACCTCCATGAGCATCTCTCCTATTTCGATAGTAGAAATCTCGCGATCGGCTGAATCCGTGACCCGGGCTTCGACCTGATCAACCAGTTCCGCGAGCCTGCCCATGCTCACGGGACGCTTCTCGCAAGCCTTAAGGAGGCCGGACAGCACCTTCTGGCGATCGAACTTCTCGCGGCGGCCATCCTTCTTGATGACCATGTAGGGGACTTCGTCGATCCGCTCATAAGTGGTGAAGCGGCGCTCGCAACCCAAACACTGCCGCCGGCGGCGGATGGCATCGCCCTCCTTGCTCTCGCGGGAATCCACCACCTTATCTTCTATATGATTGCAAAAGGGACACTTCATCCGGCAGCCTCCACTTCCAGATGCTTTAAAGTGTGCCAGCGAACGCCTTCGTGCAGCGCCAGAATCAAGCCGAAAGGCACAACTACTACAAATGAGATAATCCACAGAACGAGCGCCACACTGGTGGAGACCTCGAGCGGGATGCGGAAGAGTTCGGTCAACACGAGAACGGATACCACTTGCATACCGCCGCCCACGCCGGGAATCTGGACCACCGCGCCGAACGCCAGGAATCCGAGGAAGATGAGTACATCCAGCCAGCCGAAGTGCAGTGCATCGCCGAAGGCCCGCATCACGCAGAACAGAGTCAGGGTGATGGTGGCCCACTCGACGACCGTATACCAGACTACCAGCAGCACAGCCTTTTCGCTGCGAGTGGACTCGACCCCCTGCACAAATGCGGTGATCAGGCGGTCGGCCTTTTTGAAGTGACGCTCGGGCAGCTTCCGCAGAAGATTCAGCAGGCGCTGACGCAGCGAGTCGGAGAAATGCCGGAAGGCGCCGAGCAGCGCCAGCACCGCGACGGACAGGGCGGCCACGAACCATCCACCTGTGGCGAACACCCAGGAGAGCGCCGGGCCGAGATGGGCGTCGGACCGGCGGACGCGGCCAAGGGCGAATCCGAATATGGCGAACACGATCAGGACGTCGTAGATGCGCTCCAGCACCAGCGCGGCAACCTGCGAGGAGGTGGGCACCTTCTCTTTCACGGCGATGAGGTACGGACGAACGAACTCGCCAGGGCGGCCGAGCACGGTGATGGCGGCGAAACCGATCACAGTTGCGGAGAACAGGCTCCAGAGGCCGGGCTCCGGTTTGACGGGACGCATGAGCACGCGCCAGCGGAGGGCGCGGCCAAAGTAGCCGGCCATTACCGCGGCAGAGGCGGCCGCCAGCCACCACCAGTGCAGGCCCAGCAACGTGGCGCCGAAAGCCCGCCAGTCGAACCCCCGGCTTTGGAGGAACCAGCGCACCAGCCAGACGGCCAGGGCCAAAGCCACCAGGACGGCTGCCAGCCACTTCCAGTTGCCCTTAAACAGATTTGCCCCCGTCGATGCCACGCGCCTGCGCCACGAACTTGAAATGTAGCATAGGCGTCCAGCGCGTGATATGATTTGATCCGCTATGGCTTTCGCCCGTGTCGCGTGGGAGCCGCGCCGCTTCGGACAGACAGCGCGCAGAGATCCGTGGTGGCTCGAACCGCTGCTGGTATTTCTCGGCCTCGGGTCGTTCGTGGTTTACACCACGTGGGCCGCACTGCAGGGAACCAATTACCACTGGGGACCCTATCTCTCGCCGTTCTACTCTCCGGAGATATTCGGCGAATCGCCGCATGCATGGTTTGGGCCCAAGCCGGATTGGTGGCCGGGCTGGGTGCATTGGTCTCCGGCGATGCTGATCCTGTGGGCGCCCGGACTGTTCCGGCTCACGTGCTACTACTATCGCGGCGCATACTATAAGTCGTTCTGGGCGGATCCGCCCTCGTGCACGGTGGGCGAGCCGCGCAAGCATTACCGCGGCGAGCACAGCTTCCCGCTGATCATGCAGAACATCCACCGCTACTTCCTTTACCTGGCGATCGGGTTCCTGGGATTCCTCTCGTACGATGTGTGGAAGGCGCTGTGGTTCACCGACGCGGCGACCGGCCGCACGTCGTTCGGCATCGGCCTGGGCACGCTGCTGCTGGCGACCAATGTGGTGTTCCTGGGCGGGTACGCATTCGGCTGCCACTCCGTGCGGCACCTGATCGGCGGACGCTTCGACCTGCTCTCGCCCTTCCGACTGAAATCGTATGCCTGCGTGAGCTGTCTGAACAGCCGCCATAAAATCTGGGCCTGGATGAGCCTGTGCTCGGTGGCATTCTCCGATCTTTATATCCGGATGTGCGCTATGGGCATCTGGAGGGATTGGAGAATCCTCTGATGGCGGAGTTCGTGACGCATGCCCACGATGTGCTGGTGATCGGCGCGGGAGGCGCGGGGCTGCGGGCGGCCATCGAGGCGTCGGCCCGCGGCGCGAACACCGGTATCGTTACCAAGTCGCTGCTGGGCAAGGCCCACACGGTGATGGCGGAAGGCGGTATTGCCGCCGCCATGGCCAACGTGGACGACCGCGACAACTGGCAGGTGCACTTTGCCGACACCATGCGCGGCGGCCAGTATATGAACAACTGGCGCATGGCGGAGGTACACGCCAAGGAGTCGCCGGAGTGCGTGCGCGAACTGGAAGCCTGGGGCGCGGTGTTCGACCGCACGCACGACGGGCGCATCCTGCAGCGCAACTTCGGCGGCCATAAGTATCCGCGACTGGTGCACGTGGGGGACCGCACAGGCCTGGAAATGATCCGCACGCTGCAGGACGAGGGAGTGCACCGCGGCATCGACGTGCACATGGAATGCACGGTGCTGAAGCTGCTGCTGGACGGCGGGCGGGTGGCCGGAGCGTTCGGCTACGACCGCGAGCGGGGCCGGTTCCTGTTGTTTCCGGCCAAGGCGATCATCCTGGCGACGGGCGGTATCGGCAGGGCATACAAGATATCCAGCAACAGTTGGGAGTACACGGGCGACGGCCACGCGCTGGCGTATCAGGCGGGGGCCATGCTGCAAGACATGGAGTTCGTGCAGTTCCATCCCACCGGAATGGTGTGGCCGCCCAGCGTGCAGGGCATCCTGGTGACGGAGGGGGTGCGCGGCGAGGGCGGCATCCTGAAGAACAAAGAAGGCCGGCGCTTCATGTTCGACGACATTCCAGAGGCGTACCGCGCGCAGACGGCCGATAACGAAGAAGAAGGCTGGCGGTACACGCAGGGGGACCGCAACGCGCGGCGGCCGCCGGAACTGCTGACGCGGGACCACATCGCGCGAGCGATCGTGCGCGAGATCAAGGAGGGCCGCGGCAGCCCGCACGGCGGCGTTTTCCTGGACATCGCCTGGATCGCGGAGAGGCTGCCGAACGCAGCCGAGCACATAAAACGGAAACTGCCGAGCATGTACCATCAGTTCAAGCAACTGGCGGACATCGACATTACCAAAGAGGCCATGGAGGTGGGGCCGACCACGCACTACATGATGGGCGGCGTGCGAGTGGACGCGGAGACGCAGATGTCCACCGTGCCGGGGCTATACGCGGCGGGCGAGTGCGCCGCGGGGCTACACGGCGCCAACCGGCTGGGCGGCAACTCGCTCTCGGACCTGCTGGTATTCGGCAAGCGCGCCGGGCACTACGCCGCCTGCTTCGCCAAGGAGCACGGCGCGGCGGCGATCGACGATGGGCAAGTGGAGGAAGCCGCGCGCACGTCGCTCGAACCGTTCGAACGCGGCTTTGACAAGGGCGCCGAGAACCCGTACCAGATCCAACACGAGCTACAGGAGTCCATGCAGGACCTGGTGGGCATCGTGCGGACGGAGGCGGAGATGCAGCGCGCGGTGGAGCGGATCGCGAGCCTGCGGGAGCGCAGCGGCCGCGTGGGCATCGACGGCAACCGGGAATACAACCCCGGCTGGCACACGGCCAACGATCTGCCGAACCTGCTTACGGTCGCCGAGGCGGTCACGCGCGCGGCGCTGGAGCGCAAGGAGAGCCGCGGCGCGCATTTCCGCGAGGATTATCCGGCGAAGGACGCAGCGTCGGGGAAGTTCAACCTGATGGTGCGCAAGGATGATGGCGGGGGGATGCGGGTGTCGCGCGAACCGATTCAGGAGATGCCGGCGGAGCTGAAGAAGGTGATCGAGGAGATGAAATAATGGCGAGCGCGCGATTCCGGGTCTGGCGGGGCGATGCGCAGGGCGGCGCGTTCCGGGAATACGCAACCGAAGTCAGCGAAGGGATGGTGGTACTGGACGCCATGTGCCGGATTCAAGCCGAGCAGGCGGGCGATCTGGCGATGCGCTGGAACTGCAAAGCAGGGCGCTGCGGGTCGTGCTCGGCGGAGATCAACGGGAAGCCGCGGCTGATGTGCATGTCGCGCCTGAGCGAACTGCCACTCGACAAGCCGGTAACGGTGGAGCCCATGCGCACCTTTCCGCCGGTGCGCGACCTGGTCTCGGACGTGAGCTGGAACTTCGAGGTGAAGAAGAAGATCCGCAAGTTCACGCCGCGCGCGCCGGACGCGGCCGACGGAAGCTGGCGCATGGGACAGCAGGACGTCAACCGCATACAGGAGTTCCGCAAGTGTATCGAGTGCTTCCTGTGCCAGGACGTGTGCCATGTGCTGCGGGAGCATCGCGCGTTCGACGGTTTCGTGGGCCCGCGATACCTGGTGCACATCGCCTCGCTCGAAATGCATCCATTAGATACGGGGGACCGGGTGGCGGATTTGAAGAACGCGCACGGCGTGGGCTATTGCAACATCACGACCTGCTGCCGGCAGGTTTGTCCGGAGAACATCACCATCACCGAGAACGCTATCATTCCCTTGAAGGAGCGGGTGGTGGACGAGTTTTACGATCCGCTGCGGAAGCTGTTCAACATTCTCACTGGGAGGGGTTGACATGTTTGAGTTGAAACAACTGTCGAAGGAAGCCATCCCGGCCGCGCTGGCCAAGGCCGAGCGCTACCGATTGCTGAATGAGCCCTGGCAGGCCGAGAGCATCTGCCAGGACGTGCTGCGCATCGAACCCGACAACCGCGCGGCGCTGGTCATGCTGCTGCTGGCGCTGACCGATCAGTTCGACCACGGCGTGTCGGTGCGGGAAGCGCAGAACGTGGTGGGGCGCCTGGACGATCAATACGAGCGGGCCTACTACTCGGGCATCGTTTGTGAAAGGCGCGCGCAGACGCTGCTGCACCAGGGACACCAGGGGGCGGAAGTGGTGGTGTACGAGTGGCTGCGGGATGCCATGGATTGGTATGAGAAGGCGGAAGCGATGCGGCCTCCGGCGAACGACGATGCGCTGTTGCGGTGGAACACGTGCGCACGTCTGCTGATGCGGCATCCGCACCTGCGGCCGGCGCGGGAGCAGCCGGCGGAACCGATCATGTCGGAGTGAGTAGGCAGGCAGCGCTCAGAAAGTGACCTTGAAGCGGTTCTTCAGGAGCAGGGCGCCGAGCATGGAGAAGATGAGCAGCCAGATGAGCCAGTGGAGACTGATGCCCAGCCAGCGCACGGTGGCGGGGGGGTAATGAACTTCGATCCACTCGACGTTGCCTGGGGGGAGGCGCGCTTCGGCGGGATGCAAGACCAACGCGAGCAGCCCGCGGACACGCCGGTCTGAGAGGTAGCGGCGGCCCTGGCCGGCTTCGATGTTCTTGTCAACGTTCTCATCCCGCCCGCCATCCGGGAGCACGATGTGCAGCACGCCGGAGACCGGCGCGCTGGGCCGGATGCGCCAGCTCACCTGGCGATCGCCGATGTCGCGCACGGGCGGCGACTCGATAGCGATCTCCGGCGGCGCAGTCAGCGTGGGCGGCGCGGCGGCGGGATCCAGGGTCTTCACCTGCATGGTCACCAGGGCCTGGCGTCCGGGCGGCAGAGGCGCCATGCCGTACCAGGCCTCGAGGAACGCGAACACGACCACCATGGGAACGGTCACGATGATGGCCGGCACCAGCATCAGTCCGATGTACCGCAGGTTGTTGGACAGTAGCCCGACCTGGGCTTTCCAGACCAGCGCCGGCTCGTCGGCGAACAGGCGCATCTCGTACAGGGAGGCGTAGAGGCGGTTCTTGGCGCGCTTGATGGCTCCCTGGTTGGAGGTGTGGGCGAAGACCCATAGCATGGCCACACCCAGCAGCAAGCCAATGAGAATGAGCGCCGGCATTACTCCAGGTAGCCCAGGCCTTTCAACTTCTTCACGATCTCTTCATCGGACTGGGCGTCTTCCAGCCTGGCAAGCTCGCGTTCGAGCACGTGCTCGACGAACTCTTGGGGACCGGAGTAGCCGGCGGCAGCGGAGCACTGCCTGATACGGTCCCACAGTTCCTTTTTCAGCTTGACGGTCGGTTGTCTCAACATCGGGTTGCTCCATCAATAGATCACGCGCCCGCGCATGTCCGCCGGCCTGGCGATTCCAAACTCGTTCAGGATGCTCACGGTGACGTCGGCCAGTTGGGGGTCGGGCAGGCGGCTCTTGCGGTTCGAGATCAGCACGCCGGGGACCGCGCGGGAATCGACGCAGTGATCGCCGCGCCATTCGTCGGTGTTGTCTTCGACGAGCCTGGGCGGTACGGCGCCGAGGGCGGTCTGCCACGACGCGCGGTAGGCGGGCGCATAGCCCACGATCATATCGGGGGCGTTCGCCAGGGCATTGCCGTGGAATTCGGAGCGGGGCAGCGTCACGGCCCGGATCACCGGCTTGCCGTTGTCAGGATCGCGGAATGCCAGCATGCGGGCGGCGATCTTCTGCACCACGGCGCCGGTTTCGGCTCCGGGGGACACGATGCCGCCGCGCTCGCGGCCCTTCTGATTGACGTAGACGCCGTTCAAGCCAAGGGCGTAGGCTTGCGTGCGGGACCAGTCCACGTGCACGAACATCTCGTCGCCTCCGACCTGGGAGGGGTCGTTGAGGGTGAGGAAGCCTTCGCGCATGAGCCAGGTGTTCAGGTGCACGGCGCGGTCGAAGGTGGTGAATCCGTGATCGGACATGACGATCAGGGTGGCGTTTCCGGCATGCGCGCGCACCCAGCCGATGGTGCGGTCCACCAGCTTGTAGGTATCCAGAAGCTCGTCCTCATACTTGCCCCAGAGCATGTGGGAGTTCTGATCGACGCCGAAGAAATGATAGAAGATCAGACCATCCTTGAAGTTCTCGAAGGCGTAGCGGAAGACTTTCAGGTGGCCTTCGGAGACCTGGCGGCTCTGCCGGCGATACTCGGCGCGAGTGAAGACGTGCTGGCGGAAGGCGGCGGTATCCTGCGCGATGCCCTGCGTGTAGAACGGGCCGACGGCCCCGGCCAAGGTTTTGCTGAACGACCCGGGCGCGGTGATGGGCAGCTCCGGATCCGCGGGATC
>DATGGM010000135.1:0-8914 GCA_035308525.1 Bryobacteraceae bacterium
GGCCAGGCGGGCCAGGCGGCCCCGTCGGGAACAGGGGCGGACTCGCGCATCGCGCGTATCCGCGAGCATCTGCGCCGGTACCGCGAACTGGCGTCGCAGGGAAAATGGGCGGATGCCGGAAGAGAACTGGAAGCCATCGAAGCGGAAGTGCGCTGAGCCGCGCGTCTGAGCGGGCAAGCTGGTGGCGGCGGAGCGATTCGAACGCTCGACCTACGGATTATGAGACCGTCGCTCTAACCAACTGAGCTACGCCGCCTGTCTTTCATTGAGTTTAGCATTAGCGGCTGGCAAGCCGCAGTTGGCATAGGGTGCCGTCTCTGTCGGGGTGCGCCACTATCTGGCCGATGCCTTTTCCAAGCGAGCCTTACAGAGCCTAGCTCTTGACTTCATCCTGCGGGCCAGCGTCGATATTATCGGGTGAGACGTGGCCATCCCACTGGCCGGTGGGAGGCGGCCGGACGGGATACCCCAGCGGTCCTGCTCCAGCAGTCGCGCCATGCGCGAGCCCAGTTTTCGAGAATCCGGCGGTTGTCCGGCAACAATCCCCACAGAAACGCTTCGATTTTCGAGTGAACCGTGCTCGCCGGCAGCGAGCGGCATGGAAAGCGAGAGGGGATAGGAACCCTGGTCTTGTTTCCATGTGTCCGTATAAACCAACGAGAGCCGGGCGTTCCGGTACAGGGCCGCGCCCATTTCACGTCCGTTCGCCAAGGCGAATCGCGCTTTCTTCAGGCTGGCTCCTGCTTTCTTGGCAAGCGAGATCTGATCGAGACCGAGCTTGATCCGCCGCTCCCGAATCAACGCCCCTAAATCGGATGAATTCCTGATGACTGAGGGCCGGGCGCGGGGTCTGCGCCCTGTATACTGGATTGAAATGCAATTGAATCGCCGTAATTTTCTATTTGGCGCCCTGGCCGCGCCGGTGCTGGCTGCTACCAAGAAGACCCAAACAATCGAACGGCCCAACATCGTACTCATCGCGGCCGAAGATCTGGGCGCCTATATGCTCGGCTGTTATGGAAACACCGAAATTCACACGCCGAATATCGACCGTCTGGCGCTCACCGGTGTGCGCTTCGCCACCAACTTCTCGTGTTCACCAGTCGCGCCGGACCCGGGGCCGTTCGCCGCGGCCGGCTACAATTGTTCCCACAGCACCTCGCCGGGATCGGCTGTCGAGTTTTTGGATGCGCAGGCCCCCGCCAAGCCGTTCTTTCTCACCATCGCGTGGCCCAGCCCGAATGCCGTGGAAGCTTCCAAGAAGAACGTGGACCTGTACGCCGCCACCGGTTTTGAAACGGTCGGATGGGAGGCGGCCGCGCCCAACGCCACGCACAAAGAAATGTCGCGCGATCCTCAGGGCAATCTGCGTAAGTACGCCGCCGCGCTCACTACGCTGGACGATCAACTTCCGGCGTTGCAGGCCAAGTTGCAGCAGAAAGGCGTGTGGGAGAACACACTCATCATCTTCACGAGCAATAGCGGCTACCTGCTGGGCCGGCACGGTCTTTGGGGCGGCGCGGCGGCCTCCAATCCGCCGAACCTGTACGAAGAGGTGGTGAAAACGCCGCTGATCTGGACATGGCCCAGCCGCTTTCCGCCGCAGACCGTGCGTACGGATGTAGTCAGCTCGTACGACTTGCTGCCGGCGATAGGCGAACTGGCCGGCATCGCGGCGGTAGCCACCGGCCAGACCTACCTACCTTTTGTATACGGCAGGCGACTGGGAAAGAAGCAATCCTGGCCTAATATAGCCTTTGGCCGTTTTCAGGACACGGAAATGGCCCGCGACGACCGCTACAAACTGATCCTGCGCAACCAGGGCAAGGGTCCCGGTGAGTTGTACGACGAGACAGCCGATGCGCGCGAGCAGACCAACCAGATCGACAGCAACAAGTTCGCGGGCATGCGTGAACGTTTGACCACAGAGCTATCCGCCTGGCGCGGCACGATGCCGAAGTAGTCCCTACATAATCGCCGTAGGAGGCGCCGGCTCGTCGGGACGCCCCGCGTTGCGCAGCGGCACCTGCACCATCACGACCGCCAGCACGGCCAGCGCGATCAAGGCCGCCACGAAAGGCGCCGTCCACTTCACCAGCGTCACGTCGTTGCCGCTGCCGACCAGCGCCGCGATCACCAATCCGCAGAGAGCTTCACCGGCGATCAAACCCGAAGCCGTCAGCACGCCCGCATTTTCCACTCTGGCCTTCTGTGCGTCGTTGAAGTCGCGGCGGTCGCGCAGCTTGTCGGTCACCCAGCGCACCAGGCCGCCCACAAAGATGGCGAAGGTGGTGCCTAGCGGCAGATACATGCCTACCGAGAACAACATGGGGCTGCGCACCTCCACCATGATCAGCGCGAATCCCATCAGGATACCGACCACCACCAGCGGCCAGGCCATCTCGCCGCCGACGATACCCTTGGAGAGCATGGCCATCAATCCGGCTTGCGGCGCCGGCAACGCTGCGCTGCCGAAATGGTAAGCCTTGTCGAGGATAGCCAGCGGAAAGAACAACACCAGCGACGCCACCACGATGCCGAGCATGTCGCCAACCTGCATCCGCGCCGGCGTGCCACCGAGAATGTGGCCGACCTTCAGGTCCTGCAGCATCTCGCCGGCTACGGCCGACGAAACACATACCACCGCCGCCACGCCCAGGACGGCGGCCACGCCACCCGTACCCGAAACGCCCAGCGCTACCATCAGCAGGGCCGCTACCACCAGGGTGCACAGCGTCAGTCCGGAAACCGGATTATTCGACGAGCCGATCATCCCCACCAGGTTTCCCGAGACAGCGGCGAAGAAGAATCCAAGCACCACCATCACCACCGCCGCAACCACGGCGCCGGTGATCACAGTCGAAGTGGGGAGGTTTCCGGCACTGATGAAATAGTAATAAAGACCAACCATGGCCACCAGTACGACGGCCACGCCGGCGAACACGGTGCGCGCGCTGAGGTCGCGCTCCGTGCGGCTGGTGGCGGCATGCGATGCGGCGGACTTCTTCAGGTCGGACACCGCGCGTGCCATACCCGCGCCTAGTTGCTTGCGCATGCGGAACAGCGTGTAGGAAGCGCCCACCAGCATGCCGCCAACGGCAATGGGCCGCACGATCGAGAAGTACACGGACTGCGCCAGCAGCGTCCACGCAATAGGCTGCCCCGCGGGTTGACTCGCCTGCAGGTAAGGTCCCAGCACGAAAGTGAGGAGCGGGACGAGCAATCCCCAGGCGAGGACGCCGCCGGCAAAATTCAGGGCGGCCAGGCGCGGACCTATTATATAGCCCACGCCGAGATATGCCGGGCTCACATCCGGCGCGGTGAAGATCGACGCACCTCCCGTCATGGTGGTCGCTACACTCGGGTTGGTGCTGGTCCGCAACAGCAGCCGCTTGCCAAGGTCGCCGATGTTGACGCGGAAAGCATTGTTCGGGTTGAAGACGTTGACCGCCCCCAGCAGGTACATGAACGCGCCGAATCCCATATTGGCAAACAGGATTTTGGCGGCGCGCGATCCCTGCTGGCCGGCCTTATGGATTTCCGACGCCGCCACCGACTCGGGGAAAGGCAGATCCGGATCTTCCACCATCACGCGCCGGAGCAGAGTCACAAATAGAATTCCCAGCGTGCCGCCGATCACCATCAGAGCTACCGAATTCCAATACTTATCCGTTGTGAGTCCCGGCCAGAGGCCGGAAAGCACGAAAGCCGGAATGGTGAAGATGGCGCCCGCCGCAACCGATTCGCCGATCGAGCCAATGGTTCGCGCGATGTTCTCTTCGAGCAGCGAGCCTCCCATCAGCTTCAGCAGCGCCATGCCGATCACCGCGGCCGGATACGTGGCGGCAATGGTCATGCCCGCCTTCAGGCCCAGGTAGGCATTGGCCGCGCCGAGGACGGCCGTCAGCACCAGACCAATCAGCACGGCGCGAAAGGTGAACTCGCGCATGTTGGTCTGGTCCGGCACGTATGACCGGAACTTCTTTTCCGTTTGAGGAGGAGTCATTGCAGTCGCGACCTCACTTTCTCGCTGAGAGACTTGCCATCCACGGTCTTACCCGCCAGCTTTGCCTGGGCGGCCTTCATCACCACACCCATCTGCTTCTGCGATGTCACGCCGGTCTCGGCCAGAGCCGCCTGGATGGCGGCCTCGATCTCTGCGTCGCTGGCGGCGGCTGGAAGGTAGGATTCTATCAGCTTTCGCTCGGCTTCTTCCTTGGCGGCTGAATCCTCGCGCCCGCCTTTCCGGAAAGCCTCGGCGGCTTCCGTGCGCTGCTTCACCAGCGACTTCAGAATCTGCATTTCGGCCGCCTCGTCGAGCGGCTTCATGGCGTCCACTTCGTGCTTCTTCAGCGCGGCCTTCATCATCCGCAGCGAGCTGAGGCGGGCTTCGTCGCGGGCTTTCATGGCTTCCACCAGGTCTTTCTGCACTCGATCGAGTAAGGGCATGATGCTGCTATTCTAATGGACCGCGCGGCTGCTATTCTAAAGGATCAAAGGTCCCGCCCATGTATATTCGTAAACAACGCTTGTTAACGCCTGGCCCCACGCCTCTCTATCCGCCCGCCCTGCATGCCATGATGGCGTCGGATATTCATCACCGCACGGAGGATTTCCGCAAAGTGTACCGGTCCGCGCTGGCGGATCTCAAAGAGGTGATGGGCACAAGGCATGATGTCCTGATGTTTGCCGCCTCGGGCACCGGCGCCATGGATGCGTCCGTTTCCAACCTGTTTTCCCGCGGCGATAACGTGATCGTTTGCGTAGCCGGCAAATTCGGCGAACGCTGGGCCGAAATCGTCAAAGCCTACGGTCTGGCCGCCACGGTGCTCTCGGCGCCCTATGGCGATGTCGTCACGCCGGATCGCGTGGCAGCCGCCCTTAAGGCCGAACCGGCCACCCGCGGCGTATTTGTGCAGGCTTCTGAAACATCCACCGGAGCGGCGCATGACGTGCGCGGCATGGCGCGCGCGATCTCCAGTACCGGCGCGATCTTCGTGGTGGACGCCATCACCGGTCTGGGCACCATGCCGCTGGATATCGACGGCTGGGGTTTGGATGTGGTGATCGGCGGATCGCAGAAAGCTTTTATGATCCCGCCGGGCCTGGCTTTCATGTCCGTCAGCCCTAAAGCCTGGGGCTTCGCCGAGAGCGCCGCGCTCCCGCACTACTACTTCAACCTGAAGAAGGAAAAGAAGAGCGGCGACGCGGGCGAATCGAGCTGGACGCCATCGACCGCCTTGATCCTGGCGCTGGCGGAAGCATTGAAATACGTGAAGCAGATCGGCATGCCGCACCTGATCGAGAACGCCCAACTGCTGGCGCGCGCCACCCGCGCCGCCGTCCAGAAACTGGGCCTGGAGCTGTTCTCGCCGCACGCGCCGGGTTCTTCGGTGACCGCCGTAAAAGCGCCGAAGGGCCTCGATTCCGGTGTGATAGTGAAGGAATTCCGCAATCGCTTCGGCGCGGTGATCGCCAATGGACAGGGCAGCATGAAGGGACAAATATTCCGCATCGCGCATCTCGGCTATTTTGATTTCTCCGATCTGTTCGCCATGGTCGCCGGTCTCGAGATCATTCTGCACGCTAACGGGCATCCCGTGGAATTCGGCACGGGCGTCGCCGCGATCCAGAATATCTACAGCGAGGTAGCCGTCACGCCGGAAGCCGTTCACGCATGACGATTCTAGTCGCCGAACCGCTGGCGGACGCCGCCGTTGCGCTTCTAAAGTCTCAGCCCGGCTGGAACGTGATAGTTTCCAGCCCCAAAGAATACGCGAAACACCTGGCGGAAGCCGATGCGCTGATCGTGCGCAGCGCCGTACAGGTGAACCAATCGGTGCTCGACCAGGCGCCCCGGCTGCGGGCCATCGGGCGCGCGGGCGTGGGTGTGGATAATGTCGATCTGGAAGCCGCCACATCCGCCGGCGTGCTGGTGATGAACACGCCCGGCGGCAACGCCATCTCGGTAGCCGAGCACACTCTTGCGCTGATGCTGGCCATGGCCCGCCGCATCCCGGAGGCTACCCAATCGACCACCGGCGGCAAGTGGGAAAAGAAGAAGTTCATGGGCAGCGAGCTGCGCGGAAAGGTGCTGGGCATCATCGGTTTGGGTAGCATTGGCCGCGAAGTGGTGAAGCGCGCCCGCGCCTTCGAAATGCGCGTGCAGGCGTACGATCCGTATGTCACGGCGCAGATCGCCAAGGATCTGGGCGTCACGCTGGTGGATCTGGCGGCGCTTTACGCGCAAAGCGATTACATCACCCTGCATGTGGCGCTGACGCCTGAAACCGATCGCATGCTTTCTTCAGACGCTTTCGCCAAGATGAAGCCCGGTGTCCGCATCGTCAATTGCGCGCGCGGCGAGTTGATCGACGACCAGGCGCTGCAACTGGCGATCGACTCGGGCAAAGTAGCCATGGCCGCGCTGGACGTTTTCGCCGTCGAGCCGCCGCCGCCGGGTTACGCGCTGTTCGGCGGCACTCGCGTGCTGGCTACGCCGCATATCGGCGGGTCCACCGAGGAGGCGCAGGAGATCGTCGGCGTGCGCATCGCCGAGCAGGTGGTCGAATATTTGAAAAACGGCGTGGCTCTAAACGCCGTGAACATGCCCGCGCTTTCACCCGAGCAGTACCGCGCCTTAGGACCATATATCGCCATGGCCGAACGCTTGGGCAACTTTGCGGCGCACATCGCCGCCGGGCACATCAAGACGGTGCGCTTCGCGTATTTCGGGCGGATCGGCGAGAACAACACCAACCTGTTGCGCAATGCCGGGCTGGCGGGCGTGCTGAAGCGATCCGTTTCCGAACGCGCCAACCTGATCAACGCTATGCAGATCGCGGGTCAGCGGGGATGGAATCTGGCCGAACGCCACGAAGCGCGCTCGGGCCACACGGACTCTATCGTTCTGGAGCTCGAAACGGATGCGGGCGTGACCGTGGTGGAAGGCGCGGTGCTACTGGGAAAGCCGCGGCTGATCCAGGTGGACGGCATCTACTGCGAAGCGCATCTCTCCGGCCATCTGATTTTCATGAAGAATCACGATGTGCCCGGAGTGATCGGAAACGTGGGCACGGTACTCGGCCGGAATCACATCAATATCGCTAACTTCTCGCTAGGGCGGCGGGACGCTGCCGCGGCGCCCGGCGAGCCGCTGGAGGCGGTGGCGGTAGTCTCGACTGACAACCTGGTGCCGGAGCCCGTGCTCGCGCAGCTTCGGGAGAACCCGGCCGTGAAGCTGGCGCGCTCTGTCGAGCTTGGTTAGTAACGATCTTGCGTGCAACGAACGTAGACCTTGGCTCACCAGCAGGCCGAACAAAAGGACCTGCCTTACCGAAACCGGTATGAGCAACATTACCAACCCTTGCTAGAATAGTAATAGTGGTTCTCCTTCTGTAGCGAGACCTCTAAATATGATTGACGCTGTCCTGGCCAAGATTTTTGGCACCAAGAACAAACGCGAAATCAAGGCCATTCAGCCGCTCATCGCCGCCATAAACGACCTCGAGCCGGGCATCCAGGCGCTTTCCGATATCGACCTCGCCGCCAAAACCATCGAGTTCAAGGAAAAACTGGCCCAGGGCGCCCCCCTCGACGATCTGCTCATCGAAGCTTTTGCGGTGGTCCGCGAGGCCGGCCGCCGCTTCCTCAACATGCGCCATTTCGACGTGCAGTTGATCGGCGGCATTGTCCTGCACCGCGGCAAAATCTCCGAGATGCGCACCGGTGAAGGAAAGACGCTGGTCGCTACCCTGCCCTCTTATCTCAATGCGCTGGAGGGCAAAGGCGTCCACATCGTCACCGTCAACGATTACCTGGCGCAACGGGATGCGGAATGGATGGGAAAGATTCACCGTGCCCTCGGCTTGCGCGTCGGCGTCATCGTGCACGATCTCGACGACCGCGAGCGGCAGGACAGCTATAACGCCGACATCACCTACGGCACCAATAACGAATTCGGCTTCGACTACCTGCGCGACAACATGAAATTCCGCCTGGAGGACTGCACCCAGCGCGGCCATCACTACGCCATCGTCGACGAAGTGGACTCCATCCTGATCGACGAAGCCCGCACCCCGCTCATCATCTCCGGCCCCAGCGAAGAATCCACCGACAAGTATTTCAAGGTCAACCGCATCATCCCCAAGCTGATGCGCGGGGAAGAAATCGAGGGCAAGGAGCCCGGCGAAAAGTACACCACCGGCGATTACACGGTGGATGAGAAACACCGCTCCGCCGCGCTCACCGAAGAGGGCTTCGACAAAGCCGCCCGCCTGCTCAACCTGCCGAATATATACGACATCGCCACCATCGAATGGAAGCATCACGTGGAGCAGGCGGTGAAGGCCCACGCCCTGTATCTCAAAGACCGCGACTACGTCGTAAAACGAAACGAAGCCACTAATCAGGACGAAGTCATCATCGTGGATGAGTTCACCGGCCGCCTCATGCCGGGACGCCGCTGGAGCGATGGCCTGCATCAGGCCGTGGAAGCCAAGGAAGGCGTCAAGATCGAGCGCGAAAATCAGACCCTCGCCACCATCACCTTCCAGAACTACTTCCGCATGTACAAGAAGCTGGCGGGCATGACCGGTACCGCGGAAACCGAGGCGGCGGAATTCGAGAAGATCTACAAGCTCGAAGTTACCGTGATCCCCACCAACCGCCAGATGGTGCGCAAAGAGTTTTCCGACATGGTCTACCGCACCGAGGACGAGAAGTTCCGGAACGCGGCCAAAGAGATCAAGGAACTGCAGGAAAAAGGCCAGCCGGTGCTGGTGGGCACTGTCTCGGTGGAGAAATCCGAGCGGCTTTCGGCGCTGCTGAAGAAGATGGGCGTGAAGCACGAAGTCCTGAACGCCAAGAATCACGAGCGCGAGGCGCCCATCGTAGCGCAGGCGGGACGCAAGGG
>DATGGM010000136.1:0-35991 GCA_035308525.1 Bryobacteraceae bacterium
CTGCGGAACTTCACCTTGGGGTTATTCTTCCCCAGCACCTTGGTGATGGCCGCGGTCAGCGTGGTCTTGCCGTGATCGATGTGCCCGATGGTGCCGATGTTCACGTGCGGCTTGCTGCGATCAAATTTTTCCTTTGCCATAGGTTTCTCTTGAACGGATTCACTACAGAAGTTGCTGGAGCCGTTGACCAGGATTGAACTGGTGACCTCGTCCTTACCAAGGACGCGCTCTACCAACTGAGCTACAACGGCCCTTCAAACCTTAACTTTGGTGGACGGGGGAGGATTCGAACCTCCGTAGCCCGCAAGGGGCGACAGGTTTACAGCCTGTTGCCATTAACCGCTCGGCCACCCGTCCAAAATCAAGCGGTGACGCACCTCTACCGCCGCGTTCCACCGCTGAAACATCCAGTGTACCAAAACTTTGGCGGTCCGGCGCGCTCTCCTACCGGTCCGCCGCCGCGTACCCCAGTTGCTGTTTCATATAATCCCGCGGATATGACATAACCACCCTGGCCACCTTGCCGTCCGGCGCGAATGTGGCCGTTAACTGCGGGTTGATACCTGTCCAGTATGTGGGAATGTCGAGCTTCGCATAGCGGCTCACCACCTGGTCGCGCAGTTTGGGATCGAAGTGCACGCCGTAGCGGTCCACCAGGGTCTTGATGGCGTTATAATCGCCTTCCGCTTTGATGCGCATCAACTCGGCCAGCAGCAGTCCGACTCCCTCGCGCATTTTGTCGTAGTTGCGCACCGCGACATAAGTCTTGCCGCCGCGCTCGGTCTGTTCGATCGCGCCGGTCTTATCCATAATGTAGCGGGCGATCAACTGCCGGCCGCGCTCATGATCTTCCTCGATAGTGTTGCCCTCCCGAATGCGCCGCAATTGCATGAGCGCCACGCGCGCCGCGCCGTCATACATCGCTTTGGCTACATCCGGCCCGGAGATCAGCCCCAACTCACGCAACTTGGGGTCGAACGCATTCCACAGCGCCATCAGGTCCGCGCGGCCCTCCTCCAAGGTGGAATAGTATTCCTTCAGATAATAAGCAGGATCGTGAGTGAGCTTCGCGCTCACTCTACCCGAGCCGTGCCCGATCACTTCGTGCAGCGCGGTCAGCAGGTCCTCCGCTTCGTCGCCGAACTTCTTTCCGCGGGCGATCTCCTCCGGGGATGCCGCGAATTCTTCGAGCGGTCCAAAGCCGGTGGCGTGGTCCAGAGCATGGCTACTTCCGGTAAACATGAAACTCTTGGAGCCGTACTTCTCGTGCACTTCGTTCTCATTCGGCAGGTTGTCGCCGACGGTGGTGACGTGGAAGTCTCCGGTTTCGATCAACGCCTCCACGGCCTTGGCGACCGGCGGCTTCACGCCCTGCATTTTGTATTGCGGCAGCCACGGCGCGTGATCCTCGAAATACTGCGCGTTTTCCGAGAGCTTGCGCATGCGGCCGGCCAGCGCAGCGTCCGTTACCGTGACGAAACTCTGGGAGCTGCCCTTGGCGCCGCGCGCGTCGCGATAGACCTCAATGAAGCCGTTGTCGAAATCCACGGCCGGGTTATCCTGCACCCAGTCGATGCCGAACTGTAGCCAGTCGCGCGGCTCGCCCGTCTGGTAGAAGCGAATCAGGTCCGCAATGGCCTTGGCCTGGGCCGGATCGGCATAGGTGCGGGCATGCTCCAGCGCGTTGTTGGCGCGCTCCAGATACTGCGCATAAAGGCCGGGCGGAACTTTGCGATCCGGTGTGCCGGCGCGGTTGACCTGTTCGATCAGCTTGCCGCCGGTCTTCACGAGGCGGGAATTCAGCGGATAGAGTTCGTGAAAACTCTGCAGAGCCGCCAACGTCACGCCAGGCCCGTAGAAGTTATTGGAGCTGGCCTGCAGAATGTCGAGCCCGCTGGGGGCGCTTTTGGCGGTGATCATCGGCTCGAAGCCGGGGTCGAAGAGCGAAGCCTTGAGTTCGTCGACCGCCGCCGCGAGGCCGGTTCCGGCGGCCTCTTTGAATTCCGCGAACGTACAACCGGGTAGAAATTTCTGCGAGGTCAATTCGTTGTGGTTGCCCTTGTTGCCCCAAAACAGCTTAGTGAAGTCGACAATCTTCTTCAGCACGTCGGGCTTCACTCCTTGCGGACGGGTGACGATGGTCTCGAGCAGGCGCTTCTGCCGCAGCCCGAAGCGCGACATCTGGTCGTAGATGATGGGATCGGTCGCGATGGATGCCTGGCTCAACCAGTAGGCCAAAGCCTGCTCGCGGGGCGAGAGCTTATTGAAGCTATCGGCGGTCAACTGGACGAAACCCGTGACGCCTACGCGTTCTGCCAGGGCGCTATCCTGCGCCGGCATGCCCGCGCACACTGCCAGCCCCACAATCAAGGTTCGTAGCAACTTGTGCCTCCCAGCGTATGGTAGCGCGGCGCTACCATGAGCCAGATGCGCAAAGCAATTCTCCCAGCATGGTGCGGCCTGCTGCTGGCCCTGGCGCCGCCCGATTTCGCGGCGTCGCCCGCCTGGCTGCCAACCGCTGTCATCTACGAAGTGTTTCCCCGCGATTTCTCTCCCGCCGGCGACCTGAACGGGGTGACGGCCGGCCTGGATCGCCTGCACTCGCTGGGCGTAGACGTGGTGTGGCTGATGCCCATCCATCCCATCGGCAAGCTCAAGCATAAGGGCACGCTGGGCAGTCCGTATTCGGTGCGCGACTACTACGCCATCGATCCGGCTTACGGCACGAAGGACGATCTGAAGCGCCTGGTTGTGGAAGCTCACCGGCGGGGGATGAAGGTGATCATAGACGTGGTGGCCAACCACACCTCGTGGGACAGCGTCATGATGGAGAAGCCCGAGTTCTACAAGCATAACGCGGCCGGCCAGATTATCCCGCCCGTGCCCGACTGGGAGGATGTGGCCGCGTTGGATTATGCGAACCCCCGGCTGCGCGCCTACATGATCGATATGCTGCGCTACTGGGTGCACGACTTCGATCTGGACGGCTTCCGCTGCGATGCCGCCAGCATGGTTCCGGTAGGCTTCTGGGAGAGCGCCCGCGCCGAGCTGGACAAGCTGAAACCCGGCCTCCTGATGCTGGCCGAAGCCCACGACCCGCCGCTGATGGCCAAAGCCTTCGATCTGGACTATGCCTGGCCCCTGCACAGCGCCCTGGCCGCTGTCTTCAGCAAAGGAGCCCCCGCGCGGGATTTGCGGACGGCCTGGGAGCAGGAGCGCCAGCAGTACGGCAAAGGCGCACTGCATTTGCGCATATCCGACGATCACGACGAGGAGCGCGCCATCGTGCGCTTCGGCAAAAGCGGCGCGCTGGCGGCCTCCGCGCTGATGTTCACTATGGACGGAGTGCCGTTGCTCTACCAGGGGATGGAAGCGGGCGATACCACCGAATCCGGCGCGCCCGCGCTGTTTGAAAAGCTGCCGGTGTTCTGGCAAATCGCCGAGCGCCGCCCGGAGTTCCCGCGCTTCTATGCGAGCCTGATTGCGCTGCGGCGCGCGCATGCGGCGCTCGAGCAAGGCGAGACAGAATGGCTGCGAAATTCGGGTGACGCCCGGGTGGTCACCTATCTGCGCAAGGGCGGCGGCGAGGAGTTTCTGGTGGCCATCAATTTCTCAAACCAGCCGTTTTTGGGCCTGGTGGACGCGGCCGGCGCGGGTTACACCGAGGTCACGCCCGGCGTCGAGAACCCCCGTCCATCCGCACTGCCGTCGCTCGCGCTGGAAGCCTGGGGCTTTCGTATCTGGCGCAGGTGAGCCCCTTGCCACTCCGCGCGTCAATGCGCCATTATTGGAAGGCTACGGTGAATCCATGATCGAAGAACACGACTTCAAGAAGCACACCGAGGAAGCCTTGAGAACCATTCAGAGCGATCTGGTCCTGGCCGGCGACGACTATGGCTTCCAGTCGAGCCTGCATGGCGGATCGATCACCATATCTTTCCCGCGGCCGCCAGCCAAGTTTACGATCGTCCCTGACGCCGCCGCGCAGCAGCTTAAGGTGGCGGCCGGCGCGCGCACTTACAAACTCGACTGGGACATCGTGGAAAATGCCTTCGTCCAGACGGAAACGCAGCAGACCCTCAAAGAACTGCTGGAGCAGGCCATCAGCAAGCACTTGAAGCAGGACGTGCAACTCTAGCCGCGCGCGCGATGGCCCTCCCCGACCAGGACCGCACCGACCTGGGCCGCTTCGGATATGCCCAGGAGTTGTTCCGCGGCATGGGGGGCTTCTCCAATTTTGCCATTTCGTTTTCCATCATCTCCATCCTGACCGGCGCCGTGACCCTCTTCGGCTACGGCCTGGAAATGGGCGGGCCCTTGGAAATGACGTTGGGCTGGCCGCTGGCCACCGTCTTCACGCTGACGGTGGCCGCCAGCATGGCCGAGCTCTGCTCAGCCTATCCTACGGCAGGCGCCACTTATCACTGGGCGGCCGACCTCGGCGGGAAAGGCTGGGGCTGGCTGGTAGCCTGGCTCAATATTCTGGGGCTGATCGCCGCACAGGCAGGCATCAATTATAGCTGCGCACAGTTCATCCTGCCGTTTCTGAATCTTCCGTCCACACCCTTCAACTTATACTTCATGTTCGCCTTCATTCTGCTGAACCAGGGCATCCTGAATCACTATGGCATCCGGCTGGTGGCCATCCTGAACGATTTCTCCGTAACGGTGCATATCGCCGGGGTGGCAGCCGTAGTGCTGGCGCTCTTTCTTCTGGCGCCGAAACAACCGATGCCATTTCTGTTTCAGGCGATGAACTCCAACGGACGCTCGCCTTACTGGTGGGCGTTCGTGCTGGGTCTGCTGCAAGCCCAGTGGACCTATACCGGTTTCGACGCATCGGCGCATATGGCGGAGGAGACTCACGATCCGCGCCGGCGAGCGCCCTGGGGCATCGTGCTTTCGGTCGCGGTCTCGGGCGTAGCCGGCTATTTCCTGCTGCTGGCCCTCACGCTGGCCATCCGGAGCATTCCCGCGGTGCTGGGGGCCAAGGACGCCCAGGGCAACCAGATTCCGGCGGTGATCGCGATTCTGCAGACCGCGTTGGGCGCCAAGGCGGGCAATGCTATGGCCGCGCTGGCCTCGATGGCCATGTGGTTTTGCGGACTCGCATGTATAACCTCGGCATCGCGGTCGCTGTACTCGTTGGCGCGAGACCATGGCACGCCATTCGCGGATCAGGTCCGCCGGGTCAGCGCGCGGCACGGCACGCCCGCGCCGGCCATCTGGCTGATCGTGGCTGCGTCCATGGCCGCCATGCTGTGGACGGAAGCCGTCCCCGTGGTGACGTCCTTGAGCACCGTCGCGCTGTACCTGGCTTACACCATTCCCATCGGGCTGGCTTGGCGCGCGCGGCGCGCGGGTTCAGACTGGCCGCGCCAGGCAGTGTGGACACTGGGCCGCTATGGCGCGCCGATGAACCTGATCGCCATAGCCTTTGCGGCGGTGATCTGCGTGGTGCTCGTTATGCCGCCCAACGCGCTGGCGGGCAAAACGCTCGGCGGCTTGTTGGCGGGCTTGGGCGTTCTCTATTTGGCAGTAGTGCGGCGCAGGTTCAAGGGGCCGGAGTGGAGCCGGCACGGGTCTTAGCGGCTATTGCGCTTCATCTCGTCGAGCACCTTTCCGCGGTAGCGACCTATCCGGTGGTGCCGCGAACGGCCAGAGTTCCCAACGCACTGTAGATGAAGATGCGGGGCGATCCGCTGGTTGTGCGAACCGGCGTGGCCCGCATAGCTATTGCGTGGCGGTTGGTATAGAAAAACAGCCGCCATAATCTCGCCCACGGAACGGACCTTGAGCTGATCCACCAGCCAGGCAGCCAGCGCTACACGCTTTTCGGGCCCGCGCACCACCAGGGCGTGCAGCGTGTTGTAGACAAACATGCGCTGGATATCCGCCACCGACCGGACGGCCACTGCGATCTCCTGCAAGTCCTGCGGTGCCGGGACATGCGTGGCGTAGAACACCCGCACTACGGCGTCGCCGGGGTCTGGCGGTCGGTATTCGTGCATGCCGGTAAGCGGCGTTTTCGCGGGTACATCGAGTTGGTGTACCAGCCGGTCGGCGGTGGCCACTTGAGCGGCGCTGCCGTTCACAGTTACGGTCCGGATGGCATCGTCGGCGGACATCTGTTCCGCCGTTGTGCGGAGTATGGTCTGAATCTCCCCGATATCCTCCCTTCATCAGGCGCGAGGCTTCGAGATCACTCTGGCGGGCGGTTGTGCTCAGCGGGGTAGCTATTTCGCGGCTTTCTTGAGTGTGGCCTCGATTGTCGCAAGCGGCAGCAGCCGGGTCAACGGCGCGTCCAGCAGCGGCACAGCGTCAAGCAGATCCAGAACTCGGAGGCTATCCCTTTCGGAGCTGTATATATCCGCTTGCTGGATCACGGCCTTGGCGGCGCGCAGGGCGTGACGAATCACAAACTCCGTCAGGTCGGCGTCGTTGAGCGCCACCGCGCGGTATGCATTTATGTACGCATTCAAATAGTACGCCGAAAATGCTGATCGGAATCAACCGTCTAGCCGTGCCGAATCACCAGCACATCGCCATCCTTGACAATATACTCCTTGCCCTCCAACCGCAGCAGCCCCTTATCGCGCACGCCGGAATATCCGCCCAGATCCACCAGCGATTTCCAGTTCACCACTTCCGCCCGGATGAATTTCTTCTCGAAATCCGAATGAATCGCGCCGGCCGCCTTCACCGCCGTGCTGTGGAACGGAATGGTCCAGGCGCGCACTTCATCCTCGCCGGCCGTCAGGAAGGACATCAACCCCAGCAGCGAGTAAGTCGCAGTGATCAAACGTTCCAGGCCGGACTCACTAAGGCCGTAACTCGCCATGTAGTCTTTCTGCTCGTCCGCCGGCAGTTCGGCCAGTTCCGCTTCCACTTTGCCGCAAATGCCGGCCACCGCGGTTTGCCTCCGCCCCGCCAGCGGGCCCTCGCCATATTCCCGCTCCCGGTCATGCAGCTTCGACGCGTCGGCCTCGCCCAGATTCAACACGTACAACATGGGCTTCTGCGACAGAAACTGGAAGCCGCGAATGCGCTTCTCGTCCTCCGCCTCCAGTTCCAGCTCGCGCAGCGGATGGTTGGCCTCCACCGCTGTTTTGCATTTCTGCAGCAGCTCGAATTCGCGATCCAGCTCAGGGTTCTTGATCTTCTTGCGATCCTTGTCCAGCCGTTCCAGGCGCTTCTCGATCACTACCAGGTCGCTCAGGATCAGCTCGGTCTCCACGTCTTCGAGATCGCGCAGCGGATCCACGCTGCCCTTCTCGTGCGGCACGGTATCGTCGGCGAAGACCCGCAGCACGTGCGCGAAGGCATCCACCACGCGCAGGCTGGCGACGTAGCCCGGATCGCGCAGACTCTCCTTCGATACCGCCGGCATATCCACATATTCCACTGTGGCGTGCGTGAGCTTCTTCGGCTCGAACAAGGTGGCCAACTCATCCAGCCGCTTGTCCGGGACTTTGGCCACACCCATGCGCGCGGCCGTGGATCCGATGCGAGTCTCCTGATGCGCGCCGGTAAGGATTGTGAACAGCGAGGTCTTGCCCACCATGGGCAGGCCGATGATGGCGGTCTTCACGCGATGTCACCACGGGATTCGTTCATGAGCCTATCTTACGACGGATGCGCGGGCCCTATTAACTAAAGCAAATATCCTAGGCATGTCCGGCCATCTTTTGCACTAAAAAGGTTAACTACATCTAACCGAATCTAACCAAACTAAGTATTGCGGGTGTATATAAAAATGCTGCACGATGAAGACTACAATTGCAGCCGGGCAGCTAAGGGCTAATTATATGCATGCTAACCGGACGGAACGTGGACAGACACTCATCATGTTCACCCTGAGCCTCTTCTTGATGATCGGGGTGCTGGGTTTGGTCGTGGATATTGGGTGGGCATACTACCGCCACCAGGCTGCCCAGGCCGCCGCAGACGCGGCGGTGCTGGCCGCGGCCACCGCGACCACGTCTTCCTCGCTGACGTGCGGGTCGAACGGGTTGGTATGCCAGGATCCCACCACTTGCGGCACGAGTATTCCAAACCCGCCGACCACCAACCTGCAAGTTGGTTGTCTCTACGCGCAGGCCAATGGCTTCAGCCCCAACAGCGGCACGACTGTCCTGATTTCGGCCAATACGACCAGCCCGGCGCCCGGAGCCCCCGGCATCCAGGTGCCATATTGGATTACGGTGAGCATCAACGAACAGGAGAACCAGGGCTTCTCCTCTGTTTTCGGCCAACCAGTCCTCAACGTTGGCGCGCATGCCACGGCATCGGTCTTTCCGGCCCCCGGCGACTGCGTCTATGCGCTGGCCGGCTCCGGTGTCGGCCTGAGCGTAAACGGCAACGTGGCTGTGCAAACCGCCTGCGGCATCTATGTGGACTCGAGCGCTTCCAACGCGCTGACAGCCAGTGGCGGCAACGCGACCATCACGGTTACCGGCGCCCAGATAGATATCGTGGGTGGCGCCTCGACGCAGAATAGCAGCCAGCTGTCGCCGTCGCCTACAACCAATATGGCTGTAGCTGCCGATCCGCTGGCGTTCTTGCCGACGCCCACGGTGGGTTCCTGTACCAGCTCCGGAGTGAACTTAACCGGTCACAACACTCAGACAATTAGCCAGGGAGTGTACTGCGGCAGCATCAGTGTGGGGGGCGGCGCGACACTGAACCTGAATCCGGGCACCTATGTATTGAAAAACGGTTTCAGCGTGGCCGGTGGCGGAACCGTCAACGGTAGCGGCGTCACGCTCTACAATCTCTCCGGAAGCATTTCGGTTTCCGGCGGCGCCAATATCAGTCTTTCCGGTCCCGTAAGCGGCACCTATACGGGGATCACCATCTTTCAGGATCGATCCAATACGAGCACTGTGAAAATTGTTGGCGGGGGCACCCAGTTTATTAGCGGGGCGGTATACGCACCGGACGCCGAGCTGGACTACACGGGCGGTTCGGCCAGCACGGCGCTGACCACCCTGCTCATCGGCAACACGGTCGTGTTCGTAGGGAACAGTTACATCACCGCGACACCGAAGACGGAATACAGCGGGGGATTGGGTGGCCCTACGCTGATTCAGTGATCCCCGCACTCCTGTGGTAGCGTTGGGACATGATGGCTTCTGAAGCGGGCGCGTTCCAACCTTTCAAACCTGAAACTCTCGCCGACCTGGATATTTCGGGTACTCTGGTGCAGGACCTGTTCCTGCGCACCGTGCGGGAAGAGGGCATTTCCAGCCTGGTGTCTCTGCGGGATCGGATCAAGCTGCCCGTGCCCATGCTGGAAGCTGCCTTCCGGCAGTTGCGGCAACAGCAGTTGCTGGACGTCAAAGGCATGACCGGCATGGACTATTCCTTCGGGCTCTCCCAGGCCGGCAAGGCTCTGGCCGCCGAGCGCGCCGCGGTTTCCGGCTACGTGGGGCCGGCGCCGGTATCGCTGGCCGCCTACGATCGCGCCGCCCGTTCGCAGGCCGCGCAGGTATCGCTCGACCGCGACAAGCTGCACCAGGCGTTCGCGGACCTGATCATGCCCGACCACCTGCTTGATCTGCTGGGGCCTGCTCTGATCTCGCAAAAATCGATCTTCTTATATGGACCCACTGGCAACGGCAAGACCAGCTTGGCTGAACGCCTGCTCCGCATCTACGAAGACGCCGTATGGATCCCTTACGCAGTGGAGTTGGGCGGTTATGTGATCACGCTTTTCGACCCCGTATGGCATCTCGCGGTGGAACCGCAACCGGAAGCCATGGATGCGCGCTGGGTCCTCTGCCACCGCCCGCTGGTAGCGGTGGGCGGCGAGCTGGTCTCCGACATGCTCGAATTGCGCGCGGACGCCGCTTCCGGAGTCTATGCCGCGCCCTTGCAGATGAAGGCCAACAACGGCATCCTGGTGGTCGACGATTTCGGCCGGCAAGTCATGTCGCCGCGGGAACTGCTCAACCGTTGGATCGTGCCACTCGACCGGCGGGTCGATTATCTGACCTTTCACCACGGGCAAAAGCTGCGCGTCCCCTTCGAGCTGGTGGTGGTGTTCGCCACCAACCTGGATCCTTCGGAACTGGCGGACGAGGCCTTCCTGCGGCGTATCCACAACAAGATCTTTATCGGACCGATCTCCGACGAGACGTTCTACGCAATTCTGGGCCGGGTCTCGGCCGAGCGCGGGCTTCCCTGCGATTCGGAAGCGGCCAGCTACATGCGAAAGCTGTGCATCGAACACGGCGGCAACCTGCGAGCATGCTACCCCGCGGACCTCTGCGACATTCTGCTCTGGCGCAGCCGCTATCAGCGGCAGCCGGTGGCGGTTACGAGAGCTGAACTAGATACGGCCGCGGAGGTATATTTCACGCGCTCCAGCAAGACCTGAGTGCGGCTTAACCCTTAATGTCGCGCAGCATCTGGAACGCCGCCGCCCAGCTTGTCTTGATCGCGTGGTCCAGGATGACGCGGCGCCCGTCGCGGCGGCGCACCGCGTAACCGATCCCGGGACTGCGTCCGCGGCTCTCGGCGAACGGAGCGATGACCACGATCCAGGCGGTGGGCGCGGTAAGGCCATGCGATGGCTGGAATAGCGAGCGGGCTGCAAACATTCCGACTCCCAGCAACAGGAGGCACATCACCCAGCTTGCCAGCCGGTGATACCACCGCCTCCATTTGGGCATCGCACCTGAAATCATCGATAAGTGAGGTTCACACCGCCGAGGCGTGATCTTAACGGCGGTATGTTAACATTCAGGTCTGCGCCTGGCAACTGACAACGGGCCACCGCCCAGGCCCTTCAGGCTGACATCCTCCGGCGCGCTGGAGTTCCGGCAAGGCGGAGGATTTCTGTACCTGGTAGGCGCGCCACTTTTCCTGGCGGGCACCTACCTGGCGTTGCACATCGGCGGGATGGTTCCGTGGCGCAGTGGCTCCCAAGAGGAATGGCTGCGGGTGCTGTTGTGCCTGGTTCTGCTGGCTGCCGGCGGCCTACTCGTTTTCGGACGCCGCTCGATAACGCTGGATGCCGCCGGGGGAAGCCTCACGTCCAGCTACTCGCTGCTGATTCCTATACGGAGCGCGCGGCGGGATCTGACTGGCTTTGACGGCGTGGTGATGGCGTTCCGATTGGGCGACTCCGAATCGCCCGACCGCTACCCGATCCGGCTGCGGGCGAGGGAGGGGAAGGACTTCACGATCTGCTCTCCAGCCAAATTCGCGGATGCCCGGAACCAGGCCGAGTACCTGTCCCATTTTCTGGGCCTGCCGTTGTCCGATATGACCACGGACAATGAGCTGGTGGTCAGTCCGGAACAGGCGCGCCAGACCCTGCGGGAACGCGTACGTTGCGGTTCCGGCGAGAGTACGGTGGAGCCCCCACGGGGAACGCGCTGCCAGGTGACAGAGTCGGGCGGGAAAGTCACGCTAGTGATCCCGCGCCGGACTTCCCGTGTGGCGGTGGGATTCGCGGTGCTGGTGTCGTCGCTGACGATGCTCCTGTTCGCGCCCTTGCTCCGGATAGATTTCACGCGGTCCGGAACACCTGTGTGGATTCGGATACTCTTCACCGGCTTGGTGATCTTCGCTTTCGGGGTACTGCCGCTGGTCACGACCGGCCTGGCCTTTGGCGCGGTCAGAAGTAGCATCATCGTGACAGCTTCCGCGGAGAGCCTGACAATCCAGCGCGGAGGCCGGCGTCGAAGGACCGCAACGATCTCCGCCGCGGACATCCTGGACGTGGATTATCAGACGATCCATGGGATAGTGGAATCGGCCCGACATCTGGCCAGAAGACCCGTACAATCTCCCACCGGCAGCGCCCAGCTGTTCCAGGCGCTCGCAAGGAGCCTGCCGTCGAAAGGGATCATAGTAAAGTCGCGGCAGGGTGTGACCACGTTTGGAGACGGACTGCCGCTGGAGGAACTGCGGCACGTGAAGTCGGTTCTGATCCGGACGCTGGCTGGTCCGAAAGATCTATAACGCATTGATTACAAATATCTTAATATTAACCGCTTGACACACAAACCCTCTTGTGTAATTATTCATAGTAGTGAATAAACATTCACAACGAGGCATTGCTATGGCCGCTTTTCCGATCACCCATCAACAAACCACCCGGATTGCTGCGCCGGATGTTTGCCGCGACCTCGATCTTACCGACGACGAACTAGCCGGCCTGCTGGACATGGCGCTCGACATGAAGCAGTCGCCGCGTGAATACGCCAACGCGCTAGCTGGCAAGTACATCGGCCTGCTGTTTGAAAAAGCATCGCTGCGCACCCGCCTCACGTTTGAGCTGGCCATCAGGCAACTCGGCGGCGATGCGGTCTTCAGCGAAGGCCCCATCGATGCGCGGGAACCTCTCAAGGATGTAGCCCGCAACCTGGATCGTTGGGTGCATGCCATCGTGGCCCGCACCTTCAAACAGGAAACCATCGAAGAACTGGCCCACTGGTCTTCCGTCCCGGTCATCAATGCCCTGAGCGACGTCTATCATCCGTGCCAGGCGCTGGCGGATATGCTCACACTAAAAGAGCGGTTTGACGGCTTCAGCGGCCTGAAACTGGCTTTTTGTGGCGACGGTAACAACGTGGCGCACTCGCTGATGCTGAGCGCCGCGCGCCTGGGCATCGATTTCGCCATCGCCACGCCGCGCGGCTACGAACCAAATCCCGAAATCGTGGCGCAGGCCGATGGCTTGGCCGCCGTTTCCGGCTCCAGCTTGCAGCTTACCGCGGACCCCGCAGCCGCCGTGGAGGGCGCGCATGCCGTGTATGCGGATGTCTGGACCAGTATGGGCCAGGAGAAAGAAGCCGCCAAGCGGCGCAAGGCGTTCGCGCCCTACCAGGTGAACGACGCGTTGTTCGCCCTGGCGCGGCCCGATGCCGTTTTTATGCACTGCCTGCCCGCGCACCGCGGCGAAGAAGTTACCGATGCCGTCATGGAGCACAGCCGCTCGGTGGTTTTCGATCAGGCCGAGAACCGCCTGCACACGCAGAAGGCGCTGCTGCTCATGATGCTGGGATAATCAGATTAACTATGAATAAGCCGAAGAAGGTCGCCCTGGCTTACTCGGGCGGCTTGGATACCTCTGTCATCATTCCCTGGCTCAAGGAGAATTACGGCTGCGAGGTGGTGGCGGTCTGCGGCGATATCGGCCAGGGCGCCGACGAGCTGAGCGGTCTGGAACAGAAAGCCTTGCGCACGGGCGCCTCGGAAGTACACATCGAGGACATGCGCGAAGAGTTCGTCACCCAGTATCTCTGGAAGCTGGTGCGTTCCGGGGGCGTCTACGAGCACAAGTACCTGCTGGGCACCTCCGTGGCGCGGCCGCTGCTGGCCAAGAAGCAGGTGGAAGTGGCGCTGCGTACGGGCTGCGACGGCTTGGCGCACGGCTGCACGGGCAAAGGCAACGATCAGGTGCGCTTCGAGCTGACCTATAAGGCTCTGGCGCCGCATCTCACGGTGATCGCGCCCTGGCGCGAATGGGCCATCGTATCGCGCGAGGATGCCATTGCGTACGCCGCGGCGCACAACGTGCCGATCGCGCAATCCACCACCAAGATCTACAGCCGCGACCGTAACATCTGGCACATCTCGCACGAGGGAGGCGCACTGGAAGATCCGGCCAACGCCGCGCCCGACGATATCTGGATGCTCACGCGCAGCGCGCGCGAAGCGCCCGACACGCCGGCTGACATCACCATCGGTTTCGAAGCGGGCGTTCCGGTTTCCGTCGACGGCCGCCGGATGAGCGCTGTGGAATTGCTGGAGACGCTCAACCGCATCGGCGGCGAGCATGGCATCGGGCGGATCGATCTGGTGGAGAACCGCTTCGTCGGCATGAAATCGCGTGGCTGCTACGAGACGCCCGGTGGCACGTTGATCTATGCCGCCCATCGCGAGCTGGAGGCCCTCACGCTCGACCGCCAGACATTGCATTACAAGCAGCGGCTGGCGCTCGATTACGCAGAGATGGTCTACAACGGGCTGTGGTTCACGCCGTTGCGTGAAGCGTTGGATGCCTTCTTCGCGGCTGTCGCCACGACCACAACCGGCGAAATCACGCTGCGGCTCTACAAGGGGAAGTTGCAGCCGCTGAGCCGCAAGTCGCCCTATTCGTTATACTCGCTGGATATCGCGAGCTTCACCATGGGCGCTTCTTACGACCAGAAGGACGCGCTGGGCTTCATCAACCTGACCGGATTGCCGATCAAGGTGCGCGCCGCGCTGAGTGGGGCAGGCACGACGCCCGCGGCGGGCTCCCAGCCCGCCTCAGTCGCATGAAACTCTGGGGCGGCCGCTTCGAAACGGGCCCCTCAGAAATTTTTGAGCGGTTTTCCGGATCGCTGGATTTCGACCGGCGGCTGATCGGCGCCGATATCGAGGGCTCGCAGGCTTTCGCGCGCGCGCTGGAGAAGGCCGGCATCCTCACCTCAGACGAGCGCACCCGCATTGTGGAAGCCCTGGACCAGATTCGCGAAGAAGCCGCCGAGCCGGAGTTCTTCGCGGACGCGCACGATGAAGATGTCCACACGCTGGTGATCCGCAAACTTAAGGAACACGCCGGCGCGGTGGCCGGTAAGATCCATACAGGCCGCAGCCGCAACGAGCAGGTCTCGCTGGACCTGCGCTTGTGGCTGCGCGGCGAGTGCGACCGCACGCGCAAACTGCTGGTGGGCGTGATGCAGGCGCTGGTAGACTGCGCCGCACGCTATCCGGTTGCCGTGATCCCGGGATACACGCACACACGCCGCGCCCAGGCGGTGCTGTGGCCGCACTACCTGCTGGCTTACTTCGAGATGTTCGCGCGCGACGGCGAGCGCTTCGCCGAAGCCCGCCGCCGCGCCAATGTAATGCCGCTGGGCTCCGGAGCGCTGGCCGGAAGCGGATTCCCCTTCGACCGCGAGGCCATGGCCCAGGACCTGGGCTTCGACGCGCTGACCGCCAACAGCATGGATGTTTCAGCCGACCGCGACTTCGCGCTCGATTTCCTGTACGCCGCGGCCACCTCCATGCTGCACTTGAGCCGTTTCGCCGAAGACTGGATTCTCTACTCCGGGGAAGAGTTCGCCTGGCTGGAACTGGGCGATGAAGTCACCAGCGGCTCCAGCCTGATGCCGCAAAAGAAGAATCCGGATTCGCTGGAGCTGATCCGCGGCAAGTGCGGGCGGGTGCTGGGCACCCTGACTTCCCTGATGGTCACCATGAAAGGCCTGCCCCTGACCTACAATCGGGACATGCAGGAGGACAAGGAGCCGCTATTCGATGCGGCTGACCAGGTTTCCGGGTCGCTGGAGATGGCGCGCGCTGTGATCGAATCGGCGCGCCTGAAGCCGGAGCGGCCGTTGGCCGCCGCGCAGGAAAGCTGGGTGGTGGCCACGGATCTGGCGGAAGCTCTGGCGCGCGCCGGCACACCTTTTCATCAGGCGCATCAACTGGTCGGCAGGCTGGTGCTCGAAAGCGTGCGCAACGGCAAGCAGCCGGCCGACTGGAACGCGGAGGATCTGGCGCGGTTCGCGCCTGAATTCACTGCCGACATGGCGCGGCTGCTGGATCCGCGGGAAGGGTTGCGGTCCCGCGAGATTGCCGGCGGCACCGGCCCGCAGACGGTGGCACGGGCGCTCGCAGAGGCGCGCGCGCGGCTCGCCCAAATGCTATGAGCAAAGCGTACCGCCACGGCCAGATCCTGAAGCTCATTCGCGCGAAAAGCGTCCACACGCAGGAAGACCTGGCGCGCGAGTTACAGCAGGCCGGCATTGCCGCCACCCAGGTAACGCTGTCACGCGACATCCGGGAGCTGCGGCTGGTGAAAACCCGCGAAGGCTATCGCGAGATGCTGGCCGAGGAAACCGGGCCGTCCTTCGACACGCTGGCTGCCGAATTCCTGCACGACGTGCGCATCGCTCAAAATCTGGTGGTGCTGCGAACGTCGCCGGGCCACGCCAATTCCGTGGCGGTGGCGCTGGACTCCGAGGCGTGGCCGGAGGTGGTGGGTACGCTGGCCGGCGACGATACTATTCTCGTCATCGCGCCGGACAACGGCACCGCCGAACAGATCCGGGAGCGGTTCCTGCAGCGGATCGCCACGCCCTAAATCAGGTGGGGCCACCTGCATGGCGACACTTCCCCGCATCATCACCGACTCTTGAAGTCCAGATCTTCGCGTTTCGTGACGTGATTTTCCAGCTCTTTGCGATTGAGGAAATAGGTGGGCTTGACCCGGCTTTGGCTGAATAGCTTCTCGGCCTGATCATCGAAATGCGGTGAATCCGGATGGTCGCTCTCACCCAGCGGAATCACCATGTAGGACTGCGGCGGCTTGGTCAGAATGACGATCTGGGTCGAGGTCTGGCCGGTATGGCCGACCATCTGGCCGCCCACCTTATCAAAGCTGACGGCGCGCGGGGTGGCCATGCCGGCGTCGCGTAGCGACCCTCCGCTGACGGGCCAGGTGCGGTTTGCACCCTGGCGGCCCACGCGGAACAGCGTGCCGAAGACCGCATCGGGCGGGAACTCGGACTTCAGCCGCTCTTCAGCCTTGGCCAGCGCCGCGCGGATTTCCTCGGCCGTCAGGCTGGAGGGCGGCTCCACGGCGCGCTTAAGCTGGCCTTCGAGCGACATTTTGAAAAGGTAAAAGGCCAGCGCCGCCCGAGAATCCGCGTCGCTACGGCGATTCCAGGACGCCAGCAGGCGGGCGAACCCGCTATCCGGCGCGGCTTCACGGATGCGATCCTGCCACAACTCGGCGTGCCACACCTGGGGCGAGAAGGCGATGGCGATGGCCTGCTCGGCGGTCACGTTGCGCGCGGCATCCAGCAGGTCCACCATCATGGCGGCGCGCTGATGCGGCGGCGTGCGGCCGTCATTATAGAGGTAGGGATGCCCGGCATAAGTCTCGGGCACCAGAGGCGAGTCCTTCATCATGGCGAACGGCGAGACGTTGCAGTTCTGCATGTATCCCTGCGGCGGGTTGGTGACCTGCACCAGGTCCTCAAACGGGTGCAGGCCCTGCCATTCGCAGGCGCCGGTCGCGCCGGGCATTGGCTGCGACGGATCGCAGCCCTTCGGCCGCACGGGAACGCGTCCATTACGCACGTAGTAGATGTCGCCATCCACGGTGCCCACCATGATGTTCTGCGCCATCAACTGGAGCAGGGAGAGCGCTTTCTTCATCTCGGCCAGGTTGTGGGCGGTGACCATATCCCAGCTTTCATCCATCAGGCGGACCTGTTCGGCATAAGGAATTGCCACCGCGTACGACTTGCCGTTCTTGTGGGCGACGATAGGGCCATGCAGCGTGGCTTCGATGGTGACATCTTTCCAGTCGATCTTGTCCCCGACCTTGACACCGATCTTTTCGCTGCGCGATTCGAGCGGACGCCATTCGTCGCGGAATCTGTACTTGCCGTCCTTGACCTCTTCTTCGTAAACGTCGGAGGTGTCGGGGCCGCCGGTAGTCATGGCGATGGAGGCGTAGCGGCTGTGGCCGAGCACCGGAAAGGGCAGGCCTAGGATGCAGGCGCCTGAGAACTCCAGATCGCCGCCGTAGATGCGCATTTCGTAGAAGCGGAAAGCGCCGTACCAGCTCAGGTGCGGGTCGACGACCGCGATGGGTGCATGGTTGGCGGTGCGTGCCGGCGACAGCAGCATTTCGTTGGAGCCGTGATAGGCGGCCGGATCTGGCTGGATACCGGCGTGCAGCAGTTTGCCGCCGGCTTCACCTTCGGGCCAGCCCCAGATGATGTAGCGGCCCAGGGCCACCAACTGCCATGGCTCGAGCTTGGGCGCCCAGGCGGGCACCTGCGCGGGATGCTCCTGCATGAACTGCCGCACGCCCGCTTGAAACGCCTCGATGATCTGGCGGCTGCGGGGGCTTAAGTCCTGGTAGCGCTGTTGCGCGACCAGGCGATGCCGCCAGACGCGCTGGCGCCAGTCGTCGCGGAAGAACTCGGGGCCGAAGGCTTCCGCCATGGTGCCTTCGGCGCGGCGATAGTTCTTGAGCAGTTCTTCGAGGCGGTCCTCGGCCTGCGCGTAGCCGGAGCCAAAGGCCGCGCTGGCCGGGTCGGCGGCGAAGATGTGCGGCACGCCGTATTCGTCGCGCAGGATGGTGACGTGGTCCGCGCGGGCGAGGGACACGAGGCACAGGAGCAGGCAGAGTTGTTTCATGAGATAGAGGATCTCATTCTATCTCAGGCGGCAGGGTGGGGAACGAAACGCTCGGCGAGCATGGGCGCCGCGTGGCTCGAAGGTGAGCGTGGACTCCACACCTTTGGTGGCTTTGACACCCAGGTGTTCCAGGCGGTGCGGAGATCATGCCGGTGATGATGATTTCGGTGAGACTCACTCGGGTTGCTCATTTTCAGCAGCGAAGAAGTCCTGCAGGCGATCGAGGCGCCCGTTCCAGAATCGTTCGTAGGGCAGGATCCAGCGGGCCACATGGCGCAGGGGAGCGGGGGGCAGGTGGGATCGGCGATGGTCAATATCCAGCGTGTTCGGCATACTGAACCCACTGCTTCAGCATTAAAAGATGCACAGTAATGCACAACATGCACACGCCTGTCATTCCATGGAGCACTCATCATATACTTAAGCCTGGATGCGGGACCTGGTTTACGCGCTGCGCGGTTTTCGGAACAATCCGGCATTCACGGGCGTAGCCATTGCGTCGCTGGCGCTGGGAATCGGGCTGAATACGGCGATATTCAGCCTGGTAAGCGCGGTACTGCTGCAGCCGCTGCCGGTACGAGACCCGGCGCGCCTGGTCTCGCTCTATACGCGGGACCGCGGTAACCCAGATTACCTCTACTGTTCGTATCCGAATTACAAAGACTACCGCGACCGGAACACGGCCTTCTCAGGACTGGCGCTGATGACCAGTTTCGGAGTGACTCTCACGGGCGATGCTGATCCGCAGGAATTATACGCGCAGATGGTGAGCGGAAACTTCTTCGACGTATTGGGGGTGAGTGCGGCTGCGGGGCGGACGTTCCTGCCCGAGGAAGATGGCGCGCCGGGGGCGCACGCGGTGGTGGTGATCAGCTATGGGTTCTGGACGCGGCAATTCGGCTCCAGCCGCACCGCGATCGGGGCCGCCATCGCGTTGAACAATCGCCCTTACACCATCATCGGCGTGGCGCCCAAGGGTTTTCGCGGCACTAGCGCGCTGCTGAACACGGATCTGTGGGTACCGCTGATGATGTACCAGCAGATGTTTCCGATGGCAGACTGGATCGAGCATCGCAAGGCGCTGTTATTCCAGGTGACGGGCAGATTGAAGGAAGGCGTCAGCCGGCGGCGGGCGGAGGACAACATGAAGGCGCTAGCGGCGCAACTGGCGCGCGATTATCCGGCGGACAACCGTGGGCGTACGGTCACGCTGATCCCGTTGACGGATTCGCTGATTCAACCCGGATCGCGGGAGGGCTTCGTGCGCGCGGGCGGGGCCGGGTTGTGCGCCAGCGTGCTGGTGCTGCTGATCGCCTGCGCCAATGTGGCGAACCTGCTGCTGGTGCGGGCGGCCGGGCGGAAAAAGGAGATGGCGCTGCGGCTCGCTCTGGGAGTCAGCCGGGGACGCCTGATCGCGCAACTGCTTACGGAGAGCGCGCTGTTGTCGCTGGTAGGCGCGGCGGCGGCGCTAGCGCTGGGGCGCTGGGCGCGCGACCTGTTGTGGTCATTCCGGCCGCCCTGGATGCTGAAAGGTGAGGCTGGCCTGACCTTCGACTGGCGCGCGTTGAGCTTCACCCTGCTCATGGCGGTAGTCGCGGCGGTGGCGTTCGGCCTGGCGCCGGCATTGAGCGCCACACGCACGGACCTGGCGAGCGAGCTAAGGGAGCGGCGCAGCCCGTGGACGCGGGCGGGACATCGCGTGAACCTGCGCACGGTGCTGGTGCTGATCCAGGTAGCGATGTCGGCGGTGGCGCTCACAGGTGCCAGTTTGTTCATCCGCAGCCTGCGCTACGCGGAGGCGATCGATCCGGGATATGACGCGGCGCATATAGCCACGCTATCGCTCGACGTGAAGGCGCGCGCGCTCAGCGAGGCGGCGGCCCAGGCGTTTTACGCGCGCGTGCTGGAACGGGTGCGCAGCCTGCCGGGGGTGGCGGCCGCCACGCTGGCGAGCAACGCTCCGTTCCTGGTGCCACGGGCGCGCAGCTTCTCGGTGGAAGGGCAGGCCAGGGGCGCAAGTCCGGACGCGGTGGCGTTGGTCAATGCGGTGGAGCCGGGGTATTTTCAGGCGGTGCGCACGCCCCTGCTGCGGGGCAGGCCTTTCACCGAAGCCGACGGGGAGAGCGGGCCGCGCGTGGCGGTGATCAATGAAACCATGGCGCGGCGGTTCTGGCGCGGAAAGAATCCCATTGGCGCGCGATTGCGCTTTTCCGGCCAGGACGCGCCGGTGGAGGTGGTGGGGGTAGCGAAGGACAGCAGTTACATCAGCCTGGCGGAGGCGCCGCAACTGATGATCTACCTGGGCCTGTGGCAGAACTACACGCCGGCGACGACGTTGTGGGTGCGGGCTAAGACAGCGCCGGAGTCGGTGCTGAGCACGGTGCGGCGCGAGGTGCAGAGCCTGGACCGTGAAGTGGTGGTGTCGGATCTGGAGACCGCGCCGCGGGTGATCTACGAGTCGCTGTGGGCGCCGCGGCTGGGCGCGACGTTGTTCGCGTCATTCGGCGGGCTGGCGGGGCTACTGACGGTGCTGGGCGTTTACGGCGTGATTTCGTACTCGGTCGGACAGCGGACACGGGAGATCGGGATCAAGATGGCGCTGGGGGCGGCGACCGGCAACGTGTTGTGGGAAGTGCTGGCGCAAGGGATGATCCTGGTGTTCTGGGGACTGGTGCTGGGGGTGCTCGCGAGCCTGACATTGACGGGAGTGTTGCAGAGCCTGCTGTTCGGGGTAAGCGCGCGGGATCCGTTGACGCTGGTGCTGGTGGCGGGGGTACTGCTGGTGACGGCGTTGGCCGCCTGCGCGGCGCCGGCTTGGCGGGCGACGCGGATTGATCCGATTGCAGCCCTGCGCGAGGAGTGACTGGGGTCGAGGCAGGATAACATCTCAGGTTGTAACTAGTGGACGATGGTCAAGGGCCTTGCGATGGCTCCGGAAGATTGAGACAATCGTATCTCAAACCCAAATGAGTACAAGAATAAGTATCGTTCCGAAGGCGCTGCGATTCCTGCCGCTCGCCGCCATGATCGTTTGTGGCGTGAGCGCGGAGATCCCGAGCGAATACCGCGGCAGACCATTCCTTGGACATCCGCAGGCGATTCCCGGACAGGTGCAGGCTGAGTTTTACGACCTCGGCGGCCAGGGCGTGGCCTACAACGACTCCGACGCCGGGAACCAGGGCAGCGGCAAGCTGAACACCGGCGATAAGTGGGTGGATCGCTTCCGCAAGAACGAGGGCGTCGATATCTCTTATACGAAGACGGGCATCGACAAGACCGTGGACGGCGCCGACGAGAAGCCCGGCGAATTGTATCTCGGCTGGACCGCGCCGGGTGAGTGGGTAAAGTACACCGTGCAGGTACGCGAAACCGGCAAGTACATAGTATCGGCGCACCTTTCCTCCCGCGCCGGCTCCGCTGAGATCAGTCTGGCCTTCGACGATGTTCCGCCGGCTGGCCCGATCGCGCTCCCCACCACGGGTCACTGGCACAAGTGGCGGATCTCCCGCCGGCTCGCCGAAGTGCAGCTCGACAAGGGCCTGCACGTCATGACCCTCTCCGTACTGAAGGAGGGGAACTTCAACATTGACTATTTGGAGTTCGAGCGGCCCGGACGCAGCGCGGAGCCATCTTTCCAGCCGGTGGACGCTTTCGAGCAGGTGAAGCGCATGGGCCGCGGCGTCAACATTATTGGTTACGATCCGCTCTGGGCCAACTTCGTCAAGGCCAGGTTCAAAGAGCGCCACTTCCAGCGCATCCACGACGGCGGCTTTCAGACTGTGCGTCTGAATCTGCAAGCCTTCTTGCACATGGATTCCGCTAACCAGTTCGACCCGGAGTGGCTCAGCACGCTCGACTGGGCCATCGATCGTGCGCTGGCCAATCATCTGATGGTCATTGTGGACGAGCACGATTTCGGACCGTGCGGCAACAATACGGAAACCTGCCGGCCGCGCTTGAAAGCCTTCTGGCGGCAGATTTCCGAACATTACAAGGATGCGCCCGCGAACGTGATGTTCGAGATCCTCAACGAACCGAATAGCAAGATTACGCCGGCGATCTGGAACGAAATGCTCAAGGAGAACCTGGCGGTCATTCGTGCCACGAATCCGGCACGGACCGTCGTTATCGGCCCCGCGGTCTGGAACAGTATTACTGCTCTCAAATCGCTGGAACTGCCGGCGGACGACCACAATATCATCGTGACGGTGCATTACTATTTGCCGATGACGTTCACCCATCAAGGTGCGCCGTGGAACCGGGCGACCGCGAATCTGTCGGGCATAACGTGGGGAACCGATGTCGAAAAGCGCAAAGTGGAGACGGATTTCGCGGGTGTCGCGGAGTGGTCGAAGGCGTGTGGCCGGCCTATCCTTCTGGGCGAGTTCGGCGTCTACGACAAGGGCGACATGGATTCGCGCGTGCGCTACATCGCGCACGTCGCGCGCACGGCCGAGTCACTCGGCTGGGCGTGGACCTACTGGCAGTTCGACTCGGACTTCGTCGCCTACGACATGGATAAGGACGAATGGGTGGAACCGATTTGGAAGGCGCTCGTTCCTCGCGAGCCTGCCATCAGCCAGCGCCGCCCTTGAAGAATCAGTGCAAGCACTCTGATACTCTGAAAACATCAGGCGATTATGGAAGCGTTTCGGTTTCACGTCTTTGTCTGTGATCAGCAAAAGCCCGATGGTGTGCCCTGCTGTTCCGGCAGAGGGTCAGGCAAGGTTCTGGATGCGTTGAGGCGGGAGATCAGCGCGGGCGGCCTGGAAGACGAGGTCCAGCTAACCGCGTGCGGCTCGCTGGGGTTGTGTGAACACGGGCCGAATATGATCGTCTATCCCGAAGGGATCTGGTATTCCGGCGTCACTCCCGAGGATGCCGCGGAGATTGTCCAGTCACACTTCCAGAAGGGCATCGTGGTGGAGCGCCTCGCCCGTACCGATGCCGCCGATGTGCGGGTGGAGATTCTGGCAAACCGGGAAAGAATGCTGGCCGCCTTCCGTGCGCGCGAAGCTAGCGGATCGCTGCCGGATGATTTGAACGGCCGCATTCGCGCATTCCAGGAGAGCCGGGTTATTCTAACCGCGCTTGAGCTGGACCTGTTTACCGCGGTGGGAGATGGCGCCAGCGCGGACGTCGCGGCGGTGAAGATGAAAACCGGCGTGCGTGCCACGGAGATGCTCTTGAATGCGCTCGCAGCCATGGGCTTGCTGGTCAAGCAGGCGGACAGTTTCCGGAATACCGCGATGGCGGTGCGTTATTTCTCCGGGACGTCGCCCGACAACGCGCGCCCGGCCCTGCTGCACACGGCGTATCTTTGGCCGCGATGGTCCACCCTGACCGATTGCGTGCGCGCCGGCGCCGCGATGGAGTCTCGGGACCCCGCCGTTCGGAGCGAGGAATGGACGGAGGCGTTCCTTGCAGCAATGCACCGCAATGCCACCGAGCGAGCGCCTCACGTCGTGCGGGCCGTTGGCGCGGCGGGAGTCCGCCGGATGTTGGATGTAGGCGGCGGGTCGGGAGCCTACTCCATTGCCTTCGCCCAAGCTAACCCGCTGTTGCAGGCCGACATCTTGGACCTGGCCACGGTGGCGCCAATTGCACAGCAACACATCCGGAAAGCCGGCGTCGCCGATCGCGTTTCCGTCCGCGCGGCTGACCTGCGGTCGGATTCGTTGGGCCACGACTATGACTTGGCGTTTGTCTCGGCAATCTGCCATATGCTGAGTCCGGAGGAGAATTGTGATCTGCTGCGGCGCTGCTATGCGGCACTGATTCCCGGCGGCCGGATCGTGATTCAGGACTTTATTCTCGACCCCGATAAGACGGCCCCTAAATGGGGCGCATTGTTTGCGCTCAACATGCTGGTCGGCACGCGAGGCGGGAGCAGCTACAGCGGCATGGAGTTTACCGGCTGGCTGGGCGGCGCAGGTTTTCAGGATATCCACCACGTGCGCCTGCCTGGGCCGGCTGGTCTCATGGTCGCGTCACGCTTAAGCGGGCGGGGCCTGGGATTATAACCAAAGTAAATATCCGCTTCTCACCATAACCTGCGTAAAATACGATTGTACCGTCCGAATTGTCGATATTGGATGGTCCTGGAGTGTTCATGTTCGGCAGTGATGCAGGATCCTGGATGTTGTCGAAGAGAGCCGTTGTTGGTGTTGTGCAAAGGTTGATTCTTTGCTTGATACCCCTGCACCTGTCGGCGGCGAGTATAATATACAGCAACATTAGCGGGACCTTTCCCGGCAAATCGGTCTCTTCTCAATGGACAACGACCGGTGGCTTCGAAGGCACTACGTTTACAGCCACCGGCAGCGGGAATCTTGCGAGTATTGTAACCGCGGTATCCCAGACATCCAGCACAACGCCAATCACGGCGGGGCTGTATACGGATTTTTATAGTGCGCCGGGAACGTTGCTCGAAAGCTGGAGTATACCTGTAATCCAAACTTGTTGTGGTTCCCTGCCAGCATCAGCGCCGCCGCTTACAACTCTTGTGTCGATAGTGCATCCGTTGTTGTCCTCGGGGAAGAAGTACTGGCTGGTCTTGACTGTGGGGACCGGGAACACGGCTTTTTGGTGGTTCAACGACCAGGGAGTGAACGGCGGGTTGTGGATTAATGACAAACTAGCGCCGCTGAATCAAGTAGGAGACAATTATCCTACGCCCGGAATCCAGTTGAACTCCGATGAGCCTCAGCCTCCTGCCCGAGTAGGAGTCTTGTCTCACATCGCCGCCGGTGGCGGCTGGAGCACGGTGGTAACACTCGCCAACACTTCGGCGGCCGCGGTTCCAGTGACGGTAGCGCTGCATGACGATCTTGGCAACGCCTTGACTCTGCCGCTCACGACAACGCAACAGGGCGTCTCGCAAACAACCACTGCCGCGTCCGTGAGTACGACGCTGAATCCGAACACAACGCTGCTTATATCCATGGGCGATCAAGTGGCATCCACCGTTGTGGGATGGGCTGATGTTCTCAGTACGGTCTCGATTGGCGGTTACGCGATTTTTCGATGGACACCACAGACGGGCTCGCCCCAAGAGGGCACCGTTCCGCTTCAGAGCCAGTTCCCATCCACGTTTACGCTTCCTTACGACAACACCGCGGGCTTCGTGATGGGTGTTGCATTGGCAAACTTATCGGTGTCATCCGCAAACATCACGGCCACCATGTGGGACGATAGCGGAAATGAGCTCGGCTCACAGACCGTTGAGGTCGCCGCGAGCGGCCACACGTCGTTCGATCTGCCTTCTACATTGCAGCCGACGGCAGGAAAGCGAGGCATCGTTACTTTCCAGAGCACAGCCACGGGTGGGGTTGCGGGTCTCGGGCTGCGGTTCAGTCCGTTCAATACGTTCACATCAGTGCCGACAATTATTGGACAGTAATTCTTTGGCTTCGTTTTGGTGCGGATGAGAGGACTTGAACCTCCACTCCCTTGCGAGAACTAGAACCTGAATCTAGCGCGTCTGCCAATTCCGCCACATCCGCACGATGGGGGCTTCACTTCATTTTTTCAGGACCGCTAGCGGAAGTCAACTCCACCACGGCCGCGCGCCATTCCGCGTCCAACTGTAGCGCCAGCCCCGTGCCCGATAGTTCCTTCGCGGTGTACGCGCCGATCGGGCGCCCATCCTGGCTCACGTGGTAGGTCCCCGCGCCGAGCCCGCGCAGCTTGAAGATCTCTCGCGGTTGGATGTTGCCTAGCCGGTAGGCCAGCACGACGCTGCGGCGCGCATCCGGCGAAACGTACTGCATCGCCATCCACCCCTCTGGGTCGTTATGCGCGGGCTGCGCGGTGAGATGGTAAACATCGGCTCCCTCGATGACTTCGCGCAGCCGCTTGTACATGGCCACATTCGCGGCAGCGCGCGCGCGCAGCTCCGGGCTCCATTCGAACACCCGGCTGGATATGCCGAATTGCGCGTTCATGGGAATGCGGAACAGAAAATCCCACCATCCGGGCGGCTTGGCCTGATCCACATGGCCGTGGTCGTCATCGCCCACCATCCAATGATTGCAGACTTCCGGCGCGAACTCGATCGTGCAACCGTAGGCGAGCTGCGCCGATTCGCGCGGCGTCACCATATCCGAGAGCCAGGTGGTGTGGGAGTGCCGCAGTATGCCAAGGTCGAACCGCAGCCCGCCGCTCGCGCAATTCTCCACCAACAATCCCGGATGCGCCGCGCGCAGCTCATCCAGCCACGCATAATACGCCTGCACGTGCCGGTAGAGCACATCCCCGGTGCGCGTATCGCCGGGCGGATCGAAGCGCTCGCCGATATCGATGTTGTAGTCGATTTTGATCCAGCCGAGGCCGTAGTCGCGGATCAGGCGGTCCACCGTAGCGCTCGCCCATTGGCGCACATCCGGCTTGGCGAAGTTCAGTTGATGCCGCTGATCCTTGAGAATCGGTGTGCCGTTGTAAGCGAGGAACCAGTCCGGATGGGCGCGTGCGAGTCCCGAGTCGATGCCGGCATTTTCGATTTCGACCCACAATCCGAACTGCATGCCTTTGGCGCGCACGTAGCGCGAGAGCTCCTGCAAGCCGTTCGGGAACTTGGCGGCGTTCGCCTGGTAGTCGCCCAATTCGCGCGACCAGTCCTGCTTCACGTACCAGCCGGAATCGAGCACGAACGCCTCCACCCCCAATTCCGCCGCCACGTCGGCGCTATGCTTCAGTTCCTGCAGGGGGACCTTTTCCGCCAACGGATACCAGGAGTTGAATTGCACCAGCAGCGGATCGCCCGCGGGCCGATGCGGGATCACATTTTGCCGCTGGTACCGGTGCAAGCGGTTGGCGGCATCATCCAGATCGCCGTCCGATGCGGTGAACGCCGCTTCCGGCAGCGCAAATGACGCGCCCGGCGGAAGTGCCAGCGCGCCGCCAAAATCGAACCGCATGCCCATTTCGACGGCCAGAGGCGCCTGGTTGGCCTTCTGGCTGCCGGCGGCCGGCGGGCGATCGAAGCTCATGTGCCAGTTGCCCGACCATGCCAGCTGAGCCACGTAGACGACACCGCGGCCGCGGTCACGCAGGGCGAACCACGCTGCGTAGCCGTTGGTGGATCGTCCGCGATCGGCGGTGAAGGCCCGGCGCCCGACCGATAGCGGCTCAGTGGCGAGCTGCCGTTCCTGTCCCCAACCGCCCCATAAATAGGTCAGGTCATAATCGCCCTCGGGCAGCCGCCATGTGAGCGAAGGCAGCGACTCCACGTGCAACACGTGGTTTCCGCGATTGATCAGCGTCAGGCGCCGCATGATCGTGTCCCCATGCACGCCGTAGACTGCTTCGATTTCGAGGGGCAGCCGGCGGTGGCGGTACCGCAGCATCAACTCCGAATCAGCCGGTACTGACTTCACCAGCTCCAGCGCTTCCGGGCTGACGCTCTGGCCTTCCACCACGCCGGAGATTTCGCTCGCAGCGCCGCCCGGCGGCCAAGCCGGTTTGCCGGCGGGTCCGAAATAATCGAAGACGATACCCTCAGCCGATTGCCGCAGCCGGTATTCCACCGAACCGCTGCCGAGGGTCCATAACCGGGCGCCGGCCCGGTACTGAACAGTGTGCATCTGAGCGGCCAGGGACAGGCCGCCGGCGAACATCAGGCACCCCGCGCGCAGGCTTATTGCCATAAGCGTCAGCTTTTAGGATAAACTGATGTACAGGCTGCCCGTCCTCGAGAACCGGTTTGGTTTTCCGTAGCGCGCGGCCGCGAGCCGCAAAAACGACACCATCAGCGCCAGCCATTTGTGTGGAAGCTGACGCGATTGCCACCCGGCAAACGCCTGAGTCGAGCGCCTCAAAAGGAAGTTCAATGGAAGACAAACTGAAACTGGCCGTGTTCATCGATTTCGATAACATCGAGATCGGCGTCAAATCCACGCTGCACCGGGAATTTGACGTGGCCGCCGTGCTGGACGCGTTGAAGGAACGCGGTGAAATCGTCACCTGCGTGGCCTACGCCAATTGGGGACGGCAGGAAGCCGCCACTCGCGCCATGACCGAGCATGCGGTGCAAATGGTACAGCGCGATCCGTCGCCGCGGGGCGATAAGAACGGGGCCGACATCAACCTGGCTCTCGACGCCTTGGAGATGGCCTTCACGCACGATCACATCAATGCATTCGCCATCGTCAGCGGCGACAGCGATTTTATTGCGTTGCTGAACAAATTGAAGCAATACGACAAGCGCGTATTCGTGTTGGGCGGCAAGGCTTTCACCAGCACCATTCTGCAGAAGAACTGTCACGAGTTCATCAGCTACGAATCGCTGCTGGACGAGCCCAAACCTGCGCAGCAGCCGCGGATAGCGCACCAATCCTCCGGGCCGCAGCCGCAACAGCAGCGCGGCCAGCAACCCCACCGGCGCCCCGCCCCGCTCGATCTGGCGCAGGCCATGCCCCTAGTGGAGCGCGCGCTGCAAGCTCTCGAGCGCCGCAGTGTGCGGCCGCAGCTCGGGCTGCTGAAATCCACCATGCTGCAGTTGGATTCAGCCTTCAGCGAGAAGGCCTACGGGTCGAGTTCCTTCACTGATTTCGTGGAAAAGCTGCAAAAAGCCAACTACGTACACGTCACTGGCGGCGAGGGGCGCTACATGATCAAGCGCATCGGCGCCGCCGGTCCGGAAAAATCGAGCGTGCGGCCGGAAGCGGCTCTGCCCGTGCTGCGGGATGTGCTGGAAACGCATCGTCTGGAGATGGACGAAGGTGTGGTCACCGAGGAACTGGCCGAGTGGGTGAGGCAGGAGCACGCCGATTACGACTGGAAGCAGTACGGATTCCAGGAATTCAGCGAGCTGCTGAACTATGCGCAGGACAAGCTCGTAGTGCGCGTGAACCCGGATGAAGAGAAGGGTCTCATGGTGTATCTGGGTCCGGAGTTCCATCCGCCCGCCGCACCGGAGCCTCCGCCCGAGGCAGTCCCGGAAGAGGAAGTGGAGGAGCCGCAGCCCATTGTGGCCGGCCAACCTACGGCGGCGGAAATCCTGCAGCCGGAGCCACGGCGGCGGGGCACTCGCAAGACCGCCGAGCCGGGGAACGCCGCACCGCCCAAAAAGCGCGCCCCACGCCGCAAGAAGACAGAGCCTTCGGCCTGATTGGACCGGCTTCCGGGCCACCGCCGGTTTCGCTTACTAAACATTGTGCTTTCAATAACCTACGGTAACCTGACGGCCAAACTGCGGAAATATCCCGTTCAACACCCGAACTTGCCGTACAACCAAGGAAATCAACAGTTTGATGGCCATCCATGGAACTGTCAACCATCATTAAATATACTGGAACCATCGCGCTGCGGCCGCGCCGTACTGCGCGACCGCTGTTTTCTAAAATTGGCCACGAGGAGTTCAAAGCGGAAAATGCACAAGCCTATTAAATACGTCGAGAAAGCCCTGACCTACGCGGCGCAAGCGGCCTGGACCGTTTTCGATAAGGCGAACCAGATCCACCAGAACCCGGGGTTCATTCCCAGCTGGTCGGAGAAGCCGCTGCTCAAGTCTTATCAGAAGACGAAGCCCCCGTTGGGCTGGCCGCGCGAAACCGACTCGCTGTGCCCGAAATGCGTTCCCGAAGCGCGCCAGGAGATTCTCGACGGCCGGAAGCCGATGTCGGTCCTGATGAACGAGAAGATCGGCGAGATCAAGGCGAAGGTCATCGAGCGCGACGGCAAGATCCTGATGGTGAAGGATTGCCCCATCCACGGCCACTTCGAAGACGTGATGTCGATCGACACCGCGTTCTTCAAGCACTTGGAAGAGTGCTTCCCGGGCCGCGATATTCGGGCCCACAACGACTCCCACTTGCATCATCACGGCACCAGCACCATCACGCATGGCCGCGGCTCGGTCCTCACTATCGATCTGACGAACCGCTGCAACATGATGTGCGATCCATGTTTCATGGATGCCAACCAGGTGGGCTTCGTGCATGAGCTCACCTGGGAAGACATCCAGACTCTGCTCGACAACGCTATCTCGATCAAGCCTAAGCGCCAGATGTCGGTGCAGTTCTCCGGCGGCGAGCCCACTATTTCGCCGTACTTCCTGGACGCCGTGTCGTATGCCCGCAAAGTCGGCTATACCAGTGTGCAGGCAGCCACCAATGGCATCGAATTCGCCAAGAGTCCGGAATTTTGCCGCAAGGCTGCTGACGCAGGCTTGCGCTACGCGTACCTGCAGTTCGACGGTATCGGCAACGCAGCCAACTCGCACCGCAAGGTGGGCAACCTGTTTGACGTGAAGCTGCGCGCCATCGAGAACCTGTACACCAACGGCGTGGATATCGTGCCGGTGATCACACTGATCAACGGCATCAACAACGAGCAGGTGGGGCGCGTGATCCAGTTCGCGCTGGATAATCCCAAGCGCATTCCGTTCCTCTCGTTCCAGCCGGTGTCGTTCACCGGCCGCGACGAGGCCGTTACCGACGAGCGCCGCATGGCCCAGCGCTACACGCTGGCGCACCTGGCGCACGACGTGAAGAATCAGACCGGCCTGGGCGAGCCTGCCCGTGACTGGTTCCCGCTGTCCTTCATCAGCACCTTCTCCGACTGGTCCGACCTGGTGCACGGTCCGGAGCACCAATGGGGCCAGTTGAGCTGCGGCTGCCATCCGAATTGCGGCGTGGGCATGGCCGTGATGGTGGATAAGCTCACCGGCGAATCGGCGCCTGTCACATCGTTCTGGAATGCCGATCAGTTGGCCAAGGATGTCGCCCGCGTCAACGATGCGGCCCGCGGCAAGTGGCTTTCGATTATCGGCATGGCGTTGGCCACCGCCCGCAACTACGATCCCTTCAAATCGCCCACGCACTTCAAGCTGACCGACCTGATGAAGAAGTTGGACAAGACTTTTGGCGCCACCGGCAAGAACTACGGCAAAGTGGGCTCGGACCGCACCATGGCGGACATCGAAAAGCGCCGCCAGGACCGCTGGAACTTTCTGCTGATCGCCGGCATGTGGTTCCAGGATCTGTTCAACTACGATTTCCGGCGCACCGAGCAGTGTATTATCCCGTATGCCACGCAGGAAGGCGAGATCTCGTTCTGCGCCTACAACACCGGCATCGGCTGGCGCAACATTATCGAGAAGATGCACATGACCGCCACGCTGACCAAGTGGTACGACGAGCACGGCCGCCACGAAATCTTCGCGGGCGGCAAGAAGGTCGCGCTGCAGACCGCCGACCATTCCATGGTGCTGCGCGAAGGCATCGTGACCACGGAAGTGCAGCACGACTTGGATAAGCTGGGCATTGCCAAGAATTCCGGCGAAGAGAAGCTACGCGCGCGCGCGGCTAAGATCAAGCAGGATGAAGAGAACGCCCGCATGGCGAAGCTTTACCGCCAGCACGTACTCAAGGAGCAGCCCACGCCGGACCTGGTGCCCCTGGGATCGATTCAGCTCGCGCCTAAGCCCGCGCCTGTCGAGCGGGTGGAAGAGCGCGAAGAAGTCGGCTCGTTCGGCGATTAGTACCGGGGAGAACCTACCAGAGGCGTGCCGTACTCCGGCGCGGGTAAGCCGGGCTACCAGAAGTACAGGACGTCCGGACGCACGTATCCGTTAGCCTCCAGGCACGGGCCGCATTCCATCTGATAATCCGACCGAATCCGCCGCACCGCCGCCGGAATGGTGTACTGGTCGTCCGGCTTATGCTCGGTGGCGATGGCCAGGCGTGGCTTGAACCGGGCGATGGTCTCTCGCGCGCCCCCCAGGGCCGGCACTTCCGCGCCTTCGATGTCCATCTTGATGAAATCCACGCGGGACAGTTTCAACTCCGCCACCAGCTTGTCGATGGTGGTCAATTGAACCAGCACGCTGGGATGCGACGAGTCGGAATGCATCACCACGCTGTTGGCGGCGAAGTTGGTGTCGTCCACGTTCAAGGTGAGCGTGTCGTCCTTGTTCCACACGCCCTTGGGATAAACGATTACGCGACCCGCGGCCGCTTCGGCAGCCAGGTTACGCCGGATGCATTCCGCGCTGGAGGGCGATATCTCTACAGACACTACCGTCTGCGCCCCCGCCTCCAGCGCCTGGCGCGTGAAATCGCCGTCGCTGGCGCCGCAATCCAGCACCGTGTCTCCGGCGTGGATGAAGTGGTCGCCGGCGCCGTAGATGTGCTGCTCCATTTCCGCCAGGTTGAACGGCAGCACGTAGCGGTTGCCTTTCGGAATCCAAAACTGGCCCTTAGGCGTGTGCCATAGTTCCAGGCCGCTCTCCTCTTTCAGCAGATGGCTGCCCGCCAGGATGCGGTTCTTGATACGGATCTTCTCATCCATATTGGCCTTGGACTGCACCGCATGCGACATGGGGCATACCGGGCTGTGGCCCGCGGCCACCAGCGCGAATAACCGGACGGGAGGAAAAGCCAGATAAGCCGCTACGGCGGCGGCGATCAGGATGATGCACGATATAACCAGGCGCGAAGTCTTCACTAGGTTATGTTATCCTCTCGACACACCGATGAGCACGCTGCCTATGAAGATCCTTCCTGCGCTCCTGGCTCTGTCCTTCGCCGCGGGCGGCGCCGGCCGTGAGGTGGCCATCACCATCGACGATCTGCCGCGCGGCGGAGATGGCGGCGGCCGGGCCTTTGCCGATATCCGCCAAATGACGGAGCGCCTGCTTACGCCCCTTCGCGAGCAGAAGATTCCTGTGACAGCATTCGTCCATCCCGGACGAACCGAGCTCAACGCCGCCGATCTGCGCCGCATCCTGGATCTCTGGCTGGACGCCGGAGCAGAACTGGGGAATCATACGTGGTCGCACGCGGACTTGAACCGCGTACCGGTAGCGGAGTACGAACAAGACATCCTGAAGGCGGAGGCCGTGCTCCGGCCAATCGTGGAGGCGCATGGGAAAAAGCTCGAATTCTTCCGTTACCCCATGCTGCATGCCGGCGCCACCGCGGAGACCAAGCGTGCCATCGAACAGTTCCTGAGCGATCATCATTACCGGAACGGTTTCGTGACCCTGGACAATTCCGACTATATGTTCGCGGCTGCCTGCCTGCGTCCGGAGCTGCGCGCCAGAGTTGACCGCGAATACCTGCCGTACCTGGAATCCGTCATCGCTTTTTTCGAGGTGCGCTCGGTGGAGGTGGTAGGGCGGGAGTTTCCACAAATCATGCTGATGCACGCGAATGAGCTCAATTCCGAAAAGATGCCGGAGATACTGGCTATGTTCCACCGCCGCGGCTACCGCTTTGTGTCATTGGCCGACGCGCTGCGGGATGACGCCTACCGGCTGCCGGAGAGCTATGTGGGAACCGGCGGATTCTCCTGGATCCACCGCTGGTCAATGACCAAGGGCATGCCCAACAAGGGTGAGCCGGACGAGCCCCTCTGGGTGCGCCGCTAATAAGTAGCCCGCCCGCCGCTGGCGTCGTAGCACTGTCCTGTGACGAAGGACGCATCCGGGCTGGCCAGGAAGTGGACCACGGCCGCAATTTCGTCCGGCGTGCCGGTGCGCCGCATGGGGATGCGCGCGGTCATGTAATCGACCTGGGCGGGCGTCAGCTGTTCCAGGATTTTGGTGCGCACGACGGCGGGCGCTACGGCGTTCACGCAGATGCCTTCAACGGCGACTTCTTTGCCGGCCGACTTCGTGAATCCGATCACCGCCGCCTTGGTCGCGGAATAGCCGCACATATTGGGATTGCCTTCCTTGCCGGCGATGGATGCGATATTCACGATGCGGCCGTATCGGCGTGCGCGCATGTGCGGCAGCACGGCGCGGCAGCAGTAAAACATCCCGGTCATATTCACGGCGATGATCTGCTGCCATTCTTCGTCGCTGACCTCCCATACGGGGGCCGTACGGCCCGCGATGCCCGCGTTGTTGACCAGGATATCGATGCGTCCCGTGCGGGAGATCACTTCGGCCACAGCCGCATCCACGGAATCGGACTGGGTGATGTCGATGGGCACTGCGAATGACGCGCCGCCGATGGACCCAGCCACCGACGAGGCGCCCTCGAAGTTCAGGTCGGCAACCGCTACGGCAGCGCCGGCGCGCGCGAGGCGGTGGGCAATGGCCTCGCCGATGCCCGTGGCGGCGCCGGTGACAATGGCGGTTTGGCCGGTCAGGTCGAAGGGCATTCACCTCTTGTACCACCACTTTACGTCGAAACAGTAATAGGGCATAATGTTTTATATGAAATATCATCCGATAGGCGAGGACATGAAGTGCCCGTTCTGCGGACGAATGAACCTGGTCTACAAGCGGCCCGGCCTGAGCGGCGACGTTTACCGCTGCGCCGCGGAGGTGGGCGGCTGCGAACGGACTATCGTGCACCGCCGGCGCAAGGGGGACTCGCGCTGTGGTGTGGTGGCTGTGCTCAATTTCGGGCACGTGGGCCAATGGAATCCCTGCATGCAGGCCGGACAGCCGGCCGCCGGGAAGCATTGAACGCGCGCGGGACCGGGTGCTACGATGAGAAAGTAATGACTCCGCTAGTTGAATTGGCACGGCAATACACTCCCCTCCGCGAACAGGCACTGGCCGTGCGGAGGTATCTTTGACGCTCCCGCGCAAAAATCCAAGCTGCAAAAGATAGAAGAACAGACCTCCGCGCCGGACTTCTGGAGCCAGCCAGGGAAAAGCCAGAAGATCATGCAGGAGCGCAAGCGCCTGGAAAACAGCCTCGAGAACGAACAGCGCATCGCCGCGCTGACCTCCGACCTGGACACCCTTTTCGAACTGGCGCGCGAGGGCGAGAACGTGAACGGCGATATCGAACGCGATCTGCAGACGTTCGGGCAGTTTCTGGAGCGGGTGGAAACGGCCATGCTGCTCTCCGGCGAGAACGATGCGCGCAGCGCCATCGTGACCATCCACCCCGGCGCGGGCGGCACCGAGAGCCAGGACTGGGCCGAGATGCTGCTGCGCATGTACTTGCGATGGGCGGAGCGCGAAGGCTTCTCCACCGTCATTACGGACCGCCTGGAGGGCGAGGGTGCGGGCATCAAGTCCGTCACGTTTGAAGTGAACGGCGATAACGCTTATGGCCTGCTCCAGTCGGAGATCGGGGTGCACCGGCTGGTGCGCATCTCGCCTTTCGACGCGAACGCGCGGCGGCACACATCGTTCGCGTCCGTTTTCGTTTACCCGCAGGTGGACGACGAGATCAAGATCGACATCAAACCGGACGATCTGCGCATCGACACGTTCCGCTCCGGCGGCGCAGGCGGCCAGCATGTCAACATGACCGACTCCGCGGTGCGCATCGTGCACCTGCCCACCAACATCGTCGTGCAGTGCCAGAACGAGCGCTCGCAGCACAAGAACCGCGACAGCGCCATGAAGCAGTTGCGCGCGCGGTTGTACGAGTTCGAGATGGACAAGAAGCGCGCGGAAGCCGCCAAAACGGAAGCGTCCAAGCTGGACATCAATTTCGGCAGCCAGATCCGCAGCTACGTGCTGGCGCCATACCGCATGATCAAGGACCACCGGACCAAGCTGGCTATCGGCGACGTCGAACGTGTGCTGGAAGGCGATATCGAGCCGCTGATCCACGCTTACCTGGTCTTCCGCAAGACCGGCAAGACGGCGGGCGACGGCGAGCTGCCGGAGTGAGCGAAGACCCGGAGACTCTGCGGCGCGCGGCGGAGTTAATCCGCTCCGGCGGGTTGGTGGCGTTTCCTACTGAGACAGTCTATGGGCTGGGCGCCAGCGCGTTCGATGCCGGCGCGGTGGCGCGGATCTTTGCGGTGAAAGGCCGGCCGCGGGGGAGTCCCCTGATCGTGCACGTGGATTCCATCGCCATGGCGCGCAGCCTGGCGCTCGACTGGCCGGAGGCCGCCCAAATCCTGGCG